>NZ_JAAAFV010000031.1:758181-819895 GCF_019352915.1 Pseudomonas sp. Xaverov 259 | reverse complement strand
GCGAGGACTTTTTGGTTACCTTTTTGGTCCTTCAAAAAGTGACCCGCCGTCAGGGCGGAACCCTAAGCCGCCGTTACCGCAGCAACGGATATGCCCCCACCCCCACGATAAACAACGCCCCACTGACGCGCACCACAGGCAATCCATCCCCAAAGAGACCGCACTAAACCTTCAAGGTACGCGTCATGCGCAACGCCAACACACTGCCGGCCACAATCACGGCCGCCAGCAGGTACAGCGCCATGTCGGTGGAGCCGGTGGCATCCTTCACAAAGCCGACGATATACGGGCTCAAGAACCCCGCCATCTGCCCCATGGAGTTGATCAGCGCCAAACCGCCAGCCGCCGCGCCCGCGCTAAGCAGGGCGGTGGGCACCGGCCAGAACATCGGCAGGCCGGTGAGGGCGCCCATGGTGGCGATGGTCAGGCCGAGAATTGCAATCGCCGGGGTGGTGGCGAAGTTCACCGCAATCACCAAGCCAATCGCGCCCATCAACATCGGCACCACCAGGTGCCAGCGACGTTCCTTGCGCAAGTCGGCGGAGCGGCCTACCAGCAGCATGAACACGGCCGCCAGCAGGTACGGGATCGCACTCAGCCAGCCAATCACCAGATTATCGCTGAAGCCCAGATTCTTGATGATTGATGGCAGCCAGAAGTTGATGGCGTACACGCCGCTCTGGATGCAGAAGTAAATCAGGCCGAATGCCCAGATCGCCGGGTTCTTGAACACTTCGCCGAGGGAATCGGTGGTGGTTTTCGGTTTGTTGGCCAGGTCCGTCGCCTGATCGGCTTCCAGCACCGCACGCTCATGGGGCGTGAGCCACTTGGCGTTGGCAAAGCTGTCGCTGAGCAGGAAGTAGGCGAGGGCGCCCAGAATCACCGTGGGAATGCCTTGCAGCAGGAACATCCATTGCCAACCGGCCAGGCCGCCTTGGCCGGCGGCGAAGTGGTTGAGGATCCAGCCGGAAAACGGGCTACCGAGCAGGCCGGATACCGGAATTGCCGACATGAACAACGCCATGATTCGCCCACGGCGAAAGGTCGGGAACCACTGCGAGAGGTACAGCACCACGCCGGGGAAGAACCCGGCTTCTGCTGCGCCGGTCAACAGACGCAAGCCGTAGAAGTGGCTGGGCGTGGTGACGAACAGCAGGCAGGTGGACAGCGTGCCCCAGACGATCATCATCAGCGCAATCCAGCGCCGTGGGCCGAATTTGGTCAGCGCCAGGTTGCTCGGTACGCCGCACAGCACGTAGCCGATAAAGAAGATCCCGGCACCCAGGCCGTACACCGTTTCGCTGAATTTCAACGCATCGAGCATCTGCAACTTGGCAAAGCCAACGTTCACCCGGTCCAGGTAGTTGAACAAGTAGCAGATAAATATGAAGGGGATCAGGCGCAGGGTAATGCGCTTGTAGATGGCGTTTTTATCGTCATCGGTGGCCAGTGTGGCAGCGGCGCTCTGTGACATGGCAGTCTCTCTTTATTATGATTTTTCGCGATGCGAGGGTAACGTTGATCGCCCAAAGAGTCTCGGCCACCTTGCCGGGTGCTGTCTTTGTGCTTGCGCACTGTCAGGCAGGCTTTGCGCTGTGCCTCTGAACAAGAGCATGAACAACCACGCCTTTAAAGGAACTTAGCCCCATGTTCGAGCTGGATCATGACCTGGCGCAGGATATCGTCAATCGCACCATGGCGATCCTGCCCTATAACGTCAACGTCATGGACAGTCAGGGCCTGATTCTGGGCAGTGGCGAGCCGGAGCGCATCAACACCCGGCATGAAGGCGCGCAGTTGGTGTTGGCCAATGGCCGGGTCGTGGAAATCGACGGCCAGACCGCCAAACACCTGAAGGGCGTGCAGCCCGGTATCAACTTGCCGCTGATGCACGACCAGCGCCTGATCGGCGTGCTGGGTATCACCGGCGAGCCTGAGTTGTTGCGCACCTACGCGCAACTGGTGCGCATGACCGCCGAAATGCTCGTCAGCCACCGCCATCAACAAGCCGAGCAACAGTGGCGCCGCCAACGCTGTGATGACTTGCTGGCCTTGCTGCTGGCCGACAACGGTGACTCACCGCGCCTGGTCGACGAGGCCCAGCAATTGGGGCTCAAACCCCAGCTGGCCCGCACGCCCTACCTGTTCGAGCTGGGTGCGGGCCAATCTGCGGAGGCCTTGAGTGCCTGGCTGAGCAGCCGGTTCCCGGACAGCTGGTGCGTCAGTTCTGCACAGTTTTCCTTATTGTGGTGCAGGCCTGCGGCGACCCAAGTGGATAACCCGAAACTGCTGGAAAAACTTCAGGGCCTGGGCTGGAAGATCTTGCGGGTCGCCGTGGGCGGCCAAGCCGATGGCCTGGCCGGGTTGCGCCGGTGTTACCGCCGCGTTGGAGACTTGCTGGCCTATGGTCGCGATATTCTGCCGCAATCGCAGCTGTTGACCCTCAATCGCTACCGCCTGCCGGTGATGCTCTGGCGCCACCGCAACGACGACGCCCTGGACGAATTGCTTAACCCCCTGCGTAAAGTCCTGGCCAAGGACAGCAACGGCCAACTGTTGGCTACTTTGCGCAGCTGGTGTGAGCACGATGGCCAAAGCCAGGCCTGTGCCGATGCCCTGGGCATTCATCGCAACAGCCTGCGCTACCGCATGGAACGCATTGCCGAACTCAGCGGCGTCGACCCACTGACCCTCGACGGCATGCTTTCGTTGTACCTCGGCGTACAGCTACTGCCCCAGGCTTTGTCGCAATGAACAACAAACCTCACCCGTACTTGTGCATCGGACCGGCGTCATTGCCGATGGCAACTGGCAGCATGGGCGTTATAAAAACCGGAGAAAGCCCATGAAAATCATCATCGCCCCCGACTCGTTCAAGGACAGCCTGAGTGCCGAAGGCGTTGCCCAGGCGATTGCCGACGGCCTCGCACAGGTGTGGCCGGATGCACAATTGGTCCAGTGTCCGATGGCCGACGGCGGTGAAGGTACGGTGGATTCGGTACTCGCTGCCTGCCAGGGCGAGTTGCGCCGCGAAACGGTGCGCGGGCCATTGGGCGAGGCGGTGGAGGCGCGCTGGGGTTGGCTCGCAGACAGCCACACAGCCATGATCGAAATGGCCGAAGCCAGTGGTTTGCAACGCGTGCGGCCGGGGCAGCGCGATGCTTGCATCAGCAGCACATTCGGCACCGGCGAGCTGATCCGTGCGGCCCTGGATGCCGGTGCGCAGCGCATCATCCTGGCGATTGGCGGCAGCGCCACCAATGATGCAGGTGCGGGCGCGATGCAGGCGCTCGGCGTGCAGCTGTTTGACGCCCAGGGCCAGGCACTTGCACCGGGTGGCCTGGCGTTGGCAGGTTTGGCGCACATCAGCCTGGAACACCTGGACCCACGTTTGGCCCAGGTGCGTTTTGAGATCGCGGCTGACGTCAACAATCCACTGTGCGGGCCGCAGGGCGCCTCTGCGATTTTCGGCCCACAAAAAGGCGCCAACCCGCAACAGGTCGAGCAGCTTGACGCGGCGCTCGGGCGCTTTGCCGATCACTGCGCCCATGTGTTGCCTAAAGACGTGCGCGACGAGCCCGGCAGCGGCGCGGCGGGTGGTTTGGGGTTCGCGGCCAAGGCCTTTCTCGGCGCACAGTTCCGCGCGGGCGTAGAAGTTGTCGCCGAGCTGGTGGGCCTGGATGCAGCTGTACGCGATGCGGACCTGGTGATTACCGGTGAAGGCCGCTTCGATGCACAGACCTTGCGTGGCAAAACACCGTTTGGCGTGGCGCGTATTGCTCAACGCCATGGCGTGCCGGTCATCGTGATCGCCGGCACCTTGGGCGAAGGTTACGAGCAAATGTACGCCCATGGTGTGGACGCCGCTTTCGCCTTGCCTTCGGGCCCCATGAGTCTTGAGCAGGCGTGCAGCGAGGCGCCGCGTCTGTTGCGCGAGCGCGCGGCGGACATTGCGCGGGTGTGGCGCACAGCGCTCGGCCGGCGTGGCTGACAGGCGCCTCATTTAGCTGTTTGCTCTTGTGTGGGAGCTGGCTTGCCTGCGATAGCCATAGGTATCTACATAACTTTTGAAGGCCGCCACTTTCTCCTGTGGCGAGCAGGCTTGTCCTGCGTTGGGCTGCGTAGCAGCCCCCAGGTAGGCAACGAGATACTATTGAAAGCACTCTGCGTCTGTTTTTTGGGGCTGCTGCGCAGCCCAACGCAGGACAAGCCTGCTCGCCACAACAGCTCACTTGCCACACAAGCCTGTATGCGCAGCTATCGGCCTCTAGCCATCGTGCAACCTTGCCGCCTACACTGGCCGGCCACTTGTTTTTCAAAGGATGAAACACAATGCACACACCTGAACCCCATATCGTGATCCAGCGCTTTACCGAAGCCCACCTTGAAGGCGTGGCTGCGCTCTATAACGACGCGGCCGTGTGCCGTCAGGTGCTGCAAATGCCTTATCAATCGGTGGAGGCCTGGCGCAACAAACTGGAACTCGATAACGAGCGACTGCTGCAGCTGGTGGCGGTGCATGGCGGTGAGGTGATTGGCCAGCTTGGCCTGGAACAGACCCTGCGAGTGCGGCGCAGCCATGTCGGTTCGTTCGGCATGGGCGTGGCCACGGCGTGGCAGGGCAAGGGCGTGGGCTCCAAACTGTTGGCGGCCGCGCTGGAGGTGGCCGACAACTGGATGAACCTGCACCGCGTGGAGCTTACGGTGTACGCCGACAATCAAGCCGCGCAAGGCCTGTACCGAAAGTTCGGCTTCGAAGTAGAAGGCCTGTTGCGCGATTACGCCCTGCGTGATGGCAAGTTTGTCGACACTGTCAGCATGGCGCGCCTGCGCCAATCGGCCTAATCCGCCAGTGCAAACGCCACCGCTGCCTGCGCATGCAGCTCGGTGGTGTCCAGCAGTGGCAGGTGGCTGTGCTGCGGCTTGATCAACAGGCCGATTTCCGTGCAGCCAAGAATGATCGCCTGGGCACCCCGTGCCGCCAATGACTCGATCACCCGTTGGTAAACCTGGCGCGAAGCCTCGCTGATCACCCCGACACACAACTCTTCATAGATGATCCGGTGCACGGCCTCGCGCTCGTGCGGTTCGGGCACCAATACGGTTAAACCCTGTGCGGCCAGGCGGGACGTGAGAAAGTCCTGTTCCATGGTGAACGCGGTGCCCAGCAGGCCAACTGTCAAGGTGCCGGCTTCGACTGCCGCAGCGCTCGCCGCATCGGCAATATGCAGGAACGGAATCGACACGGCCGCCTCGATACGCGGCGCCACCAGGTGCATGGTGTTGGTACACAGCACCACACAGTCGGCGCCACCCGCTTGCAGGCGGCGCGCAGCGTCTTCGAGAATCAGCGCGGCGTCATCCCAACGCCCGGCATGCTGGGCCTGTTCCACCGGGCCGAAGTCCACGCTGTACATCAACAGTTGCGCCGAGCGCAGCGGCCCGAGCTGGTCGCGCACCCGCTGGTTGATGATGCGGTAATACTCGGCGCTGGACTCCCAGCTCATGCCGCCGATAAGGCCGATGGTGCGCATGCGATGCTCCGGAACAGGAATGTTGCTTCACCATACCCATCGGCCATGGATTAGTCATACGCAGTTGCCGGCCAAATCACCGGTGCAGTTGCGCAGGCGTTAATCATACGGTCAGCGGCCGCATCTGCCATGATCGTCGCTCGCAACCTGGCTTACCCAAGGAAACTTGCAATGGACGATGTACAGCAACTGGGCGAGATGCTTCGTCATTACGCCGACAGCGAAGCGCATAAAAAACAGCAATTTGACCTGCAGTCGGCGCGCTGGGCGCAAAAGCTCAGTGAGGTGTTCGGGCAGATCGAGCAGTGGCTGGAGCCGGTCAAGAGCGTCGGCTTGCTTGAAGTCCAGCGTGAAGCCTATGTCGCCAGCGGCCCTGGCCTGCCGGCTGAGAGTTCAACCTTCAAGACCGAGAAGCTCACCGTGCATATCACTGGCAAGGCCGTGGAATTTGTGCCGGAAGTCATGGGCGCTGGTGGTTTGATATCGGTGTCAGTGATGGGCCTTACCGCTGCGCGGCACGGCAGTGTGTCGCTGGTGCTGGCGGTCGACAAAAATGATTGGCTGTGGAAGAAAACCAATGGTTTGAAAGACCCGGACACTTTTGCCTTCGATGCCAACTTCCTGGCCACGCAACTGCAGAGTCTGATCCCGCGTGAGCGCGGCTGAAAGCTATTGGCTGGACTCGGTCAAGTGCGGGCGTGGGGTGCCGGTGTGACCGGGTGCCTGTGGGCTGGGCGGGTTTTTAATTCGAGGGGCTTTAACATTCATTTCATTTTTGGGTGCGCAGGGCGAATTTCTTCGTTTTGCGCTTGATGAAACGTTTAATCAAACGACAAAAGGCACACGCAAGCGCTTGCGTACGAAAATGCTTCTGGCATAGAGTCGGCAACACTCGATTACAAAAATAATAAATCCAGGAGCTCATCCATGAGCCTTGACCCCTTGCTAGAGATGCAGGGCATCAGCAAAACCTTCAACGGTTTGCGCGTGCTCAAGAATGTCGGCCTGAAGGTTTACCCCGGTGAAATCCACGCCTTGATGGGTGAGAACGGCGCCGGCAAGTCGACCTTGATGAAAATCCTTTCCGGCGCTTACCAGGCCGATCCCGGCGGTGAAATCCGCATCGACGGCCAGCCCGTCGCCACCTTCGACCCCGCCACTGCCAAGACCCTCGGCATCGCCGTGATCTACCAGGAACTGAGCCTGTGCCCGAACCTCAGCGTGGCCGAGAACATCTACCTGGGCCGCGAACTGCGGCGTGGCTGGACCATCGACCGCAAGGGTATGCAGGCAGGCTGCGTCGAAGTGCTGCAACGCCTGGGCGCCGAGTTCAAACCCGCGACGCCCGTCAGCAGCCTGTCGATTGCCGAGCGCCAATTGGTCGAAATCGCCCGCGCCCTGCATGCCCATGCACGCATCCTGGTGATGGACGAGCCGACTACGCCGCTGTCATCGCGTGAAACCGACCGCCTGTTTGCCTTGATCAAACAACTGCGCAGCCAGGGCCTGGCAATCATTTACATCAGCCATCGCATGGCCGAGATCTACGAGTTGTCGGACCGGGTCTCGGTGCTGCGCGACGGCCAGTACATCGGCGAATTGACCCGCGATGCGCTGTCAGCCGAAGTGCTGGTGAAGATGATGGTCGGCCGCGATCTGTCTGGCTTCTACAAGAAGGAACACGCCGCGTACAACCCCGGCAACGTGGTAATGCGCGTGCGCGACATGGCCGACGGCAAACGCGTGCGCAATTGCAGCTTCGACCTGCATGCCGGTGAAGTGCTGGGCATTGCCGGGCTGGTCGGGGCAGGGCGCACGGAGCTGGCGCGGCTGATCTTCGCCGCCGACCCGCGCACCTCCGGCACCCTGGAGGTAGTCGGCAAAACCGTTACTCAGCTGCGAAACCCGGCGGATGCGATTCGCGCAGGTGTGGTGTACCTCACCGAAGACCGCAAGGCTCAGGGCCTGTTCCTGGACATGAGCGTGGCCGACAACATCAACGTCTGCGCCTGTGTGCCGGATGCGCATGCCGGTGGCGTGCTGGACCGTGGGCACGCTGCGCAACGCTCCAATGATGCGATCAAGTCGCTGTCGATTCGCGTGGCGTCGGGCAAGGTCAATGTCGGCGCGTTGTCCGGCGGCAATCAGCAAAAGGTGCTGTTGGCGCGGCTGCTGGAGGTCAAGCCGCACGTGCTTATCCTCGACGAACCGACTCGCGGCGTGGACATCGGCTCCAAGTCCGAGATCTACCGCATCATCAATCAACTGGCACTGGCCGGTGTGGGCATTGTGGTGATCTCCAGCGAGTTGCCGGAAATCATCGGCACCTGCGACCGTGTGCTGATCATGCGCGAAGGCCAGTTGGTGGCCGAAGTCGGTGGGGCTTCAGGCCACGTCATTTCCCAGGAACGTATTATCGACCTCGCCACCGGTGGCGATCAGGTGGCTGCCCATGGCTGATTCAATGATTGCAACAACCGGCAAGGCCGAGCGCCTGCGTGAACTGATGCGCACTGTCGGCATGCTGCCCGTGCTGGTTTTGCTGCTGGTGGGCTTTGCCTTGGCCAGCGAGAACTTCCTCACGGTGCAAAACCTGTCGATCATCACCCAGCAAGCCTCGGTCAATGTGGTGTTGGCGGCGGGCATGACCTTTGTGATCCTGACGGCGGGTATTGACCTGTCGGTGGGCGCGATTCTGGCGGCGTCTGCGGTGGTGGCCTTGCAGGCATCGATGTCGCCGCAGTTCGGCATGTTCGGGATTGCGGCGGGCATCGGTTTTGGTCTGTTGCTGGGCCTGGTCAACGGCGGGCTGATCGCCTTCATGCGTTTGCCGCCGTTTATCGTCACGCTTGGCGCATTGACCGCCATGCGTGGGCTGGCGCGTTTATTGGCCGATGACAAGACTGTATTCAACCCCGACCTGCCGTTTGCATTTATCGGCAATGACTCGGTGCTCGGCGTGCCGTGGCTGGTGATCATCGCCGTGGCCGTGGTGCTGCTGTCGTGGTTCATATTGCGCCGCACCGTGATGGGCGTGCAGATCTATTCGGTGGGCGGCAACCCGGAGGCGGCGAGGCTGTCGGGCATCAAGGTGTGGAAAGTGCTGCTGTTTGTCTACGCCATGTCCGGCGCGCTGGCCGGTCTTGGCGCCGTAATGAGCGCGTCGCGCCTGTTCGCCGCCAATGGCCTGCAACTGGGGCAATCCTATGAGCTAGATGCGATTGCGGCGGTGATCCTGGGTGGCACCAGCTTTACCGGCGGGGTTGGCACCATCGGCGGCACGCTGATCGGCGCACTGATTATCGCGGTGCTCACCAACGGCCTGGTGCTGCTGGGTGTATCGGATATCTGGCAGTACATCATCAAGGGCATCGTGATCATCGGCGCAGTGGCGCTGGATCGCTATCGCCAGTCCGGCGCACGTACCTGATTCACCTCAACAACAATCACAAGAGAGACCGGTATGAACTTCAAACGTATCTTTCCCGTTATGGCCTTGGCTGCCCTGATGTCCCATGGCGTGGAGGCCCGCGAACTCAAAGCCCTGGGCATCAGCATGGGCTCGCTCGGTAACCCGTATTTTGTGACCCTGGCCGACGGCGCCACTGCGCGGGCCAAAGAGCTGAACCCTGCTGTGAAGGTCACCTCGGTGTCGGCCGATTATGACTTGAGCAAGCAGTTTTCCCAGATCGACAACTTCATCTCATCCAAGGTCGACCTGATCCTGCTGAATGCCGTCGACCCGTCGGCCATGGCCTCGGCGATCAAGAAAGCCCGGGATGCCGGCATTGTGGTGGTGGCCGTGGATGTGGACGCCAAGGGCGTAAACGCCACAGTGCAAACCGACAACGTCGAAGCCGGCAAACTGGCCTGCCAGTTCCTGGTGGACAAGCTGGCGGGCAAGGGCAACGTGATTATCCAGAACGGCCCGCAGGTTACCGCCGTGACCGACCGCGTCAAAGGCTGCAAGGCGGCATTGGCCGGCGCACCGGACATCAAGGTGCTGTCCGATGATCAGGACGGCAAAGGCTCACGCGAAGGTGGCTTGAATGTGATGCAGGGTTACCTCACGCGCTTCCCGAAAATCGACGGCCTGTTCGCGATCAATGACCCGCAAGCCATCGGCAGCGACCTGGCGGCCAAACAGCTCAAGCGCAGCGGCATCATTATTACCTCGGTGGACGGCGCGCCGGATATCGAAAATGCGCTGAAGACCGACACCCAGATCCAGGCATCCGCCAGCCAGGACCCTTGGGCCATGGCCCAGACTGCCGTCAACGTCGGCAATGACATTCTCAATGACAAAGCCCCGGCCGAAGCGGTTACCCTGCTCACGCCAAAACTGATCACCCGCGACAACGTGGCGACGTACAGCGGCTGGTCGAGTAAACATTGAGTTAAAGGGGAAAGCGTCGTGGTCACCATGGATGACGTGGCAAGCCGGGCCGGGGTGTCGACCTCGACCGTGTCCCACGTGTTGAACGGCACCCGCAAGGTCAGCCCGGCCACGGTGCAGGCCGTGCAGCGCGCGATTCAGGAACTGGGTTACATCCCCAACACCCTGGCGCGCTCGCTGGCGCGATCCAGCACCAATACCATTGGCGTGGCGATCTCGGCGCTGTCCAACCATTACTTCAGCGAAACCGTGCACGCGATTGAAACCGAGTGCGCGCGCCACGGCTACATGATGCTGTTTGCCGACCCGCACGACGACCCGGAACAGGAGTTGCGGGTGGTCACCGCGCTGCATCACCGGCGCGTTGACGGGATTCTATTGGCGCCGTCGACCGGCTCCAGGGCGCTGGAGTATCTGCAGGCCAACGAGATGCCGACGGTGCTGGTGGACCGCATGATGAGCGAGCAGTTTGATCAGGTCGGGGTGGAGAACACCCAGTCCACCCAGGCGCTGGTTACACACCTGATTGAACATGGGCACCGGCGCATTGGCTTTATTGCCGGGCGCGAAGGGCTGGGCACCACCGATGAGCGTGTGGCCGGTTACCGTGCGGCGTTACAGATGGCGGGGCTGGTGTTCGACCCGCAGTTATTGGTCAACGGCGGTTCCAACAGTGAACCGGCGCGGCAAGCCACGGCGCAGTTGCTGGCGTTACCGGCGCCACCCACGGCCATCATGGCCGGCAATAACCTGATGACGCTGGGCGCCATGCACGCCCTGCGTGATGCGCGCATTGAGGTGCCAAACCGGATGGCCCTGGTGGGTTTTGATGATTTTGACTGGGCGGATTTCTTCGTGCCGCGCCTGACCCTGATCGCCCAGCCGGTCAAAGAGCTAGGGGCCCGCGCGGTGCATATGCTGTTGCAACGCATGGCCACGCCCGGCGCACCCACCCAAAGCGTGCGCCTGGCGCCGAGCCTGCAACGGCGTCACTCCTGTGGCTGTATTGAAGTGGAATAACCTACGTATGCGCACCCCTGTTTCCCTCGGCATAGACCTCGGCACTTCAGAACTCAAGGCGATCCTGATGGACCTCGACGGCAGCGTGCTGGCCCACGCCGGTGTGCGCCTGAGCGTTTCGCGGCGCCACAGCGGCTGGTCCGAACAGGCCCCTGAAGACTGGTGGCAGGCCTGTTTGCAGGCGCTGGCGCAGTTACGCGAGCACGCGGCGTTTGCGCGTGTGGCGTGCATCGGCCTGTCCGGGCAGATGCATGGCGCGGTATTGCTGGGCAAGGATGATCGCGTGCTGTACCCGGCCATCCTGTGGGATGACGCGCGCGCAGTGGCCCAGGCCGAGCAACTGGGCAGTGAGTTTGCCGAAGTCACCGGCAGCCTGCCCATGGCCGGGCTGACGGCGCCCAAACTGCTGTGGCTGCAACAGCACGAACCCGAGGTGTTCAAGGCGATTGAATGCGTGTTGTCACCCAAGGACTACCTGCGGTTGCGCCTGACCGGCGAGCGCATCAGCGATATGTCGGATGCGGCCGGCACCCTGTGGCTGAACGTCGCGCAGCGTGAATGGTTTGCGCCGATGCTGCACGCCACGGGGCTTTCGCCTGCGCAAATGCCCCGGCTGGTGGAAGGCGGCGCAGCCAGTGGTGTACTGAATGTAGACGGGTTGGGCCTGTCGCCCACGGTGGTGATTGCCGGTGGCGGCGGCGATAACCCGGTAGCGGCGGTCGGCATCGGTGCGGTCAATGCCGGTGACGGCTTCATCACCTTGGGCACCAGCGCGGCCATCGTCGCCATCACCGACCACGCCGCCGGTAACCCGGCCAGTGCCGTACACAGCTTCTGCCATGCGTTGCCCAACCGCTGGTACACCATGGGCGCGATGCTCGCCGGGGCCAGTTGTTTGCGCTGGGTGACGCGGTTGACTGGCCAAGTGGATGAACAAACTTTGTTGGATCAAGTGCAGGCGCAGTTGCCCATCGACCAGCCGGTGCCGCTGTCGACGCCGTTGTTTCTGCCGTACCTGGCCGGGGAGCGTACACCGCACAACGACCCGTTATTGCGTGGTGGGTTTATGAACCTGGGGCATGACTGCACGCCTGCGATGCTCGGCTATGCCGTGATGGAAGGCGTGGGTTTCGGCCTGCTCGATGCGCTGCGTGCGGTGCAATCGACCGGTGCCGATGTGACCGCCTGCGCCTTGGTCGGCGGCGGGGCGCGGAGTGAGTATTGGGCGCAGTTGCTGGCCAATATCCTCCAGCGGGAGATTTTTACGTTGCACGGCAGTGAACTGAGCGCGTGTGTGGGGGCGGCGAAGCTGGGGTTTATGGCGATTGGCATAGACCTGTTGGCGGCAGGGATGAGGGTGAAAATGCGCTACATCCCGGATACCCGGCAACAAATGACGCTGAAGGCCCGATACTGCAAATTCCAAGGCTTGCTGACTGCTGCAAAAGCGTTGCACGACTAACTCGACGAACACAGCTTTTGTGGCGAGCAGGCTTGTTGTGGCGAGCAGGCTTGCCCTGCGCTGGGGCGCGAAGCGGCCCCTATACCTGACGACGCAATACACCTGGAAATACGCGGTGAGTGTTTTTGGGGCTGCTACGCAGCCCAACGCAGGGCAAGCCTGCTCGCCACAACAAGCAGGCTCACCACAACAAGCCTGTTGGCCATAACAAGTTTGCTCATCCAGTAAGTCAATTTTATAACCAGGCCGCATCCCATAACGGATAATCACCAATGTGCTCAACCAGCCCGGCTCGCAGAGGGTTGGCGATGATATAGCGGGCCATTTTCAGAAGATCTTCATCGGCGCGAACGGCGCGGTCATGGTAACCACGCTGCCAGAACCTTTCTCGACTGCCACGCGCTCGATTGATGCTGAGCGTGCTGCGCGACTTGGTCTGGCGCATCACATCGCGCAGTGTTGAGTTGTTCAGGTCGAACAACCAATGAAAATGATCCGGCATCACCACCCACGCCAGTGAGTTGACCAGGCCCGCTTCGTGAGTTCGTTTAAATTCTGCGACCAACAAACGGCCCAGCTGAATATCCCGAAACAAGGGCAGACGCTGATGCACCACGGCAGTGACCAAATAAGCTCGACCGGTTTCTGAATAGCGGCCACGACGTAACAGATGGGAGTTGGGTTGAGGAGACAATCCGTTGTTCCTTGCTTGAATAAGAAGCTTTGACGCTAGCAGCGCAATCGGCCCAGCCTGGAACACTTGCGTGTCCCGATATTTCTACGCCCATCCCCGTGTTGAACCGATTTCCTGTGGCGAACAGGCCTGTTGTGGCGAGCAGGCTTGCCCTGCGTCGGGGCGCGAAGCGGCCCCTATACCTAACCATGCAATACAGCTGGAAATACGCGGTGACTGTTTTAGGGCTGCTGCGCAGCCCAGCGCAGGGCAAGCCTGCTCGCCACAGGAAGCCTGTTTGCCGTAATCAGTGAGTGTTATCCGCCAGTTCACGCAGCACCGTAAGCAACGATGTTCTTCCCTTAAGCACCTGCTCATGCTCAAAACAGATCCAGCCTTCATTAAACCCATCGACCATGCGCATACGTGGCAATGGGTTTTGAGCGCCCTGGGCACGCAACAAGGCCTCCCAGGTGTCACGCGCCACCGCTTCAGCGCGCACGTCGCGGCCGAGCACATGGGACAAGGTATGTGCGATGTCGTTGGGGCTGACCCACTGGCCTTCCAGTTCAACCACCCGGTGGCCGGCCCACGCCTGTTGCAGCAGCTGCGCGGCAAGGGTGCCGATATCCGCCGTGGCGATCATCGGCACGGCTTTTTCCAACGGCTGCAGAAAGCTGTGGATCACGCCGGTTTCCCGCGCGCTGATCACGTCGTACAGCGCGTTTTCCATAAACCAGGCGGGGCGCAGGAAGGTCACCGGAATGTCCAGCGTGCTTAGGGCCTGTTCCATCAGGGTGCGTTGGGTCAGCAGGTTGACCTCAGTCGCCTGGGCGCCGATGGTCGAGAGGCACTGCACCTTTTTCGGTGCAGCCGCCTGTAGCGCCTGGCAGACGGCGGCAATTACCGCTCGGGCCTCGGGAAAACCAGGCTGCGGATCAAACCCGGGAGGCGGCAGGATAAACACGCCGGTTGCACCCTTGAACGCTTCGGTTAATGCCTGTGCGTCGTCCATCTGCGCAAATACAACATCGCAACCTTGCTCGGCCCAGTAGGCCGCCTTACCCGCATCACGCATCACCGCGCGCACCGGTTGGCCTGCCTTGATGAGGTTGCGCGCCAGGGCGCCGCCGACTTTGCCAGTAATGCCAGTAATCACGTACATGAGCTTTATACCTGTGGGTTCCAATCAGTGGAGCCCAGCATAAAGACCTGCCAGTGATGACAGAATAGCGATTGCGTCACTGCGTTGGTGACGCAAAATCACTAATCAGCCAGGGGCGGCAAACGGCGTTTTACCGGGGTTTTCTTGACGATGGCGGTGTTGGTTTCGGCATAGGCGTTGAGACGGTCGAGCAGGCTGTCGAGCTGGTCCATGGTGCGTACATGCAGGCGCGCGATAAAGCAGTCGTCACCGGTGACCTTGTCGCACTCGGTGAACTCGGGGATCGCCTGGATCTGGCGCTCCACCTCCTGCAACTTGCCGGGCAAGGGGCGAATGCGCACGATGGCTTGCAGCAAATAGCCAAAATGCCTGGGGTCAATATCGACGGTGTAGTGGGTGAGCACACCGCGCTCTTCAAGCCGGCGCAAGCGTTCGCCGACGCTGGGCGATGACAGCCCGGTAATGCCCGCCAAGGCCTTGAGCGACAGGCGCGAGTCGTCCATCAAGGCGGCGATCAGTTGCTGGTCGATGGTGTCAATCATGCTGTCTGCCTAATAACAATAGGTGAATAAAGGTGTTTGCCTTTTTTAGTCGCTGGAGCCGCTGACCAGCAGATTGCCATAATTGTGCCTCACTTGAGGAGCTTTGATCGTGGACACATCTATCCGTCGCGGGTCGTGGGAAATGGTCGCCGCCATGCTGATTTCGGGCACTATCGGCTGGTTTGTGCTGGTGTCGGGCGTGTCGGTGATCGAAGTAGTGTTCTGGCGCTGCGTCATCGGCGCGCTGGCCCTGTTGCTGGTCTGCGCACTGCTGGGTTATCTGCGACTGGAGTTGCTCACCTGGGCCAAGTTCGGCCTGGCGATGCTCAGCGGCGTGGCCATCGTCGGCAATTGGTTGCTGTTGTTCGAGTCCTATTCCCACGCGTCAATCGCCATCAGCACGGCGGTCTACAACGTGCAGCCGTTTATGTTGGTGATGCTGGCCGCGGTGTTTCTCGGTGAAAAAATCACCGTGCAGAAACTGGCGTGGTTGAGCGTCGCGTTCCTCGGCATGTTGGCGATTGTCACGGCCCACGGCGAGCAGCAAAGCGGTGGCGCTGACTACCTGGCGGGTATCGCCCTGGCCTTGGGCGCGGCATTTTTGTATGCGATTGCTGCACTGATCATCAAACGCCTGAAGGAAGTGCCGCCGCATTTGATAGCGTTGATCCAGGTGACCACCGGCGCACTGTTACTCGCGCCGCTGGTGCCCTGGAACAGCTTGCCGGTGTCAACCAATGCGTGGGCTGCACTGCTGACGCTAGGCGTGGTGCACACCGGCTTGATGTACGTGTTGTTGTACGGCGCGATCCAGAAACTGCCCACTGCCATTACCGGTGCACTGTCGTTTATCTATCCGATTGCGGCGATTTTTGTCGACTGGATTGCCTTCGGCCATCGCCTGGGTTGGCTGCAATGGCTGGGTGTGGCTGCAATCCTGCTGGCGGCAGCGGGGTTACAGCGGGGCTGGTGGTGGCCCCGCCCGCCAAGGGTCAGTGCGTACCCTGAAAGATGATGTTTTCCGGGTTGAAGTGCTCCACCTTACTGCCCGGCTGCGGCAACCCAAGGATATGCCCCTTGATCTTGCCCACCACGTGCATCTCGCACGGCTTACAGTCGAACTTCAGGGTGAGCACTTCGTCGCCGTGAATCAACTGCATCGGCGCCACTTTGGTTTTCACGCCGGTCACACCCTTGGCTTGTTTAGGGCACAGGTTGAACGAGAAACGCAGGCAGTGCTTGGTGATCATCACCGGCACTTCGCCGGTTTCCTCGTGGGCTTCGAAGGCGGCGTCGATCAGCTTGACGCCGTGACGGTGGTAGAAGTCGCGGGCCTTTTGGTTATACACGTTGGCCAGAAACGACAGGTGCGCTTCCGGGTACACCGGCGGCGGCGAGGTTTCAGCTTTACGCCCACCACGCGGGTGCGCGGCAATGCGTGCGGCGGTCAGCGCTTCGATCACTTCGCGGCGCAAGGCCTTGAGCTGCGAGTTGGGGATGAAGAACGCCTGCGGCGCATCCAGCTCGATGTGCGTGGCGTGGTACTCGGTGGTGCCGAGTTGGCCAAGCAGATCGCGCAGGGTGTCGAGCGCCTGTTCCGGCTTGTTGGCCACGCCAAACGGGCCGGGCAGGGTGACGCTGGCGCTAATGCCTTCTTCGCTGGTGGCGGTGACTTCGAGCTGGTCTTCACGCAGGCGTGCCACCCAGGCCAGGCCAATGCGGCGTTCGGCGGAGGTTTTGAGCAGCGCTTGTTGCCAGTTATGGTCGAGGTTGCGGTTCAGCGGATGGTTGGGGCGCAACTGGTGCAAGCCGGCCGGCATTTCATTCGGCTCGACGCGGTAGCGGTAGCGTTTTTCACCGTCTTCCTCAAATTCGCCTTTAGGCTCGGCGATGTTGGCGCGGAACCCCACCACTTCACGTTTGACCAGCACATTGAGGCCGTCGCCATTGGACAGCGGCTCATGGGTGACCACCTGCAAGTCGCGCTTGCCGGCTTTTTCCACCACACCCACCGGCAGGCCGGTGAAGGTCGGGGTATCGAAAGCGCCGATGTCGACCTTGCGGTCGGTGACAAAATAGTCGGTGCTGCCACGGTGGAAGGTTTTTTCCGGGTCGGGCAGGAAGAAGTGCGCAGTACGGCCGCTGGAGGCGCGGGCGAGGTCGGGGCGGTCTTCGAGCACGTCATCCAGGCGCTGGCGGTAATAGGCGGTGATGTTCTTCACATAGCCCATGTCCTTATAGCGGCCTTCGATCTTGAACGAACGCACGCCGGCTTCGACCAGTGCGCGAATGTTGGCGCTCTGGTTGTTGTCTTTCATCGACAGCAGGTGCTTTTCAAAGGCAACGACGCGGCCCTGGTCATCTTTCAAGGTGTACGGCAGGCGGCAGGCCTGGGAGCAGTCGCCACGGTTGGCGCTGCGGCCATTCTGCGCGTGGGAGATGTTGCACTGCCCGGAGAACGCCACACACAGCGCACCGTGGATGAAGAATTCGACGGCGGCGTCGGTCTCGTCGGCGATTGCGCGGATTTCCTGCAGGTTCAGCTCACGGGCCAATACCAACTGCGAGAAACCGGCCTGGTCGAGAAACTTGGCGCGGGCCAGGGTGCGGATATCGGTCTGGGTGCTGGCGTGCAGCTCGATCGGCGGAATATCCAGCTCCATCACGCCCAGGTCTTGCACGATCAACGCATCGACACCGGCGTCGTACAGCTGATGGATCAGCTTGCGCGCGGGCTCCAGTTCATTGTCATGCAGGATGGTGTTGATGGTGGTGAACACGCGCGCGTGGTAACGGCGGGCGAATTCGACCAGTTGAGCGATATCGCTCACCTCGTTACACGCATTATGGCGCGCGCCGAAGCTTGGGCCGCCGATGTAGATGGCGTCGGCGCCATGCAAGATAGCCTCGCGTGCGATGGCGACATCGCGGGCAGGGCTGAGCAATTCCAGGTGGTGCTTGGGCAAGGACATAGTTTTTTTAGTCAGGCTTGTCACGGTTGAGGCGCGCATTGTAGCTGTGAAATGCCTGACCGGCATCTACCGCAGGGCGACGTGTGGGAGCTGGCTTGCCTGCGATGCAGGCAACTCGGTACATCAGGCACACCGAGGTGATGTAATCGCAGGCAAGCCAGCTCCCACAGTAGATGTGTATTGCGGGTGATAACTCAGGCCTTGGCCGCCATCGCGGTGACTTCCACGCGCATGCCTTCTACCGCCAAAGCAGCCACGCCGACGGCTGCACGCACAGGCCAGGGCTTGGCGAAAAAGCGCTTGTAGACTTCGTTGAATGCCGCGCGATCCGCCATGTCGGTGAGGTAGATGGTCAGGTGCATCACCCGGTCCATGGAGCTGCCGGCTTTCTCCAGCGCGACCTTCAGCGCTTGCAGGGTGCATTCGCTTTGCAGAGTGATATCGCCCAGTTCCAGACTGCCGTCGGCGTGGGTCGGGATCTGGGTGGAAACCAGGATGCCGTTGAAACCGATGACGTCGCTGGAGATGGAGTCGGCATCCGGGTCGGGGGTGAAGGACAGGTCGTGGTTGGCCATGAGTGCCTCATAAAAGGTTGAACGAATGTTGGCGTCCAGTTTAAACACAGGGGGCGTCAAGGTCACGGCGTCCGTTCCTGTGGTTGCTCACAGCATTGATAGGTAAGCTGGTGCGCTAAACAACTAAGTAAACGGTAACCACACCTGATGGCAAAAGAACTGATGACGGAGGCAGTGTGTTGGGACATGGACGCGAAGGTGTCAGCCAGCTTTGCCCATAGCGACAGAACACTCTTTTATTTTTGCGATGGTTGCCTCGAAGAAGTTGTGGCTTCAATTTCGCAAAGGGATAACTTTTTTTTCAAAGCCCTGAATTCACACATGCCAGGCTGCGCACACGAAAAGGAGAAAACTCAAGCGTCCGACGTTCCTGTGCAGCTCACTCCAAGACCTGCCTATGTAGCGCCGCCGTTGATTCCCAGTCATCTGGGCAAACTGGCCAAGCGACGTAAAGGCGCCAAACCTTCGCAGGCGCAAATGCAAGCTTTGGTAGCACAGGTGAGTAAGGCGCCGGCCATGCATCCGGGCACCTTGGCCGAGGTGGTTGACGCATGGTCCGCGATGTCAGTGAGTAAACGTCAGCAAGTGCCGTTATCGATCGCCGGGCAGCAACTGGCTTACCTCGACGCTTTCGCTCAGATGAACGGATCCCAGAAGAACATCGCGTTGCTGGGATGTGATCAGAAAGTCATTTATGCCCAAGCGACTGCCACTGTCCTGGACAAAGCCATCTTGGTCGTGACTTGGCTGAAGTTCGAGACAGCCAATAAGTCCGTGCCCATCCGGGTGAAAATCAAACCCAATGACCCTGTGGCCGAAGGGTGGACCAGTGGCCAGCACGTAAGATTATTCCTGCACGGTCCTGTTCCTACGCTTAATGCTCAGCAGACTTACTTTGAAATGCAGCCGTCGACCGATTACAGCGGATTCATTGTCAGGCCCTGAGACGTTCTAACACGTGCGGCATAGCGTCTGAATGTGCGGGCCACGAAACCATTGGCCCGCACATCCAAGTCACTTACAGCAGCGTAAACGGATAGTCGACGATCACCCGCAGCTCATTCAACTTGCCGTCGCGTTGGTCGGCGTTGGATGAAACCATGGCGTCACGCACACGAAACGACAGGTTTTTCGCCGGGCCGCTTTGCAGCACGTATTTGGCTTCCACATCGGTCTCGTGGTGGTCGCCATCGGCGCCATAGTCGCCGGCATAGGCACTGTTGGTCGGGGTGTGGGTGCCGTTGATGTCCGAGCCGTTGACGTAACGGGTCATGAAGCTCAGGCCCGGTACGCCGTAGCTGGCCATGTTCAGGTCATAACGCACGCCCCACGACTGTTCGCCCGGGCCGTTGAAGTCGCCCCATTGGATTGAGTTGGCGAGGAATACCGAGTCGCCGCCTTCGCCCGCGCCATTGTTGCCGGTGCCGATGTAGTCGAACGGCGTGTCGCCGTGGACTTTCTGAAACGACAGCGTCAGGGTGTGCGCCGCCAGGAACGAGTAAGCCGCCGCCACCGAGTAGGTGGTGTTGTTGATGGCCCCGGCCTTGGCGCTGCCGGTGTCGAGGGTGCGGTACAGGTTGCCGTCCAGCGCCAGTGACTGGTCGTGCCCCAGCGCGATCACGTAGTTGAGGTTGGTGTAGTACTGGCGCCAGATGTCTTCCAGCTCGCCCGCATACAGGGTCGCGCTCAACGATGGCGTGAAGGTGTATTTGCCGCCGACAAAACTTGCGCTGTTGGCCGCCACGTTGGCGTAGGTCGCGTAGATATCGTGGTCATGGTTGCTGGTCATGCCGCTGTTGGTGCTGGTGAAGTGCCCGGCTTCCAGGTCCAGGCCGGCGATTTCGCTGCTGGTGAGGTCAAACCCGGTGGCGGTCTGCGGCAGAATGCGCGTGCCGCCGGTGGCGAATACCGGCGCAGTGGGTTGCATGTCACCGAATTTCAGCTGGGTCTTGGAGACCTTGATCTTCACCGCAGCGCCCACCGAACCATAGCCATTTTCCGGGTCGCCATTGCGGTTGGTTGGCAACTCACCAGTGCCGGCATCGGCGTGGGTGGCATCCAGTTTCATCGCGCCGTAGGCGTAGGCATCCACGCCAAAGCCGATGGTGCCCTGGGTAAAGCCCGAGGCGTAGTTGAGCATCGCGCCCTGGGTCCAGTCGCGGTTGTCGGCCTTGCCACTTTGGCGGTCGCGGTCGAAGTAATAGTTGCGCAACAGCCCGGTAATGCTGCTGCCGTCGATAAAACCTTTGGAATCGGCCTGGTCGCTGACCGACTCGGCGAGGGCCGCTTGGCTGATACTGGCGCACACCGCCAGCGTTAACAGGCTCCACTGTTTGATCATGTTATTGCTTCCCCGGAATAATTAACGCGTGCACAGAAACACCGCATGCTTGAAGAGCGCTTAAGGTTTTATGGCAGATGTTTCAGGTGAGCGTGGTGCTGTTTTTATTCTGCTCGACGTGGTTGTCGAAGCTGATTTTTATCATATTTTTCGCAGCCTGCAGCGGCGCCTAGGATTAAATTCGATTAATTAAACTTCACCTCTTTTAATGTTCTACGGGTGTAGCGTTGATCAGGTCTTAGCCGCTCTGCTTCGACAAAAACCTTTGGTTTGCCGCCGCAGGCTCTGCGGCGGATTTTTTGATCCTTATATATAAATGTTGATACTTGAAGCTCGCCATGAGTAATCGGGGTATGACTGCGCGCGTCTAATTATTTGCTTGTAACAAGACTGTTGCACTTGCGGCGCAAAACCCATGTCCTATCATGGCGCACATCATCCTCTCTGAAAGGACCAGAGGCCTCATGAAAAAAGCGTCATATACCCTGCTCGCTGCTGTTTTATTGGGGCTTAGCGCCTCAGCGCTGGCAGCCGAAGGTTTTATCGGCACCGGCATCAACACAGGCAACGGCTATGAGCCGGACGGCCGTGGCGGCCTTAAAGGCACCGGGGGAAACCTGGGCGGTGACTATGAGTTGCAAAAGGATGGTTCGCTCAGGGGCACCGGTAAAAATAACGGCAAAGGCTATATTCCCGCCGATGACGGTGGCCTCAGAGGCATCGGCTACAACAATGGCCGCGGGTTCAGCCCGGACGGATCGGGCGGGTACAAGGGCACAGGTTTTAACGCTGGTGAGGATTATCGGTCGGACGGCAAAGGCTATTTCCGTGGCGACGGCAAGGCCTCAGGCGCCAGTTGGCGCTCCGATGGTAACGGCGGGTATGAAGGCACCGGCGAGTACCGCAAGCGTGGGTACAAGTCCGATGGTCGTGGCGGCTATATAGGCACCGGCAAGAACGAGGGCAGGGGGCTTGAATCCGATGGTCGCGGTGGCTTTATCGGCACGGGCTTGAATGCGGGAGGCGGCTGGGAGCCGGATGGAGACGGCGGCTACAAAGGCACGGGCAATAATCGCGGGGAACGCTGGAGGCTTGATTGAAGCAGCCCGCACCGCGAGCATCCGGTGCTGATTGCAACAATCAGCACCGTCGCGGCAATTACTCTTTAACGTCCATAAACTCTTCAGCCCACGCCACATAACTTTCCGGCAACGTGTAGGTATGGGTCAGCTCCGTAGCGCTGAGATTGGACGTGCTGCTGGTCAGCTTGCGCTGGGCGCGCAGGCTGTCGTAAGTGGCTTTGATCGATGCAAAGTAAGCACCGTGGCCGGCCACCACAATGCGCACGCCCAGGGCCGCCAGGCGCTCGCTGTCATTGAGCTGCGGGTTGCCGTAGGTCACCAGCATCAATGGCACCGTCAGGTTGGCGGCGATCTGCTCAAGGTGGTCGAAGTCTTTGACGCCAACCATGCAGATCCCGTCCGCGCCGGCTTTCTCGTAGGCTTTGGTGCGGGCGATGACATCTTCGGTGGGCAGCACACCGGCGTTGGTACGGGCAATGATCGACAGTTCCGGGTCGACACGCGCTTCAAGCGCCGCCTTCACTTTGCCGATGCCTTCTTCGACGGAAATCAGGTCGGTGGACTTGCGCCCGAACTGCGCCGGCAACAGCGTGTCTTCAATGGTCAGCGCGGCCACACCGGCACGCTCAAGTTCTTCGACGGTGCGCATCACGTTCAAGGCATTGCCGTAACCGTGGTCAGCGTCGGCAATAAACGGCAATTGGGCGACGCGGCCGATGCGGGTGGCCTGTTCAACGAACTCACTCAGTGTGATCAACGCAAAATCGGGGGCTGCAAGTACCTGCAAAGAGGCGACCGAACCACCGAGGATGCCGACTTCAAAACCCAGGTCGGCGGCGATGCGCGCGGACATGGGGTCGAAGACGGAGGCGGTTTCAACGCAGATTTGTTTTGCAAGCAGTTCACGGAAGTTGCGGCGCAGCGCTGAGTGAGAAATCTTTGGCATGTTCTTTCCTGGCTTTGGTCATCGTCATGTGACGATCAATGTCTATTCGTGGTGGCGCCAAGATTACCACGCAGAGGAACCGGGGATTATGACGTTTGAGCATGAGATACACGCTGAGTACATGGATCATGGGTTCACGCTCAGGCGCTGGACAGGCCGATTGCACCGTCACAGGGCAGAGCCGCCCCATCCTGCACAACTGCTGTGCCAGTCGAGGACTTAATCCCCGTGGAGGCAATGCCTATAGTCATTGCAAACAAGCCCAAGCCTGAGGTGAACCATGAACAGCGAATTCAAGCCCGACCTGACCGACGCCGAGTACTTCGAGTACAGCAAGGCGGCCAACCCGATCAGCGCCAATCTGATTCCCCGGATTCCATACCACAGCTTCCCGGCCTCGCTGTACGACAGCGGCGCCTCGCGTGTCGTCGCGCTTGACCTCAGCGAAGCGCTGGGCTGTGAAGGCCCGGCAACCGGGCCGGGGTTGTGCGCCAACTTTATCCGCTTGAACGCCGGTGATGCCCTGGAGCTGCACCCCAATGCGACCTCACAGGTGTTTTATGTCATCGCAGGCGAGGGCCGCGTGGTGCAGGGCGAACATGAGATCCAGTGGTCCAGCGGTTGCTTTATCGCGCTGCCGGGCCTGCAGCCCGCGCGTTTCAGTGCTTCACAGGATGCACGCCTGTACTACGTGCATGATGAACCGCTGTTGCACTACCTGGGCGCGACGCGCAGCACTGATCGCTTCGTGCCTACGCTGTATCCCGCCGCGCTGGCCAACCAGAAGCTGCGGGAAGCGGCGGATGACCCACGTGCCCAGGACCGCAGTCGCATCAGCATTTTGCTCGGCAACCGCAATTTCCCCCAGACCCGAACCGTCACACATGTGCTCTGGGCCATGTACGGCATTCTGCCGGCGGGTTCGATCCAGAAGCCGCACCGGCACCAGTCGATTGCGCTGGACTTCATCATCGACTGCCCTAAAGGCTGTTACTCACTGGTGGGCACGGAGCTGGACGCCGATGGCCAGATCCGCAATCCGGTGCGTGTGGACTGGTCGCCGGGGCTGGCGTTCGTAACGCCGCCGGGTTACTGGCATGCGCACTTCAATGAGTCAGACACCGAGGCATTCCTGATCCCGATTCAGGACGCCGGGTTGCAAACTTACTTGCGGGCGCTGGATATCCGCTTCAGTTGACAGTACTCGGTCAACTGTGGGAGCGGGCTTGCTCGCGAATGCGGTGGGTCAGTGACAGATGCATTGACTGACCCTGCGCATTCGCGAGCAAGCCCGCTCCCACATTTAGACCGCGTTGCGTCAGGTAGATAGGCTTTTGCTTTGCATTTGATACTGCGACGCCAGCACCGCAGCGGTGCGACGACTCGACAAGCCAGCTCCTACAGAAACGCCTTATTTCCAATAGGGCGTTTCGCCGAGCTGCTCGACGATAAAGTCGATAAAACAGCGCACCTTGGACGACACGATGCGCTTGGGCGGGTAGACAAACCACACCGCAAACGCTTCTTCAGCCCCCAGGATGCTCCAGTGCGGCAGCCAGACATGTAGCTCGCCCGCCTCAATGCTTTTGCTCACCAGCCAATCAGGCAGCAAGGCAAAGCCCAGGCCTTGGCATGCAGCCAGCAATTGCGCGTCCAGATCGTTGATGCGGATACAGTTGCTGTACACCAGCGGCAACACTTCACCACAGGCCTCGAAGGCAACATCCTGGGTGCCCAGGATGGCTGGCAGGCCGGCAAGGTCTGCCGGAGTCGTCGGGGCCGGGTGTTGCGCACAAAACGCCGGGCTGGCCACCAACAGGTACTTTCCCGCGCAGATCTTGCGCGCCTTGAGCGTGGAGTCGGGCAGGGCGCCAATCCGAATGGCCAGGTCTACGCCTGAGTGAATCAGGTTGACTTGGGTGTTATCCAGCACCAGTTCCAGCTTGATTTGCGGGTAGCGCGCCAGGAAGGCGTTCAACACCGGCAGGATGTGGTGACGGGCAAACGCCGGCGGTAAATTAAGCTTGAGCACCCCACGCGGTTGCTGGTTGAGCGCCGAAGTCGCCGCCTTGGCTTGCTCCAACTCATCCAGCACACGGCGAGCGTGCAGCAGGAACGTCTGGCCGCCTTCGGTCAGGTGCAGCGTGCGTGTCGAGCGATTGAACAGGGCAATGCCCAAGTCCTGTTCAAGGTCCTTCACGTAGCGCGACACCGTGGACGCCTTGATGCCGAGCCGTTCGGCCGCCCTGGAGAAGTTATTGCCTTCGGCGGCTTCGACGAAGGCGGTGAGTGCCGTAAAGTAGTCCAAGTGCGACCTCGGTAGCGAGCAAGAAGGTAATCGTCCAGAGTTTAGCGAGTCGCGCAAGCTTGTCAGCGGCCCGCTAACGGCTAATTCTTGAGAGGCGCCGCGTCCACACCACTTTTGTCCAATTGCAGCTGTAGAGACGCGTTCAGCCCGTTACGGAAAGCCTCCAAATGCGGTAACTCGCCGCTTTGGTACCGATCTTGAAATTGCTGAATACCGATAACGGCTTCTGCCAGGGTTGGGTTGTTGCTATAAAGATTTTCGCGAGCGGCAATGATGTAGAGCATTTCCCGGCACAGGTGTTTGCCCTGTGAAGTATGCCCCGTGTAGGTCACGTTGCTGGCGTGATTGCTTTCCCTTCGTTCATAACTGACGTGCTCGGCGTAGCGGTGAAAACGTGCGTGATAGAAATCAGTGCACATTGCTGCTGTCGGGTAGTCGAGCTGATTCAGTGCGACGGTGCTCCAGTTAGATGTCTGCTTCAGTTGGTTACAGTCGAAACAGGCAACAGCCAAATTCCAGAAGTGCAAAGAAAATTGTGGATAGTGGACTTTGGGCAGTATGTGTTCAATGGGCTTGGCATGGGCGATATTGAGTAACCAGCGACGACAGTAGCAGCAGCGGTTGCCTTGTAACTCAATCACAAATTTTCTAAACGCTTGCTTGATCAGGGGCCCCGTCACGCCGCTGGCCTTGGCTTCATTGTGAGCTGAAAGCTCCTTCCAAACATCGGCCTTAAGGTATGAGTACCTGTTGAGCGTGCGCAAAAAGGTCACGGTATCTTTAATATGACTGTCGACTTCATGCGCTCGCAGTAGATAGGCATTGCATTGGGCCTGTTGTTCAACATCGGTCAGTGTCGCGCTCATTGTTGCTTGTCTTTTTTGGCACGTTCAAACAATTCGTTGATGGCTGCTTGCGCTTGCTCAATCAACGTGAGGTCTTGCTGGTAACGTTGATTACGTTGAGCGCCAGCAGTTTTCTCAAGTGTATCTCTCAAGGTTTTGAGTGTTTGGATCAGTTTCTTTTTCTGACGGTGATCGACCTTGCCTGGCGAATTGGTCACTTGGATAGCCCGCGACACGAGTACCGCACAACGTTCGCTGACCTCACTGTTATCTGGGGTATAGGTTTTGAAACCGTCAAGCAAAATAGACTCCACGGAGTGCCGCTGATGCGCAGGAATGGGGATGAGTAAACGATCCTTCGTCAGAAAACAGTGGCTGATTGCGTCGCGTGCATTTGCGATTATCAGCGGGGAGTGGGTAGCAATGACCAACGAGCAGCCAAACGCTTCAGCGACAAGTGACAGCAAGCTTGGCAGTTGCTGCTGCCAACTCACATGTAAGCTGATTTCAGGCTCGTCGATGAGGAAGACGGTGTGAGAATTGGCCTTGGCGCATACTTTGATCAACAGTGAGAGCACCTGCTGCTCTCCGGAGCTCAAGTCACTGAAAGGCGCTACCGGGTGACCTTCTTTTTGCAGTAAGCCCGGCTCATAGAGCCTATCCCCCGTGGACACGGTTACCCCTTCGTAGAGCTCGAAGCTGGAAATGCCACGCTCCCAGTCCGTGATCGGGTTGTGCGGATCACTGACGGGAACGAGATAGTGGCGATGCTTGAAATCAAGCAACTGCAGTGCTTCGTTGAATATATTCAGACGATAAGGTTCTTGATAGATAGCGTATAACGCTTGACCCAGTCCGTGCAGCCAATCTAATTGGAATGGGTCATCGAGATGGCGACGTGCGCCTTGATACTCAAACAACGGCGCCTCAGACGACTCGACGGGAAACCGGTCTATAGCGCCGAACGCAATACCGACCGAGTTGAGCTTTGCCTGCCCAAGATCGTCGATCAGGTCTCTTAGCAGCAAGCTTTTACCCGTTCCATTGTTGCCAATAATGTATATGCAACTGGGGACTGTCTTTGGCCCGATCAGTATGTCCCGCAGAAAACTGCTTTCTGGTCTGTAGAGTTTCAGATCGAACGCCTCGAACATCAGATGTTGGCGTGCGGTGATCTCCGTGGCGCGCAGAACCGTTTCGATGGGAAACACACGGCATAGGCCTGGGAGGTTTCTGTAATGATGTTTGAAATGATTGAGCACCTCCGGCACGAGCGGGCTATCGAAGCTCTCTTTTAAGAACCTTTCATCGATTTTGTAGTGGGATGACCGCCACCGTTTGACGATCGCGGCAGATACCCCGGCAAGCTCAAAATAGCCGGCGTCTTCTTGCATGCGCGTGGCGTTGATGCACAGAGTTTCGCCGGCGTTCTCCCGGTCTTTATCAGTGTTCAACAGCCATGCCGTGAACTCAGTGCCGTTCTCGAACGCGTCCTTGCTCGGCAGATCAATAACAGCTTCCAACAGATTGTGCTCTTCAAAGTGAGCACGCAACGTGTCGGGCAACGCACGGCTTTGGTCGCGATCAACAATCACAAGCAAAGAGTCGCTAAGCGCTCCTTGTTTTATCAGCTGTTCCAAGGTTGCAAACACCGAGTTTTGAGGCTCCAGCAGCTGGGCGCCATCCAGCAACGTCATGTCGTTGGTTTCAACTTCTGCCAGCGGTTGCGATGACAGGCCACGCACCTTTAAGCGCAGGCTGATCAAATCTTGATGTTTGTAGGGGCAACCGTGCAGTTCTCGATATAACGTTTCGACGTCTTTTTTCAGGACTTGGGCGGTGACAGACGCTGCACCGCTGTAAGGATAGGTTTCAATGAGGCGTGTGTTTGTCTTGCAAAGGCTAACGGCGAGCAATGCCACCACGTGAGAATGGAACAGGCTGATTTGATAGTCTTCGGTTAACACCCGACGCAGCATCACGTCGAATACACGCCGGGCGAAGCCCGTCTTTCGAAATATACGGGGTTCCAGATACTGGAATTGGTCCATCAGTTGGGTAAGTACGTTTTCTGACAGCGCCTCAATCAACCCCTCTCTGGCTGCGAGGCCATTACTGTGGTATTTGATCAGGCCAGTCATGCCCTCAACCACGTCCGCAACGGTACGTCGAACAAAAATTCGTTCCACGTCTGTTTCATCGCTTTTACAGGCTGTCTGAATCAGATAGGTGACAAAATACAGCAGCAGTGCGTTGAAACGATCTGGCGTTAAGTCGGTGTGTACTGAAAGAAATGAATGAAATAGCTTGTTGGCGTGAATATTTCGTTCGTTGAGCTGCTCCATTTCATCGAGCCGTTCTACTTCATCAACCATACCTAGTCCCTTAGAGGCTTAAACTCAAAAAAGGGCGTCAGTGTATGTCATTTTGCCTTCACTGTAGGATTCCATCCTTTAACCGATAGGTTAATTTGTTTCCACGAAGTCCCAAGGCCATTTGCCAATTCACTCTAGTCAAATGCTGTGTCCCGCATGTGAATGGTCAGCTTCCTGGTGATGCGTCTCGCCAATAAACATATACATCGCCGGCACCATAAACAGCGTCAGCAATGTGCCAATCGACAACCCGCTGAAAATCACCAAGCCCATATCATGCCGCCCCGCAGCGCCGGCGCCGGAGGCCCACACCAGCGGCACCACGCCCAACACCATGGCGGCGGTTGTCATCAGGATCGGCCGCAGCCGCACTGCAGCGGCTTCTTCAATCGCCTCACGCTTGCTGTGGCCGGCGCGCTGCAATTCGTTGGCAAACTGCACGATCAGGATGCCGTGCTTGGTGATCAACCCCAGCAACGTCACCAAACCGACCTGGGTGTACACGTTGATCGAGGCGTAGCCCATGGTGATAAACGCCAGCGCGCCGAACAGCGCGGGGGGCACCGAGAACAGAATCACCACCGGGTCGCGAAAGCTCTCGAACTGGAACGCCAGGGCCAGATAAACGATCAGGATCGAGAACAGCAACAAGCCCACGAAGCCGCCGGACTCCTGGATAAACTGGCGCGACTCGCCGGAAAAATCCGAGGTGTAGCCCGAAGGCGCCACGTTGGTGAGGATGGTATTGAGTTTGGCCAGCAACTCGCCCTGGGCCACGCCGCTGACGCCCGACAGCGTTGCCGAGTTGAGTTGCTGGAAGTGGTTGATCGATTCCGGCTGGGTCGAGGTCTCGATATGCGCCACGGTGCGCGCCTGGATCATGCTGCCCGATGGCGTGCGGATGTAGTAGTCGAGGATCTGGTCCGGGTTGAGGCGATCCACCTGCAATACTTGGGGAATGACCTTGTATGAACGCCCGGCGGTGGAGAAGTAGTTCACGTAGTTGCCGCCCAGCGCTGCGGACAGCGCAGCACCCACGTCCGCTTGGGTCATGCCCAGCGCGGCGATTTTTTCGCGGTCCACCACCAGCTTGGCTTGGGGTTTGTCGAGCTTCAAGTCCATGTCGGAGAACCAGAACAGCTGCTGTTTCTGTGCCTCGGCCACCACGGCCTGCGCCACTTCGTTGAGGTTTTCCACCGAATCGGTGGTGGTGATCACAAACTGCACCGGCAGCCCTTGGGCGCCCGGCAGCGACGGCAGCGGAAAGGCGGCAATGGTGGCGCCCGGCACTTGGTTCCACTTCTGCTGCAAATCCAGAATCAGCTGGGCCTGGGAGCGTGTGCGGTCGTCCCAGGTTTTAAGCAGCACGCCGCCCAGGCCCTGGTTGAGCGCGGGCAGGCCGGTGAGCTGGAACATCTGCGCGTATTCCGGCTCTTTGTTGGCGATCTGGAAGGCCTGGTCGGCAATCCGCTCCATCTGCTGCGGCGAAGCGGTCGGCGGGCCTTTGATCTGCATAAATACCAGCCCTTGGTCCTCGGTGGGCGACAGTTCACTCTTGGCGGTCATGCCACTGGCGGCCACCAGCAAAAACAGCACAAAACCAAAGGTCACCAGCACCGGCCAGATATTCAGGCCGCCCGACAGCACACGGTGGTAACGCTTGCGCAACCAATCAAAATATTCATCGAGCTTGCGCGCGAAACGACCTTCCTCTTGCCCGGATTTGAACAGCTTGGAAGTCATCATTGGTGATAGCGTCAACGCCACCACCGCCGACACGGTCACGGCACCCGCCAGCGAGAAACAGAACTCCTTGAACAATGCGCCCGTCAGCCCGCTGCGCAGCCCGATGGGCACATAGGCGGCTATCAGCACCACGGTCATCGCGATGATCGGGCCGCCCAGCTCCCGCGCCGCCACCAGCGCGGCCTCCAACACGCTTTTGCCTTCTTCCTTGATATGCCGGTCGACGTTTTCCACCACGATAATCGCGTCGTCTACCACCAGGCCGATGGCCAACACCAATGCCAGCAAGGTCAGCAGGTTGATCGAATACCCCAGCAGGTACATGACAAAGAAGGTGCCGACCAGCGACAACGGGATCGCCACCAACGGCACGATCACCGCACGAAAGGAACCGAGGAACAGGTAGATCACCACTGACACAATGATCATGGCCTCGACCAGGGTCTTCACCACCTCATAGATCGAGGTATTAATGAACGCGGTGGAGTCATACACGATTTCGCCACGCACACCGGCCGGCAGTTGCGATTGCAGCTCGGGGAAGGCCTCACGCACGCTGCTGGCGACGGTGAGGATATTCGCAGTGGGCGCCGCCTTGATGCCGATAAACACCGAGCGCTTGCCGGAGAACGCCACGCTGCTGTCATAGCTTTCGGCGCCGAGGGTGACGGTGGCCACATCCTCCAGGTACACCAGCGCATCGCCTTTTTGCTTGATCACCAGCCGCTTGAACTCATCCACCGTGTGCAAATCGGTGCCGGCGGTGAGGTCGACCGTCACGGTTTGCCCGCGCGTGGAACCGACGGCCGACAGGTAGTTATTGTTGGCCAGTGCCGTGGACACGTCCTGCGCGGTGACGTTATGCGCCGCCAGTTTGTCCGGGTCCAGCCAGGCGCGCAGGGCGAATTGGCGCCCGCCAAGGATCTCGGCGGTTTGCACGCCCTGGATCGAATCCAGCTTGGGCTTGACCACCCGCACCAGGTAGTCGGTGATGTTATTGGTCGGCAGCGTGTCGCTGTAAAAACCCAGGTACATCGCGTCGGTGGTCTGCCCCACGGCAATGGTCAGCACCGGTTCCTGGGCTTGCGCCGGCAACTGGTTCTTGACCGAGTTGACCTGGGTGTTGATCTCGGTCAGGGCTTTGCTCGCGTCGTAGTTCAGCCGCAGCGTGGCGGTGATGGTCGAGATGCCGGTGATGCTCGACGAGGCCAGGTAATCAATGCCTTGGGCCTGGGCAATCGCTGACTCCAGCGGCTGGGTAATAAAACCGGCGACGGTGGAGGCGTCGGCACCGTAGTAGGAAGTGGTGATGGTGACCACGGTATTTTCAGTGCGCGGCCATTGGTTCACCGGCAACTCAAAGATCGAGCGCAGCCCCAGGATCAAGATGAACAGCGAGACGACGATGGCCCACACCGGTCGCTGAATAAAGGTATCGGTAAGCTTCATGGGACACCTTTAATGTTCTTGGGGAGTCGGCGCCGGGTCGTTCAGCGGCGCAGTGCTGTTATCGACCTTTACCGGCGAGCCGTTCTTGAGCTTCATCTGGCCGCTGGTGATCAACAGGTCGCCTTCTTTGACCCCGGACAGGATCGCGACCTGATCGCCACGGGTCGGCCCGGTCTTGATAAAGGTCTGTTGCGCGGTGAGCACCTCGTCACCTTTGTCGTTCTTGCTCGACGTGGCGATAAACACCGTGGTGCCATATGGGTTGTAGGTCACCGAGGTTTGCGGGACGGTGAGGTAGCGCTGGGTGGCACCCGAGTTGACCACGGCACGCGCAAACATGCCGGGCACCAGGGTTTGCTTGGGGTTTTCCACGGTTGCTTCGACGGTGACGTTGCGCGTGGTGGTATCGAACTGGGTGTCGATGGTGCTGATGCGGCCCTTGAACGTCTGGTTGGACAGGCCGTCAGCCGTCACTGCGACGCCTTGGCCGATGGCGATGGCTTCCATCTGGGTTTGCGGCACGCTGAAGTCGATGTAGATGGGATCAAACGTCTGCAACGTGGCGATTTTGTCGCCGGGGTTGAGGTATTGGCCGGGGTTGACGCTGGTGATGCCGATGCGCCCGGCAAAGGGCGCGCGAATGGTCTTTTTCGCCACCAGCGCGCGCTGCTGTTCGGCGGCGGCAAGCTTGGCCTTCAAGTCGGCGGTGTCGGTGTCGACCTGGGCTTGGGAGATGGCGTTGACCGCCAGTTGTGCCTTGTCGCGCTTGAGCACGATCACTGCCAGATCGGCTGTGGCGTCCAGCGAGTGCAGTTGCGCGATATCCGAGTCAGCATTCAACTGCACCAGCAGTGCCTGGGCCTCGACTTCCTGGCCGGGTTTGAAGCCGATGGTGCGCACAATGCCGCCCACTTCCGTGGTCACGTCAACGCCGCGCACGGCTTTCATCGAGCCCACCGCCGACACGCTGGGTTGCCATTCGCTAAATGGCACCTGCATGGCCGTCACCACCGCTGCAGGCAAGGGCTGTTTGGACTGGGCGATCAGCGCCGATATCTGCACGAACTTCACCCCGGCAATGATCGCCACAATCACCAGCACCACCACGATCATGATCAGCATCGGCCGCCACAGTCGCCGCTTGCGCGTACCCGTGGGGGCCGGTGGTGGGGCAGAGACAGGGGTGACTTCAGCCATGGGGTTTCTCGCTGTGGATTCAGTTGAGCCGCGCAGCATCGGCCGGCGCGGCTTTGCTCTTGGCCGGCATGATTTCCTGCCACGACGGCAGGCCAAAGCGATCCGGGCGGCCTTTGGTATCCGGGTTCACATCCGTACGGTTCCACCAGCCGCCACCCAAGGCCTGGAACAGCGCCGTGGTGTCGCTGTAGCGCGCGGCCTGGGCCTTGACGCGTGACAACGCAGTGTTCTGATAGGTCTGCTGGGCGGTGAGCAGGTTGATATACGCCACAGCGCCGAGGCGAAACTGGGCCTGGACCAAATCCAGGTTGGCTTGCGCCGAGCGTTCCGCCACGACCTGCTGGTTGAGGGCGTCGGCGTCGGCTTCCAGCGCCCGCAGTGCGTTGGCCACGTCCTGGAAGGCGGTTACCACGGTGCCGCGATAGCGCGCAGCTGACTCGTCGTAAGCGGCCACGGCTGCACGTTTGCGGTGTTCGAGCGCGCCAGCGTCAAAGATCGGCTGGGTAATCGAGCCCGCCAGGCTCCACACGCCGGAGCCCGACGAAAACAGCTTGGTCCCGCTTGCCACCGTGGAGCCCAGCGAGCCGGTAATGCTGAACTGCGGCAACTGATTGGCGACGGCCACACCGATATTGGCGCTGGCCTGATGCAACTGAGCTTCGGCAGAACGCACATCCGGCCGCTGGCCGACGATGGCCGAGGGCAGGCTCACCGGCAGTTCTTCGGGCAGCCGTAAAGACGCCAGGTTGAAACGCTCGCCCTGGTGCTGATTGGGAAAGCGCCCCAGATAGGCCATCAACTGATTGCGCGTTTGCGCCAATTGCTTTTGCAACGGCGGCAAGGTCGCACGGGTTTGTGCCAGTGCGGTTTGCTGGGTGAGCACATCGGTATCGCCAATGGCCCCCAAACGCCGCTGCGCTTGCAGCAGATCCAGCTGGCCGCCTTGCAGGCGAATGATTTCCTCGGTCGACGCGATTTGATCACGCACCGACGCGAGGCTGATGGCGGTATTGACCACATTGGCGGTCAGGGTCAGGTAGGTCGCTTCCAGCTGGAAGCGCTGGTACTCGGCCTGCGCCGTGGTCGATTCGATTTGCCGGCGCGTACCGCCAAACACATCCGGGGCATAGGACACGCTCAGCGACGCAGAACTGACCGTGAGTATTGGCGATTCCGGCACACCGGAGGTGACCCCCGAGACTTTCTCTCGCGCTTTCTGCACATTGCCGCTCACCGACGGGAACAACGACGCCTGGTCGGCGTAAACCAGCTCGTTGGCCTGGCGCAAGGCGGCTTGCGCGGCGCTCACATCCGGGTTGGCCTTCAAGGCTTCTTCGACCAGCGCGTTCAAGGCGGGCGAACGGAACAGCGTCCACCATTGGCCGGGGATATCCATACCGGCGATCAGCCGCTGCGCGGCGCCACCGGTGGCGATATCGGCCTGGGCGGTGGTAGTGAGTGTTTCTTTTGAGTAGTCGGCGTTCGCGGCCACATCGGGGCGGGCGAAATCAGGCCCGACGGTGCAGCCGGCGAGGGCGATGCACAGCAGGCTCAAGGGAACCAGAAGGGAGGATGCACGCTGCCGAGGCTGCTCTTTCATGTTGACTCTATTAATCAGTTGGCTAACTGTTTTTTTGTTGAGCAATGAATGAAGGTGCATCAGGGTCGCTGGACTCAAACCAGTGTAGGTGGTGCCGGGCGCTATGCAATGTCGGCCCCAGGGTTTCGGCGGCACCGATCGCCATAAAATGCATATTCCGCATTCTTATAGAATTAGGATATGCATTATCAGTATTTTACACCGAGTGATCAATCCCTCATCTTCTGCGTCCTTATAAACAGGCATTTGGAGAAAAACGTGCGTTACCTGACAACACTGGCGGCCGGCATGACCGCCGCTTTGTTATGCCTGACCGCCCACGCGCAAACGCTGGTGGTAGGCGACCAAAGCTACAACGCCCAGGCCGTGATGGAAGCGGCGGGGGTGCTTAACGATCTGCCCTACACGCTGGAATGGAAGCAATTCACCGCCGGTTCGCCCGTCGCCGAAGCGCTGAATGCCAACAGCCTGGACATCGGCCTGCTGGGGGATGCGCCGGTGCTGTTCCTGGGTGCACTCGGCGCGCCGATCAAGGTGATTGGTATCAGCCGACAGAACCTCGAAGGCGTGGCGATTCTGGTCAGAAAAGACTCCTCGATCCACAGCCTTGCCGACCTTGCCGGCAAACGTGCGGCCATCTGGAAAGGCTCCTGGAGCCAGCAACTGCTGATGACGGCGCTGGACAAGGCGGGCGTGCCACGTGACTCACTGGAGCTGCGCTACCTCAGCGCCCTGGACGCTTCCCATGCACTGGAAGGCGGCTCGGTCGATGTGATCGCCACCTGGGAACCCTACGTTACCCAGCAGGAACGCCAAGGCGCACGGGTGCTGGCGACGGCTGAGGGGTTGATTCCGGCGCAGAGCTTCATTGCCGCCAATGCCAAGGCCGTGGAAGCCAAACGCGCGCCCATCAGCGACTTTTTGCAGCGCTTGAAGAAGGCCCGCGACTGGACACGCCAAAGCCCGGCCAATGCCGACGCGTATGCAGATGCCTGGGCCAAGCGCACCCGCGCCGATGCCGACATCGCCCGCGCCTGGTTTGCCCGCGCGCGCACCACGGTGGAGCCGGTCACGGCCAAATCGCCGGTCGAGGCGCAAAAGACCGTGGACTTTTTTGCCAGCCAGGGCCTGGTCAAATCCTATTCGGCGGCCAGCCTGTTCGACGATTCATTCGCGGCCGCCTTGCAACCCGCCGTGGCCAAAACGCTTCAAGGAACACTGAACAAATGACTAAAAGACAGCTAAAACTTGGCGCCCTGACGATGGGTTGCGGCGGCCCCGGCCGCCACAACCTGTGGCTTGATCCTGAGTTACCAGCCGATGCCAGCGTCAATGTTGACTGGTACATCGACATCGCCCGCCAGGCGGAGGCCGCGTTGTTCGACTTGATGTTTATCGTCGACAGCCAGTTCATCACGCCCGGCTCGCCGTCCCATTACCTCAATCGCCTGGAACCGCTGACACTGCTATCGGCGTTGGCTGTCAGCACGCGGCATATCGGTTTGGTCGGCACGCTGACGACCTCCTATAACTCGCCGTACAACGTGGCACGCCGCTTGGCCTCCCTGGATCTGATCAGCAAAGGCCGCGTCGGCTGGAACGTGGTCACCAGCGGCGATGCCGGCACCGCCGGCAATTACAGCCGCGACGAGCATTACGACTACGACACCCGCTACGGCCGCGCCGCCGAACACGTTCAAGTGGTGCAAGGCTTGTGGAACTCCTACGAGGATGACGCCTTCGTGCGCGACCGTGCGACAGGCCAGTTCCTCGACCCGAGCAAACTGCACAGCCTGAACCACAAGGGCGAGCACTTTTGCGTGGTCGGCCCGCTGAATATCCAGCGCTCGCCGCAAGGCCAGCCAGTGATCTTCCAGGCCGGTGACTCAGAACAAGGCCGCGACCTGGGCGCCGCTACGGCGGATGTGATCTTCACCCATGCTGCCAGCATCGAGCAGGGCCAGGCGTTTTACCGGGATATAAAGGGCAGGGCACTGCAACACGGGCGCGATCCGGAGCAGTTACTGGTGATGCCCGGCGCGGAAATCTATGTCGGCGACACCGACGCGCACGCACGTGAAGTCGAGCAGTATTACCACCAGGCCGACCATAGTTTTGAGCTGGCACTGAAGGAGTTTGGGCGCAATTTCGGCTGGCATGATTTCAGCCAATATGACCTGGATGCGCCGTTTCCACAGGAGAGCCTGGAGGCGGCGCGCAGCAGCTTTTTTACCAATGCCAAGCGCATTGCTGACCAGGCGCGGGAGAAGGGGTTTACCTTGCGTCAGGCGGTGGAATTTGGCCGGCAGTTGCGGCCGGGGGCATTTGTGGGGACGGCGGATACTGTGGCGCAAAAAATGGCCGATTGGCTCCAGGCGCGGGCGGTGGATGGCTTCAATATTTATATTGGGCATCCGGGGCAGTTCACGCAGTTTACCCGGGAGGTCATACCGTTGTTGCAGGAACGTGGGGTTTATCGCACGGCGTATGAAGGGACGACGTTGCGCCAAAGCCTCGGGCTTGAGATTCCGAGGCGTTGATACAACGGCCAGTGATGTGTAGCGGCGCCCATTGTGGGCGCCTTGGTGTCGTCATACCTGCTCTTGATAGCCTTTACGCAACTTCTCTGCGATCAGTTTTTCTGCCTCGCGTAGTGCTCGTTCGGGGCTTTCCAGCGACTTGATCAACGTCTGGCCCTTGGTTCCGATGCGGCCAAAGCTCACCACTACGTCCGCCCCGTCGACGCCGATACGCCAGAACTTGTTCGAGTTGCCTTCACCAAATGTGAACTCGCGCAGGGTTGGCGTCGCTTCCAGGGTTGGCGGCAGTTGGGCCTCGATCGCTTGCGGCTCGGCTGTCTCTTCAGGCTCCGGCAGGGCGCTGACTTCTTCGCCCCTGAGCAGCGCCTCGATGCCATCGAGCACGTCTTCCGGGGCCCGTAGCCAGTCCTGGCTGGGTATGTCGATAATCTTCCAGCCAAAACTGCGCAACACGGTTGGGCGAAAGATATAGCGTTCACGCACGTCAGCGGTAGCGGCCGTATCGCTGTCCAGCAACACGCCGAGGCTGAAGTGCTCACCGTTGGCGTCGCTGATTGCCAGGTCGCAGCGAAACTGCGAACGCCCCACATATTCCTGCACCTTGTGCCCGCGCTTGCGCAGCGCGCTGCCGAGGGCGCTGCGCAAGCTGTCCTTGGGTAAATCGACGGCGAAGGATTGCTTGGCGCCGGGGTTGAGGTTGGCGAGAATGCCCTGGGAGCGTGGTGCATCGCCACTGGCGCTGGCCTGGGCGAACTGCAGGAAAGCGCGCAGCGCAGCAGCACCATCGTTGTGGGTGTTGGTGATAGCGTCGGCTTCAATGCTGGAGACAATCGCCATACGTTTGCGCGCGCGGCTGAAGATCACATTGAGGCGTTTTTCCCCGCCGCGCTGGTTGATCGGGCCGAAGTTCATCAGCATCTTGCCGTTAGGACCTGGCGCGTAGCAGATGCTCAAGATGATCACATCGCGTTCATCGCCCTGAACGTTTTCCAGGTTTTTGACAAACAAGCCATTGAACTGCCCGGCGTCTTCACGCACGTACTCGCGCTCCAGGCGCGTGGCGAAGGCCGAGTCGCTGGCGGCCAAGTCCTCCAGCGCCTGCTCGATGGCGCCTTGCTGGGCCTCGGAGAAGGCGACGATGCCAAGGCTCAAACCTGTCTCGCGCTGGAGCAGTTCACGCACCAGGTTGGCGATATACCGCGCTTCGGCCAGGTTACTGCGGCTGAGATACACGCCATCGCTCATCTTCAAGAAGCTGATGGGGCTGTTAAGCAAGGTGTCGGCGCCTTGCGCCACTGCCTGGGTATCCGTGGAGTCAAGGGCGGCCTGGGCCGGGGCAGGGCACTCGATCCGGCGGTCGGGAATGGTGATCAGTCGCCCTTCGTAGAACGCCGCATTGGAGAAGCTGATTAACGCTTCGTGACGGCTGCGGTAGTGCCAGGCCAGCAGGGTCGCCGGCAGATTACGCGCGGCCTGGCTCAGCAGGCTGTCGGCATCGAGATTGATTGCAATTTGTTCGCCGTCTTCCATGGCAATCAGTTCGCTATCGTCGTGGTCACCGGCGCTGGAGAAGAAGTTGGTCGGTGGCAACTGCATTTCGTCACCCACCACAATCACCTGCTGCGCACGGCTCAAGGCCGGTACGGCTTCTTCGCTGGGGATCTGGCTGGCTTCGTCGAAAATCACCACGTCGAACAAGTCCGGAACCAATGGCAACGTGTCGGACACCGACAGCGGGCTCATCAGCCAGATGGGCTTGAGGTCATTGATCACTCGACCGCTGTCGCCACTTGCCATCTCGCGGATGGACCGATAACGCATGGTCTTGCCCAGTTCGTGCTCCAATTCGCGACGGCCTTTGGCATAGCCTTTTTTGAACTCGCGGGCCTGAGCGTCCAGCTGGGTCACCGACATCGCCGACTGCTTCACATGCTCGAGAAAACGCTGGTGCAGTGAGGCACTGAGCACATGGGCATTGTGCTTGAGCAGGCTACTTTGCGCCTGGCTGACTTGACGCGCTGCCAGGCTCAAGGCCGGGCCGTCAAAACGCGCCAGTTGCGGATTCGCGCGATACAGCCGGGTAAGGTTTTCCTGGGCAACCAAGCCTTCCAGTGCCGGCTGCGTCAGGGCGTGCTGTTGCATGGCCGACAGGCAAGCAGGGTCAGCCTGGTGCAGCTCATTGAGCAGGGGCAGGGTGTCGGGTAACTCTTCGAGTTCTTCACGCAGGTCACGCAGGTATTCGGCCAACGCTCCGAGGCTTGGTGCCGGTTCAAACACACAATACTGCGCCACCGATTCGGCCAGGCGCGCCACTGGTTGGCGCAGGCTGGCTTCCTGACGCACGCCGGGCAGGGCATTTACGTTGCCGCGCAGGCCTTCGACCCACTGACGCAGCAACGGTGACGCACTCAGTTGATGGAGCAGGTCTTGCAGGTTTTGCACGAATACGTGGATGTCGGCTATACCGTAGCGACTTTGCAGGCGCTGCTGTTCGGCCTGCAACTCGGTGGTGGCGCGGTGTTCGGCAGCCAGGTTGTCGAGCACGCTGCGATAGCTGGGCTGGACCGCGTGTTGGCTGAAGTCGTAGCGCCGTTGCAGTTCGCCACGCAGACGCCACCACGATGGTTGCAGCCAACGCAGCACCGAACCTTCCAGGCGTTGCACCAGATCCTGGGCGGCTTGGGTGTCTTGTGGTGCGAGCTTGTCGCGCCAATGGCGAGTGGCCTCACGGGCGTTATGTTGCTGCACTGTCAGTGTCTGCAACGCCGCCTGTTCGGTGCTCAGCGCCTGGGAACCGGGAGAGCCTGGCTCGAGCAAGTCGAGGTGCTCGGCCAGATTGGCGCTGGTCAGTTGCTCCGCTGCCTGGGTCAGCAGGCACGCGTCAGTCAGGCTGGTGTCACTCGACAGCAGGCTCACCGGTGACTCCAGCAGCGCCTCGACACTGTCCATCAACCCGCTGGCTTCATCCAGGAATGCCTTGAGCTGGCCGTAGGCGTACTCGTGGGTGATGAGACCGGAGGCCAAATGGCTGAAAGGGTGGCGCGCAAAACTGTCGAGGCCGAAACGCTCATTGGTTGCCTGGTACACGCGGCCGGTCAGCTCACTATGGGCCTGCCAGTGACGCCACTGCGGCAAGCGCTCCAAGGCTTCTGGGGGCAGCTCGGCGGTGACGGTCGGCAGTTCGATGAGATGCCTGACCAGCTCACGCACCGAACAGGCAAGGGGTTCAGGCACCTCGGTCATGGCCTGCTCAAAACGCTCGATCAGCCCCAGTTGTTGGCTCAGGGTCGCCAACGTGGCGCTGCGCCGGGCTTGCAGTTGCTGCGATTGCGCATCACCGGCGATCCAGCGTTCATAACACTCGCGCAGGTTGCCGACGAAGGCCTTTTTGTCGGTCTGGGAGTCGTGGATCAGGCAACACAAGTCGCCCAGCTCACTCTGTTGCAGGCGGTGGAATACCACATCCAGTGCCGCGCGCTTTTCGCACACAAACAGTACCCGCAGGCCACGACCGGCGTAGTCAGCGATCAGATTGGTAATGGTCTGGGACTTACCGGTGCCCGGCGGGCCCTGGATGATGAAGTTACGCCCGGTGCGGGCCAGGCTGACAGCCGCATTTTGCGTCGCATCACCTGCCACCACATTCCATTGTTCGGGTAACGGAATCGGGTCCGGGGTCTGGACTTCAACCTCCCGCGGCTCAATGGAGAACATGCGGTCAAACGCTTCGTTCCGGGCGGGCTCGTCGATCAACTGCGCGTAGTCGCGCACCAGCGACATCTTGCGATAGTTGAAGTTGGCCAAGGTCACCTGGGTCAGGTCGATGTCCCAGGCATACCTGTGGCCCTGATTGTCGGGCATGGCGAACGTGCTGTTTTCGGTACTGCTGGCGACCATCTGCGGGTGTTGGCTGCGCAGCGACGGTTTGGCGCCTACCGCCAGACGCAACGGCAACTCACTGGGTAATACTTTTTGCTGGAACAATTGCAGGCCCAGCGGTCGATAGTCTTCGCGATCGTAGCTGAAGTCCGGCTTGACCAATGGCATGGCCGAGCGCTGACGGGCGCGGCGGCGCTGGAAGTGGTGCAGGTGCTGCACCGCCTTCTGGTGGATCAGTTCGATTTGCGGTTTGCTTTGCAGGCGCAATTCGACACCAGGCTCGGTCAGTTTGATCTGACGGGCAATATCGGCGTGAATGTCTTCCAGAGAAATCTTCTGCAGGTCGACGGTTTCCGGCAATTGGATATCGTAGAGCTGACGCAATTGATGACGCAGGACCGGGTTGAACTCGGCCTCGGTTTCATCGCACTGCAACATGAACTGGTCACGTACGCCCTTTTTGCGGCTCAGCTCCACCGGCAGCCATAGCAACGGGGTGACGATGCGTTCTTCTGGCGTGTCCTTGAGGTTGTGCCAGCGCATGAACGCAGCGACCAGGCGCAGGTTGCTGAAACCGAATTCGGCGCGGTCGCGGCGGGTTTCCTGGATGATGCGCTCCAGTGACGCCTGCAGCCAGGTCTGGTCTTCGAACCGCAGCCATTGTTGTAGACCCACAGCCTTGCCACTGAGTATCTGTTGCGAAAAACCACCGAAGGTAGGCTGCCAGGTACACAACGCCTCGGGACGGATACTTTCTATACGCATCACCAGCGGCACGCTGGCCACGGTCAAATTGACGTTGGCCTGAGTCGGCCGGAAGTACAGCAGGCGATTACGTCGCGACAGGTCAAACAGCCGGTTGCGCAGATGTTCCAGCACGACAGTTCGGCGTGAGGCCGGGCCTTCAGCCTGGGCCAGTACGCGTTCGACATCCAGGCTCGCCGGCTGCTCGCGCCAGGACTCCAGGCGCCGCATCAGCGAGTCGACATCGGTGGCGCGCTCATGACGGTTGAGCTCAGTCATTTCGACGATCAGGTTGGCCAGCACCGGATTGAGCCGGCTGTTGAGCTGGAACAGGTTGCGCCGGTGCAGGGCAAACGTCTTCAGGTCGTTGATGTCGGTAAAATCCAAACCGCAGGCCAGGCACGCCAACACCTGGCCGAGTTGGAAGATATCGGTGATTTCGTCGTGATGCCCGACGTTATGCTCCCAGCTGTGCAACCCCGTGAGAAACACCGGGTGGTCGATGGCCTGGTGAAGGTCTTCCTGGACTTGCAAGTCGGTAATTGTCACGCCACTGGCTGAATCCCGGGTCAGGCGTACCTTGCCGACGATATTCAGTGCCGACTCTGGATTGGGCTGTACCTGTTTGATCGCTTCCAGAGCCAGGCGCGGCAGCACGCCCTCGGGGTTGCGCAGTTGCAGCGTGCGTTCTGGCCCTTGAATCACATCAAGGTAACTGAGCTGGGCGACACGCCCCAGTTCATGCAACTGCGCCACCTGACGCAGCAGCGGCAGTGCCAGGAATAGCACGTCGTCGATGGGCACGGCGGCGCCATCGTGGGTCTGTAGCACCTGAGTGAACGTGACGGGTGGGTTTACTGGGTCCATGTGTCGACCTCCGCTTTGAGTGCGCGAACGATAGGGTCGAGCTCACGTTTGGGTAATTTGATGTCGCGCTTGAGCACGCTGATAAAATCCTCGGCGCTGCCGAGCTTCTTCGCGGTACGCGCAGCATGCAGCAAGGCTTCGTCACGCAGGTCGCGGTCCACCAGGCTCAGGTCGAGCATGATGAAGTGCAGGTATTCGTGGATACTCGCGTCGATACGCTCGGCATTCAGGGTGGCCAGGTCCAGCGGTGCTTCATTGTCTTTCCAGTCGGGGAAGAAGCCGCGCACCTGATTGAGCACAACCTGCGACTGCAACACGCTGGCGCTCGTAAAGTTGGCAATGAACCCACGGGTGAGGGCGGTCAGCTCGATCTGGTCGGTCACATCCAGTCGGCTGAGCGACAATGGCCCGCGTAACCGCCGGTGCAACCAGGCGTCCGTCTCCGGCAACTGGTGCCACCAGCTCTCAACCGCCTGGGAGCGTAGAAACGTCTCTGGATGCGAAACGCCCTGGGACAGTTGCGCGTCCTTGCCGTCCAGCTCGCGAGCTTGTTGCAAATAACTGGCAGCGTCGACGCTGACAATCCCGGTATGGATCTTGACCAGCGAAGTAATCGACGCTTCGGGGCCGCCGGCAACCAGGGCCGCACCACGGTCGGCGTAGATCTCGGTGTGCAGGCTGTATAAACGCGCAGTCTGTTCCAGGCTCGGTGGCGTATTCCCATCCGCCATTGCGTGATTGAGAATGCGCTCGGCGGTCAGGTAGTCACCGTCGTGCTCTGACCATAACCGGTAATGGGCCAGCTCATGCCCCAGCAATGCCAGCAGCTCCTGGGCGTCCAGCCGTTCAAGAATGGGGCCATAGAACACCACATGCACTTCACCGGCCAGGTAATACAGGCTGGCGTTCATCGCGCCATCGCCAGCTTGGTAAAGGGTGGCGGGAGCCTGGATCTGCAAGTGCTGCAACGCTGTGGCACACGCTTGATAGGCCTGCGGATGAGTCTCGGGGCTCAGGCGGTAGGTGTCGCGCAACAATTGCGCGCGCACATCCTGGGCATGTTCCTGCTGAACGCCCAGGGACGAGGCCCAGCTCCACACGGCAGGTTCACTGGTTTTCAGGTAGTCGACCACCTGCTGGTGGTAAGGCAGGGGGGACAGGCTGCTGATGTCCAGCGCGGGGGTACTCATCGTTCAAACGTCCTTGAGGATACGGCTCCATAAGCTGCGCCTGGGCAGCAGAGGCGTGGGCTGGCATCCCGGTGGCAGTGATAGGCAATAAACGCGGAGCATACCTAGAGGCAGAGCAAATTACTTGTGAAAGTACATCCCCCGCTTTTGCCCACGGGCAAAAATAAAGATTGAGTATTCACATCAAATGTTATTTTAATAACACCCATAAGAGCGCCACGACCTCCCTGGACGTGCGCGCAATAAAATTTGGGATGACCCTGTGAATGACAATTGAACAGCGTTTGATGGAGCAGGCCAAGCGGGCGGCCGAGCGTACGTATTCGCCTTATTCCAGGTTTCCGGTCGGCGCGGCGTTACTGACCGCCGACGGCGAGGTCATACAGGGCTGCAACGTCGAGAACATCTCCTACGGGCTGACCAATTGTGCCGAACGTAGCGCCTTGTTCAGTGCCATCAGCCAGGGCCATGCGCCGGGCAGTTTCAGGGCCATCGCGGTTTACGCACCCAACGTTTCACTGATAAGCCCTTGCGGTGCCTGCCGCCAGGTGATGCTGGAGTTGATGGCCAAGGATGCGGTGGTGATTTGCCAGGGCAGTGACCCGGCCGCCACCCGTTCCTGGACCCTGGCGCAATTGCTGCCGGGCGCCTTCGACGCTTTCTAATCCTGGGCAGGCCCACTGGCCTGCGTCCGCTTGGTCCCTTGTTGAGACGCCTGCATGATCAGTCTTGTCGGAATAGCGACCCTTATTGTCATTGCCATTGCTTTGTCCCACCAGCGACGCTCGATCAACTGGCGCACGGTTTCGGTCGCCTTTGTAATCCAGGTTTTGATCGGCGCGTTCGCGCTGTACGTTCCCTGGGGCCAGACGGTGCTCGCCGCACTGTCGGGCGCGGTAGCCTCCCTGCAGCTGTATGCCAACAAAGGCATCGAGTTTCTGTTCGGCGGCTTGAGTTCGCCGCATATGTTTGAAGTGTTCGGTAATGGCGGGTTTGTATTCGCTATCCGGGTATTGCCGATGATTGTGTTCTTCGGCAGCTTTATCTCGGTGCTGTATTACATCGGCGTGATGGGCTGGATTATCCGGCTGGTGGGCGGCGGCCTGCGCCTGTTGCTGGGTACCAGTCGCGTCGAGTCGATGGTGGTGACGTCGGCGATTTTCATCGGCCAGTCGGAGGTGCCGTTGGTGGTGCGGCCGTTCATTGCCAAGCTGACGCGCTCTGAGTTGTTCGCGGTGATGGTCGGTGGTTTTGCCGCGGTGGCAGGCTCGGTGCTGCTCGGTTACGCCGGGCTTGGGGTGGAACTCAAATACCTGATCGCCGCGTGTTTCATGTCGGCGCCGGGGGCGTTGTTGATGGCCAAGCTTATGGAGCCGGAAACCGAAGCGGCGCGCACCGACGAAGTGATTGAAGAGCTGGGGCAGGCCGAGAATCGGCCGACCAATATCATCGACGCGGCGGCCGAGGGCGCGCAGGTCGGCTTGCGCCTGGCCTTGGCAGTAGGCGCGATGCTGCTTTCGTTTATCGCGTTGATCGCCTTGTTCAACGGGCTGCTGGGCTGGGCGGGCAACTGGTTTGGCTACCCGCAACTGACCTTGCAACTGGTGCTTGGGCACGTGTTGGCGCCGATCGCTTTTCTGCTCGGGGTGCCGTGGCATGAGGCGGTGCTGGCCGGCGGTTTTATCGGTGAAAAACTGGTGCTCAACGAGTTCGTCGCCTATGCCGACCTGGCCAATTACCTGACCGCAGACAAAGCCGCCGCAGCCGGGGTGCCGCTGTTGTCGGCACACACCCAAGTGATCGTCACCTTCGCCCTGTGCGGCTTTGCCAACCTGTCCTCGATTGCGATTCAACTGGGCGGCCTCACGGGTATCGCCCCGCAACGGCGTCAAGAACTGGCGCGGCTGGGCCTGCGGGCCATGATCGGCGGCACGCTTTCCAACCTGATGAGTGCGGCGATTGTCGGCTTTTTCATTTCGCTGTAAGGAGCACAGTATGTGGTTGCCACAAGAAGTGATTCGCCGTAAACGCGACGGGCATGCCCTGGCCGCAGTGGACATTCAAAAATTTGTCGCCGGCATTGCCGACGGCAGCCTTAGCGACGGGCAAGTGGCGGCATTCGCCATGGCGGTGTTCATCAAGGGCATGGACGTGAGCGAACGCATTGCCTTGACCGAGGCAATGCGTGATTCCGGCCAGATTCTGCAATGGGCGCTGCCGGGGCCGATCGTCGACAAGCATTCCACCGGCGGCGTCGGCGACATGATCAGCCTGCTGCTGGCGCCCTTGCTGGCGGCCTGCGGCTGTTACGTGCCGATGATTTCCGGGCGCGGCCTGGGGCATACCGGCGGCACCCTGGACAAGCTTGAAAGCATCCCCGGCTACGACTGCCAACCCAGCACTAAACGCCTGCGCGCGATAGTGGCTGAAGTCGGCTGCGCGATCATCGGCCAAACCGCCAACCTGGCGCCGGCGGACAAGCGCTTGTATGTGATCCGCGATGTCACCGGTTCGGTGGAGTCGATTGACCTGATCACCGCGTCGATCCTCGGCAAAAAACTCGCCGCCGGCCTCGATGTACTGATCATGGATGTAAAGACCGGCAACGGCGCCTTTATGGCCGAACCGCAACAGGCGCAAGCACTGGCCGCGAGTATCGTTGCGGTGGCCAACGGCGCCGGGGTCAATACCCGCGCCCTGATCACCGACATGGACCAGCCGCTGGCCCGCAGTGCCGGCAATGCCCTGGAAGTGGCGGAAGCGGTAGCCCTGCTCAAAGGAGAGGTGCGCAGTGAACGCCTGTGGGCGGTGACGTTGGCGCTGGCCACCCAGGCACTGACGATGGCCGGCCTGGCGAGGGACGAGGCTCAGGCCCGTGATCAATTGCTGCAAGCCTGGCAGAGCGGGGCGGCCTTGCAGCGCTTTGAACAGATGGTGGTTGCGCTGGGCGGTCCGCAGGGTTTTACCGACACGCCCGATGAACATTTACCCAAGGCGGTCGTGTCGGTGCCGGTGTGGGCCGAGGAGGAGGGCTGTGTCACCCAGATCGACACCCGCGCAGTGGGTTTGGCGGTGGTGACATTGGGCGGTGGACGCAGCCATCCGGATGACGTGCTGGATTTGTCCGTGGGCTTCAGCGAGCTGGCCTTTGTCGGCGAACAGGTGGATGCAAAACGGCCACTGGGTTGGGTGCATGCGCGCACGCCAGACCAGGCCGAGCAGGGCGCATCCGCCTTGCGCGCAGCGTATCGGCTAGGCGGTGAACGCCCGGCCGCGCGCGAATTGATCCAGGCAATACTATGAGCAAGGCCATCGTATTAGTGCTGGACTCGTTGGGCATCGGTGCCAGCGCCGACGCCGCGCTGTTTGGCGATACCGGCGCCGACACCTTGCGCCATATCGCCGAAGCCTGTGCCCGTGGTGAGGCCGATGGTTTATTGCGCCGGGGACCTTTGACCCTGCCAAACCTGGGCCAGCTGGGATTGGGCGCCGCAGCGGCTGCCAGTGGCAATGGACCGTTGCCAGGCAATTGGGGCGATGCGGCACCGATCGGCGCCTTTGGCCATGCGCGGGAGCAATCATCCGGCAAGGACACGCCGTCCGGGCATTGGGAAATGATGGGCGTACCGGTGTTGTTTGACTGGGGTTATTTCGAGCGGCCGACCGATTCCTTTCCACCGCAACTGCTGGCCGACCTGATTGAGCGGGCAGGGTTGCCGGGTATCCTGGGCAACTGCCACGCCTCGGGCACCACGGTGCTGGACGATTTGGGTGAATTGCACATCCGCACCCAGCAGCCGATTTGCTACACCTCGGCCGACAGCGTGATGCAAATCGCCGCCCATGAAAGCCATTTCGGCCTTGAAGCGCTGTACCGGGTGTGTGAAATCGCCCGGACCTTATGTGATGAATACACCGTCGGCAGGGTCATTGCCCGACCCTTCACCGGCGAGCACGCCGGCCAGTTCCGCCGCACCGGCAATCGCCGCGACTACACCGTGCCACCGCCGTCAGCGACGTTGCTGGACAGCCTCTGCGACGCCGGCGGCACGGTGCATGCGGTGGGCAAAATCGGCGATATTTTCGCTCATCGAGGCATCAGCCGCTTGTACAAGGCCGATGGAAACGATGCGCTGTTCGACGCCACGCTCAAGGCCTACCGCGAAGCGCCAGACCACAGCCTGGTGTTTGCCAACTTTGTCGACTTCGACATGCTCTACGGTCACCGCCGAGACCTGGCCGGCTACGCTGCCGCGCTGGAAGCCTTCGACCGCAGGCTGCCGGAATTACTGGGGTTGATGGACCCGCAAACGTTGCTGATCATCAGCGCCGACCACGGCTGCGACCCCTCGCGCCCGGGCAGCGACCATACCCGTGAGCATGTGCCCGTATTGGCTTATGGTGCAGGCGTGGCGACGGGGTGGTTGGGCGAGCGAGACAGTTTTGCCGATATCGGCCAGACGCTGGCGGTGCACTTGGGGTTGGAACCGTTGGCATGGGGCACGTCTTTTTTGCTGAGTGAGCCATGTTAAGGTGCTCATCACTTATCCATCATTACGTGAAGCATGAATCGTCCACTATTTGTCTCCCTGGATGGCCCCAAAGGCACCGGTAAAACCACGCTGTTGGAAGCCGTCACCCAAGCACTGCGGGCAGACAACAAAAAGGTGATCCGCCTTTGCGAGAGAAAAAGCGACCCCTACAGGGCTGAAACCATGGCCCTGGTTAACGCTCACGCCAGAAACCCCACCGATGATTCGGAGTGGAGAGTGTGTGAGCGCTTTGCTGAGAGCCGGCTCTGGATTTCCCAGAACGTGCTGACTAAGCAACCACCCGACAGCATCATCCTGATCGACCGTTGGTACCCCTCAGATGCCGCGTTTCGCCGCACAGTCCCATTCGCAGACATACTGCAGTTAAACCTGGACCGAAGCGTGCGAGTGCCGGACCTGCATGTGGGCGTTATCACCGACCCCGGGATTTCATGGTCGAGGGCCGTTCAGCGACGGCGCGGGTTGGGCAGTACGTTGATCCATACGCTGCAAGAGCATGTCGAATGTACCCAAGCGTTTGTGCGGGTGGCGGGTGATCAGGGGTGGGTTTTGTGCCGTAATGAAGGGGCGATTGAACAGGCTACGGCGCAGGTGGTTGCTGAGATTTATGCTGTATTAGCGCGGTGAAATTGCACACGCTTGGAACGACCCATTGTGCCTTTGAGTCTACCCATATCTACTCATTGGTGAGGTACAGCGCAATGGATAAGACAATCACACTGGATCAACTGGCTACCACCGACCTCAGGTCCATCAACGAGATATGGCTGGGCGGAACTCATACCCAGCTATGCCTATGGCGTGGCGAACAAGTCTTCACTCACGAGATGATGAGCGAAGGCACCCACGATCAGAATGTCCAACGCCTGTGCTTGCAGCTGGTGAACCCTGACGATCAAGCCGCAGTGGCCAGCGTTGAGTTAATTGTGCGCGAACGGCTGAAAAAAATCGGGAAGGAGGGCGAGTTTTATCCCGCGGAGGAGGCCGACTCTCGTCAATAAGAAGTGCGTGAATCGATCGAGGCAAAGATCTATTTCTGCCATTAATACTGCCGCTATTGCCTCCACCAGATCCAGGAATACCCATGTTCGAACATCTCGACCTCAACGCGTTGATTGCAGTCTACGGCTACTGGGTAATCTTCGTGGGCTGCCTGCTGGAAGGCGAAACAGTGTTGATCCTCGGCGGTATGGCTGCACACCAGGGCGCCCTGCAATGGTTGCATGTAATCGGTTGGGCCACCCTGGGCGGCATACTCGGCGATCAGTTACTGTTCTGGACAGGACGTTATTTCGGGAGCCGCCTGCTGCCCAAACTTAAGCGTCACCAGTCTGCCATCGAACGGGTAGATGGCCTTATCCATCGTTACCCCATGACCTCTGTATTCGCCGTACGCTTTCTCTACGGAATGCGCTTAGTGGGCCCCATGGTAATAGGTGCAAGCGGTCTGGCGCCCTGGCGTTTTGCCTTGATCAATGTGCTGAGTGCGGCAATTTGGGCCACTCTGTTCGTCAGCGCAGGCTACTGGGCCGGCGAAGCGTTACAGCATTTCTTAGGCGACCTGAGGCCGTATCGCTTGCCGATCTTTATCGCAGTGGTAGCACTAGTGAGCCTTGCGGCGCTGGTGCGGTATTTGCGCCGCCGAACCAAGGCGTCTCACCGCTGAGTGGGCAGGGTTTCGGTCGGCGGGAACAACCGTTGGCGAAAGCAGCGGTGCAGAGGCCGGGGTCCTCGTACTACGGTGGTGTCGGTAGGTCTCGATGGTGCGTTTGGCGCGAGTATCTGCGAGCAATACGATGGCTTTTTGATGCCTTCAAAACATGATTATAATGGCAGTTTGCGCACAACCTCTCGCTAACGAAAATCTACTATCAAGGACCCTCAGATGCTGAAAGCCAAAAAAATGCTTGACGATATAAACATTGGGCTTTCCACGCTGCAGAGTTTTATAACCACCTACACACAGCTTAATTTCTTAGATACCAATATTGCAGCTGAAGACTTAGTGGCTGACCTGCTGAATGCTCTTTTTGGCTGGAGCTTGGTGAATGCTAATAAAGTTAAACCGAATCATGAGTGCATTGATTTGTTGGATCCTGACAGAGGAATTGGTGTTCAAGTTACCTCAGAAAAAGGTGTAGCAAAGATAAACGACACGCTTTCCTGCATCACATGTCATGGTTTGAATTTAACGCGACTGATTGTTTTCACTCTATCCCCTAGGCAGAAAAATTACACCGTAAAGCCTAATCCACTGAATTTCGACCATAAGAAAGATGTGATTGATTTTTGTCAAGTTGTAATTGAGGCTAAGCACGCATCTTTCGAGGTATTGTCTGAACTGCATACGAAAATCAAAAGAAGCATGCCTTTTTTGACTGACGTTTCCAGTAGTGTTTTAGATACCCAGATATTGAATAGCTATGAAACCTTTGGCGATGAAGGTGATATTGGAAGACCTCTTCATAAGGAAGTCATTCAGTTAGTGAAGGATAAGAAAACAGATCTCGCAAAGAAGAAGCTGGATGATTGTGCACAGTTTGTACTTAAAGAGGCAGGTGGTAAGCTCTATAGTTTGGCAAATCTATACACGCTCGTCGACCCACTGAAGGCTGAGTTATTTTATCGGAAAGCCGCCGTTTTGCATCCTGAAGGAGTGGCGTCGGCTAATCTGCACGGTCTAAACCTGATGAGGCTTGGTCAGTTGGACGAGGCCGAAAGGACGTTTAAATTATGCTTGGATTCTCCTGGTCTGACCCAAGTCCAGCGTGAGCATGTAAACGGTAATCTTGGCATTCTTTCTAAAAAAAGATCCCGTTATCCAGAAGCTGTTGAGTATTTGCGAACAGCCCTAAAGTTGACAGGTAAACTAGATATAGAAGGGTTTGCAAACCACTATAACAACCTAGGTAGTTGCTATAATCATCTCGAAAAATACGGGCGTGCAGGTAGGTGCTTAAAAGTTGCTCGCGAGCTAATTGATAAGGCCATCGAGTCTGAGGACGACCTTGAAGAGCGGAAACGTTTAATGATTAAAAAAAGTAATTTGCTGACAAATACCGCCATCCAACTGCGATATCTGGCAAGGAAGCGTCGTGAACCAAAGCTATTGAATGAGGCTAAATCACTTCTTTTGGATGCCATAACCATCGCTGAAATGGGTGAACAAAAGACTGAGTTGACCCGTCACTACGGAAACCTGTCGAACGTCTATAAGGACATGGACAGATATGATCTTTCCGAAAAATATTTGACGAAGTCCTATAACGCTGCGATCAGTAATGAGGACCATTTTGGGGAGTTGACGAACCTTGTAAATTTTGGACACCTAATGATTAAAACACGGGGGCTAAGTGACGCGGAAAAATACTTGGATGAGGCGCAGCTAAAAGAAGGGGGCAGGTACCCTAAGTTAAGGGCGGAGATATTTGGTTGTTTCTCCATGTTATATAAAGCCCATGGTCATCTTCCGCGGTCGAAGGAGAATTTCGACCTGGCAGCCGGAATTTATCAAGATCTTGATCTACCAGATCGGACGAGAAGCTTGGTGGATGAGTTGAATGAAATTTTTTTTGAGCCCGCAAACGCAGGCTAGTCATTTATAGCAAGCGACAAAACTAGACTGCAGCGGGTTGAACGATCGAGCTGTGGGTATCGCCTCGGTCGTTAAGTGTTGATGCGGCGTGGCGGGAGGCTCGGGTGAGAGCAGATAGGCCGCACGACTGTTCAGCAGTGAGCCCGACTGAAAGTTGCCCATCACCGGGGCGATACACATAATTTAACAAGTGGGCGATGTCAGGTGCTCATTAGCTGCTTGCGGGTCTACTGCTGCTGACTTAATGCTTCTGAAATGAATACGGCTGTTCATCTATTAACGTTCATAGACTTCATTTCTCCCGCCCGTCTTAGCTGAATTTCCTACGAATCTCTAGACACCTTGCAAGCTCGCCCGGACCGTCGCTGGGAAATTTCCTACAGCTTGCCGAGATAAATCCTTCGCTCCCGGTAAGGTGGAGTCGCCAGAATTTTGACTTAAAGTCATTAGCGAGTAGTGGGCGAGATGTGCACACCCAGTGTTCTGGTTTTGGATGATCAATCGTTTCAGCGCGAAATGTTGGTGAAGGCGCTCCAGCATTTGGGCGTCAACGACATTCTGCAGGCGGGCGACAGCGAATGGGCGATGGCGCAGATAAGCCGGGAGGGTGGCGTTGATATCGTGATTTGTGATCTGAGCAACAGCGCTGTCAACTGGATGGACGTTTTGACCCGGATCGGGGAAAGCGGAATGGCGCGTGCAGTTGCACTGTGTAGCGAACTCAAGCCGGAACTGCGTCGTGCAGTTGAACAGATGACGTGCCTTTCGGGGTTGCAGATGCTCGGTGTCGTGGGCAAGCGCACGCAGTTGTATACGTTGCATGAAATCCTTGGACGCTACTCCCGCCAGCAGATGGCATCGGACGTCGAGTCGGCGTCCCTCTCCAGACTCCCCAGTGAGGAGGACGTGCGGCGGGGCCTGGTTCAGGGAGAGTTCAAGGCTTGGTTCCAACCCAAATTCGATTTAAATACTTCTGCCGTGGCCGGGGCTGAGGCGCTGGTGCGTTGGCGACACCCGATCAAAGGCTTGTTGTTGCCCAGGCACTTTCTGGCCGCCGTGTTGGCCTATGACCTGATCGACGAAATGCTCAAGCAAATGCTCGAACAAGGGATGAGCCTGCTCAACACCTTACGTCGATCCGGTCACAGCTTGGAGTTGGCGTTCAATCTTCACGCTTCGCAATTGGCTCACAATGACCTGATTGAGCACATTGAGCAGCTGTTGAAGCTTCACGACTTCCCGGGAGGAACGTTGTTGTTCGAGGTGGCTGAAAACGGCTTGCTGAATGCGCCCCGCACCACCCGCGAAAACCTGTTGCGCCTGCGCATGATGGGTTGCGGCCTGTCGATCGATGATTTCGGTATGGGCTTTTCATCGCTGAGTTTGCTCTGCCAACTGCCGTTCAATCAGCTCAAGCTCGACGGCGAGCTTGTTCGCGCCATTGAGGATCAGCGCACCCATGCGATGGTCACCAGTACCGTGGCGCTGGCCCGGGCGCTGAACATGAGCCTGGTGATCGAAGGCGTCGGCAGCCAGGTTATCCACGACGGATTGGTAGCGATGGGGTGTTCATTCGGCCAGGGTTTCCACCTTGGGCGTCCAATGGACGCCCAAAGGTTCCTGCGGTGGTTGCAGGCGCCTGACTCGCCCACGTGAGCACGTCACTCTCCAGTCCTGAAATAGACCGATATAACTGCCTGGTTAATGAATGTAGTCGGGCAGCATAAGCGGGTTATTTGTTCCATACTTTTGTGATGCATGGACCGCTCATCACTGGTAGTTCCTGTGCGTATAGCTGTGAGGTTCCAAATGCATAAAGCGCTGGTTGTAGACGATCACCCCTTCATTCGGGCGACAGTGAGGGCACTGCTTGAACGTGAGCAATTTGAAGTCGTTGCTGAGGCGGACAACGGCGCCGATGCCGTGCAAATGGCTCGCAAGTACGAGCCGGAACTGATTTTGCTGGACATCGCCATGCCCAGCCTCGACGGTATGGAAGTCATCAACCGGATCAGTGCGCTGAAACTGTCGAGCAAGATCCTGGTGTTGACCTCTCAGTCTGCGGCGTTTTATGCCATGCGCTGCATAAAGGCTGGCGCTGCCGGTTATATCTCGAAAACCGATGAATTGAGCGAGCTGAGCAAAGCGATCAAGGCCCTGATGGCCGGCTATACCTTTTTCCCCAACCTTGCAGGCAACTCTGTACGGCGCAGTGATATCGACTCCACCGAGCTGGAGATGATCCGAGGCCTATCCGATCGAGAACTGATCATCTTGCAGCAACTGGCCAAAGGCATGAGCAACAAAGAAATCGGTGATGCCATGTTGTTGAGTAACAAGACCGTCAGCACTTATAAAACCCGCCTCATTGAAAAGCTCCATGTGAAGTCGGTGGTGTATCTGGCTGACTTTGCCAAGCGCAATAACCTGATCTAGATGAACACTCTCCTGCGTTGTTTTGGACTGGCCGCCTGTCTGCTCTGCCAGTTGGGGAGTGTTTCGCCGGTACAGGCTGAGGTGCAAATCCTTAACCTCTTCGGTCGCTCGAATGGCGAACGCCCTTCGGTCGTTCTGGATGAAGAGGACTGGCGCTGGTTGCGCGGCAAGGACTCACTGCGCCTGGGAGTATCGCTGCCGGACAACGCGCCTTTCGGCATGATAACCGGTGGCCAGGATTACGAGGGCGTCACGGCCGATTACGCTGCGCTGCTTGCCGGCATGCTGCACATAAAGATCGAAGTGCTTCGTTATGATTCCAGAGCCGAGGCGATGCAGGCGCTCAGGAACGGCGAGGTGGACCTGCTGGGCACCGTCAACAGCTTCGATGGGACAGCTCCAGAGCTGGCGCTCACCAGTGCCTATGTGCAGGCCCCATCGGTGCTGGTGACGCGCAGTGGCACCGGCAAGATGTTGCCGCCCGACCTGGCAGGCAGCCGCCTAGCTATCGTTGATCACGCTCTGCCAGCGGATGCGATCACCGCGAGCTATCCCAAGGCTGCGCTGCAGCTTCACCCATCGGTCCAAAGCGCTATCGGCGCGGTGGCCTTCAACAAGGCGGATGCTTATCTGGGCGATGCCGTCAGTACTCACTATTTGGTCGGCAAGTACTTCCTCAATGATGTCTACCTGACGGCGTTGTCGGGTGTGTCCACGCATTTCTCATTCGCGCTGAGTCAGCGCAACAGTCGGCTCTTGCACATTATCAACGCTGCGCTGGAGGTGATCCCAATCAGCGAGCGCGTAACGATTCTGCATCGGTGGGGAGCGGGGGACCTCAACGTTGCCCGCCTCGACCCGCTCCAGTTCACAGAAACCGAGCAGCGCTGGTTGCAAAACCATCCTCGTCTAACCGTGGCCGTCAACGACGGTCTCCCGCCTGTCTCCTTTTTTGATGGGCAGGGTGAGTTCCGGGGTATTGGCGCCGAAGTGCTGGCCCAGGTCAGCCAGCGCACCGGTCTGAAATTTGATTTCGTGCGCAGCAGCTCCATGCAGAAGCTGGTTGATCAGATCCGGTCCGGTGAAGCAGATCTGATTGTCGCCTTCACCCCCAGCAGCGCCCGTGATGGGCAACTGCGGTTTACCCGGCCCTATCTGACAAGCCCGTTTGTGCTGATCACGCAGGACGGCCCAGGCAGGCCGCAATCACTGGAAGGCATGGTGGGCAAACGATTGGCCATGCGCAGCGGCAATGCGCTGCAGGATTACATTCGCGAGACATTCCCAGGTATCCAGTTGATCGAGACACCGACGTCAGCGCAGGCTTTGGCGTTGGTGGACAAGGGCGATGCGGACGGCGCCCTCAACTCGCTGATCAACGGGCGTTACATGATTCTGCGTGAATACCGCGATCGTCTGCGGGTGGCCAGTCTTGTCGGCCCTGTGTCGGCACCGACCGGGTTCGCCACCGATCGTGGGGCGCTGGAGCTGTACTCGATTCTGGACAAGGTCCTGCAGAGCATTCCTCCGGAGGAACTGGATGAACTGACCAGACGTTGGCGCCACGACGTGGTGATCGATAACGACAGTTGGCTGCATTACCGATCGGCGGTCATCCAAGGCTTTGTCATCTTAGCGCTATTTTTGCTGCTGGCGCTGGTCTGGATCGTTCGTCTGCGCAAACGGGAGTCCACTCGGGAAAAGGCCGAACTGGCGCTCAATGATCAGATGGAATTCATGCATGCCTTGATCGATGGCACGCCCCATCCGATTTACGTGCGCGACTGTGAAGGGCGGCTGATCAGTTGCAACTCGGCCTACCTCGACGCGCTGGGCCTGCCGCGCGAAGCCGTAATAGGTAAGCTACTGACCGAGAGCCCGGTAGTTGGCCGTGCCGATGCTGAGACATTCCAGGCCGAGTACATCAAGGTCATGGAGAGTGGTACTCGATGGATTAAAGATCGCACCTATGTCCACAGCGATGGCGTGGTGCACACGGTGTATCACTGGATGCTGCCATATCACACCAGTGAAGGTGTGATAATGGGCATTATTGCCGGCTGGATCAACATCAGCGACCGTCAACGCCTGATGGATCAACTGCAGAGCGCCAAGCAAAGTGCAGACGACGCCAACCGGGCGAAAACGACCTTTCTGGCGACCATGAGCCATGAAATCCGCACACCGATGAATGCCGTGATCGGCATGCTCGAACTGGCGATGAAGAAGGCCGACCAAGGCGTCATGGACCGCTTCGCCATCGAAGTGGCCTCAGGCGCGGCCCAGGGGTTGCTGGACCTGATTGGCGATATTCTCGACATATCACGCATCGAATCCGGCCGCCTGTCCCTGACCCCGGAACGCGCCAGCCTGCGCGAGCTGGTCGAGTCTGTGGTGCGCATGTTCGAAGGCGTGGCAAGGCAGAAGGGGGTGCGACTGTTGCTGGATTTCGACCTCAAGGCCTGTCGCGATGTATTAATCGACCCGCTGCGTTTCAAACAGATACTGTCCAACTTGTTGAGTAACGCGATCAAGTTCACGGATGAAGGCGAGGTGCGTTTGAGCGTTCAGGCGGTACTGAGCGCGTGCGGCGAGCGCCTGGCGATTCATGTTCAAGTGAAGGATACCGGCATCGGCATTTGCGCCGAGGATCAAGCGCTGTTGTTCAACCCGTTCGGCCAGGCCCGCAATAATCATCAGGCGGCGCGGGGCGGTTCGGGGTTGGGGCTGGTCATCAGCCGAACCTTGTGTGAAATGATGGATGGGCATTTGCACCTGACCAGTTTGCCGGGAAAGGGCACGCAGGTTGATATCCGCCTCGACCTTCTGATCCTGCAACCCGTGCCTGCTGCGGAGCGCTCGGTCGCTAAAATCCCGGACCAGATGAGCGTACTGAACATCCTGGTGATCGACGATTACCCAGCCAACCGATTGCTGCTCTCGCAGCAATTGTCCTACCTCGGGCACAACGTCAGCGACGCCGAGGACGGCGCCCATGGCCTGCGTGCCTGGCGAAATGACCATTTCGATGTGGTGATCACGGACTGCAACATGCCCGTCATGAACGGTTATGAATTGACGCGGGCCATCCGTGACGAAGAACGCTCATCGGGGGCGCAACCGTGTCTGATCCTCGGCCTTACCGCCAATGCTCAGCCGGAGGAAAAAGAGCGCTGCCTGGCCGAAGGCATGGATGACTGCCTGTTTAAACCGATCAGCCTGAGTGATCTGAGTGTCAGACTCGCCTCTGTACAGCCTGGGGAAGAGTCACTGGTGAAGGGCGCCGTGGTGAGCCCGGTTGTCGAGGGCGATATCAACCTGAGTAGCCTGCATCAACTCAACCTTGGCGATCAGACCGCGATCAGGAAGTTGCTGAGGAATCTGGCCAGCAGCAACGAAGAGGACATGTTGCGGCTTATCAAGTTGTTCGGAGAGCACGACTTGTCAGGCCTTTGCGCGCTCGCCCACCGGGTCAAGGGCGGGGCGCGGATTATCAAGGCAGGCATTCTGATTCAGTGTTGCGAGCGGTTGGAAGAGGTCTGCAGGGGGGCTGACAATGCCGCGCTGACAGAAACCGTGGATGCGCTGCAACAAGCGATGGAGCGATTGGGGCATACGCTGGAGCAGCACATAGCTGATCCAGACGCAGTCGAGAAGGGGGACAGCGTCGACGTCGATTAGAGCTGGTCGCGTCACTGGGAAAACTCCTACATCCACAGGGACGTTTCCTAACGATACCTGCTGGTTCGGCACAGACAATAGGCTCATTCCTTTCAACGTGAGCGGCTTCCATGCCCATGCTCCCTCTTCGCATTCTAGTTCTTGTCGAAACGGCTTGCGGTGGCTCAAAGTTGGCCAACCGCCTGCGCCAGGCCGGGTGCCAGGAAGTCTTTGTGGCCACCCAGAGCGTGCCAGCTCTCGCGTTCCTTGAGCAGAACGGTCCAGTGGATATCACGCTATGCGATTTGCCTATGGAAAGTATGAGCGCTCAGGACTTTGTGCAGACCATGAGCCGATCCGGGCTGACGGGGTCGATCATCATCAGCCGCAGGCTGTCAGCCAATACGCGCAGTGTGCTGGGGCCACTGATTTCGCTGCTCGGCATGGCGCTGCTGGACGATGTCAGCAAGCCTTTGCAACCTGGGGCGCTACGTTTTTTGCTAGCCAAACACTTGAACGAGCCTATTAACGAATCGGGTGTGCCGCCTGTCGTACCGGCCACCGAGGAAGAGGTTCGTCGGGCGCTTGCCGACCATCAACTGCACACGTATTTTCAGCCCAAGTTCAATCTGCAGACGGGTGAGGTGTGCAGTGTCGAAGCGCTGGCGCGTTGGCACCATCCGTTCAAAGGGGTCTTGCCACCGTCGGTGTTCATGTCGGTTATCGAACGGTGCGGCTTGCTGGACGAGTTGCTGTTCCAGCAGCTGGAACACTGCTTGAGGCTCCAGCGCCAAGCAATCAATCAGGGCTTTGCCCTGAATGTCGCGCTCAATCTGCATGCGGGGCAACTGGTCAAACCGGAACTCACCGGCCAGATTCAGAGCGCCTTGGTGGCTCATGACCTACCGGGGTCGGGGTTGACCTTTGAGTTGACCGAAACGGGATTGCTCGAAGAGCCGGCGATCAGCCTGGAAAGCCTGGTGCGTTTGCGAATGATGGGCTGCAGCCTGTCTATCGATGATTTCGGTGCGGGTTTTTCTTCGTTGCAGCGGCTGTGCCAGTTGCCGTTCAACGAAATCAAACTTGACGGCGAGTTCGTGCGCGGGCTGGAACATGAACCGCGTCGACGGGCTGTGATCAGTACCACGCTGGCCCTCGGCGAGGCGCTGGGCATGTCGGTGGTGGTCGAGGGAATCGAAACCGAAGAGCAACGCAAAGTGTTGTTGGAACTGGGTTGCAAGCAAGGGCAGGGCTACTTGTGTGCACGGCCGATGTCGGCGGCCATTTTATTGAATTGGCTGGAACTTCAGCGAGGGATTACAGCAAATTATTGAGCGCGTCACTCAATGCGCATTGCTTGAACTTATTCAGAATAACGAATAACGCCAAAGAACGTTTATTACTTGTTCTTTGGCGTTTTTTTGCATTTGGAGTGGAATTTGCTGGGAAACTTCCTACAAACAGTCGGAAATTTCCTGACTTAATCCGTGCAGACAGTCGAGAAAATACGTTTACTTAATTCCATTGTGTTGTCTGCTCGCTACGTCAGCGAAGTTCGATTCTCGTCGTTTGTGGAGGGGATTCGATGTCTGTCGACGAGGCTCTGTATCCGCAATCGAATTGAAGGCGGAAGTCATCACGCAATGGATGACGCGGATTTCGAGGTTGGCTCTCGCCAAATTAACAAAATGAACAAAATTTACTCTGTTGTTTGGAACGCTTCGATAGGTTGCTGGGCGGTGGTTTCTGAGTTGGTTTCGGCCAAAGGAAAGAGATCGGGGTCCAGTTGCGCCCTTGGCGGGGGCATGTCGTCGGGGGATTCAGCATGTTGGGCTTCCCTCGGGGACGTTTTTTTGCTGAAAGGTTTAGTGGCGGCGTTAATCTTGGTGCTGCCGTTAACGGGACATGCCTCATACAACCCTCCATCTGGCGGGGCAGGCTGCAACGGCGGTGCCGCTAAATATACGGGTGTAGACGGTACCACCCAAACTCGAACTTTTGGGGATGGGGCGGGAAGTACTTCGATGCTTTACGGTTGTGACAGCAATGCAGCTACCTTCATCGGCACAACCTTGTCCGGCACAGGTTTGGTCGCGACTGGAAGCTACGCCACCGCGGTTGGCTATCTGAGTCAGGCAGGAATACAGGCTACCGCTATGGGCGCGCAAGCCACCGCATTCGACTACAGCATCGCCATTGGCACTTTGAGTAAGACTTCCGCAGCTGGAGCTATTGCAATCGGCGGGTACCCTGCTGCGGGCGTTGCGAACGCTGTGGGCGCGCAAGCGGCTGCGACGAATGCAATTGCAGTCGGCAGCGGGTCATCTGTCGTCTCGACTGCTACATCAGGCATAGCCGTTGGCAATGGCGCCACAGTCAATGGCACTTTCGGTATTGCACAGGGCGACGGCATCACCAGTGGCGCAACCGGCCAGAACGTTGCGATTGGTTCGTCCGGCACCACTGCTAATTCCAGCACGGCTGCCGGCGGTGCAGTGGCCATCGGACGCGGACAGAAAGCCACGGGCAACGGCGCGGTTGCGATCGGCGATCCGAACGTAGCGAACGGTACCGGCGCGGTGACGATGGGTGCTGATAATACGGCGGCAGGCAACCTGGCCGGCACGATCGCAGCCAATGGCGCCGTAGCCATCGGCAACGGTAATACTGCGATCGGTCAAGGTTCGGTGGCACTGGGGAATGCCAGCCATGCGGCTGCAGCAGGCGCCGTGGCGCTGGGCGATACCGCAGTGGCTAACAATACCAACGATGTGGCGTTAGGTTCGAAGTCAACGACAGCTGCTCCGCATACAGGTACTACTGCGCAATTTGGTGCTACTGCAGCGGGCGTGCAAGCAGCGGCTTCGACCAATGGTGTGGTGTCGGTGGGTGCGGCAGGTACTGAGCGCCAGATCCAGAACGTTGCGGCAGGCGTGATTTCTGCCACCAGCACCGATGCTATTAACGGCTCTCAACTGAATTCGGTCGTCACCGGCGTCAACAACCTGGGCACCACAACAGCCAGCACGCTGGGCGGTGGCGCGACCTACAGTCCGGCGACGGGCAATATCTCCGGCTTCAGCCAGCCGATCAATAGTGTCAGCGTGACCGGTGCCGTGGCTGGACCTACAGCGCAGACGACCGTTGCCGCTGCCTTGACAGCGCTCAACACCAGTGTCAATAACACGGCCAATATCGCCGTCAAATACGATGCCGCCGGCGGCACCAAGATTACTTTGGGTGCGACGGGTGGCGCCGGAGCAGGTGCTCCGGTGACGATCACTAACGTGGCACCGGCGACGTTGAATGCCACCAGTACGGATGCGGTGAACGGGTCGCAGCTGTTTGCCACCAACACCACTGTCAATAACATCAACAACGGCGCGGGTATCAAATACTTCCACGCCAACTCGACCTTGGCTGACAGCACCGCCACCGGTGTCGATAGCATCGCACTGGGACCCACCGCCAGCTCCACTGCCAATAACACTGTAGCCCTGGGCAATGGCGCGACGGCAGGATCGGCTAACTCTGTAGCCCTGGGCAGCGGGTCTTCCGCCACTGGCACGACCCTGGGCACCGCTGCCTATGGCGTCGGCGGCACTGCCATCACAGGTGGTGAAGTCAACGTGGCCTACGGCGCCAACGGTCGGCGCATCACCGGCCTTGCCGCGGGTGCTTCGGCCACCGACGCGGTCAACGTCAGTCAGTTGAACAAGGCAGGGCAGGACACGGCCACTGCCTTGGGCGGTGGCGCAGCGCTCGACCCTACGACCGGTACCTGGACCGCACCGAGCTATGTCACTAACAGCATCAATACCAGCGGTACCAACACTGGCGCACTGACCAGCAACAACGTCGGTGCAGTGCTGGGCAACCTCAATGCCGGGTTGACCAACACCGCAGCGGTTGCTGTGAAATACGACGATGGGGCTACAAAAAATCAAATTACCCTCAACCCAAGTGGTGCGGCGACGACGCTGACCAACGTGGCACCGGGTGCGTTGAACGCCACCAGCAGT
>NZ_JAAAFV010000031.1:757729-757984 GCF_019352915.1 Pseudomonas sp. Xaverov 259 | reverse complement strand
GCCCTGGGCAATGGCGCGACGGCAGGATCGGCTAACTCTGTAGCCCTGGGCAGCGGGTCTTCCGCCACTGGCGCGACGTTGGGCACCGCTGCCTTTGGTGTCGGCGGCACTGCCATCACAGGTGGTGAAGTCAACGTGGCAAACGGCGCCAACGGTCGGCGCATCACCGGCCTTGCCGCGGGTGCTTCGGCCACCGACGCGGTCAATGTCAGTCAGCTGAATAAAACCGGCCAGGATACGGCGGCAGCCTTGGGC
>NZ_JAAAFV010000031.1:745145-757719 GCF_019352915.1 Pseudomonas sp. Xaverov 259 | reverse complement strand
CATCAGCGCGACTGGCAGCAACACCGGGCCTTTGGTGAGCAACAACGTGGGCGCGGCGCTGACTAATCTCGACACCAGCCTGACCAACACAGCCGCCGTGGCCGTGAAATACGACGATGCTGCGACCAAAACCCAGGTGACCTTCAATCCCGCAGGCACCGCAGTAAAGTTGACCAACGTTGCGGCCGGTGCCTTGAACGCCACTAGCACCGACGCAGTGAATGGCTCGCAGCTGTTCGCAACCAACCAAACCGTCGACAACCTCGTCAACAACGGAACGGGCATCAAGTATTTTCACAGCAACTCGACCCTCGCCGACAGCAGCGCCACCGGCAAGGACAGCTTGGCGTTGGGGCCGGCCGCCGTGTCCATCGGTGTCAACAGCATTGCCCTGGGAAATGGCGCCACGGCCGGTTTCGCCAACAGCGTTGCGTTGGGCTCGAGTTCATCCGCCACCGGTGCAACACTGGCTAACGCAGCTTATAGTGTGGGGGGCACTGCAACGGGTGGCGAAGTGAACGTCGCCAACGGCGCTATTGGCCGTCGCATTACCGGCCTGGCGGCAGGCAGCTCGGCCACAGATGCTGTTAACGTCAGCCAACTGAACATCGTCGGCCAGGACACCGCGACCGCATTGGGTGGCGGCGCCACGCTTGATGCGACTACGGGCGTATGGACCGCGCCAAGCTATTCCACCAACAGCATCAGCGCGACTGGCAGCAACACCGGGCCTTTGGTGAGCAACAACGTGGGCGCGGCGCTGACTAATCTCGATACCAGCCTGACCAACACAGCCGCCGTGGCCGTGAAATACGACGATGCAGCGACCAAAACCCAGGTGACCTTCAATCCCGCAGGCACCGCAGTAAAGTTGACCAACGTTGCGGCCGGTGCCTTGGACGCTACCAGCACTGACGCAGTGAATGGCTCGCAGCTGTTCGCAACCAACCAAACCGTCGACAACCTCGTCAACAACGGCGCCGGCATCAAGTATTTTCACAGCAACTCGACACTGGCCGACTCCCAAGCCAACGGTCTGGACAGCATCGCTATCGGGCCACAGTCCATTGCCGCAGGTGCCAATTCATTCGCGGCCGGTTCGGATGCCAATGCGACGGCTAATGGCGCCCTCGCGCTGGGACGTCTGAGCCAGGCTCAGGTCGCAGGCGGTATCGCACTGGGCGAAGGGTCGGTCGCCGACCGTGCCCTGGCACCCACCACCGGTTCTATCGCTGCCGGAAGCGGGACGATTATCTACGACACTTCGGATGCCACCTTGCTGGGATCGGTGTCGGTAGGCAAGGCCGGCAGCTACCGCCAGATCACCAACGTGGCGGATGCCACCGACGCTCATGACGCCGTGACCCTGCGTCAATTGACCGGGGCGATGGGCTCGCTGAGTTCTACCGGCACGCTGTATTTCCACGCCAACTCGACCAATCCGACTGACTCGCTCGCCAGCGGTAGCGAGTCGATCGCGGTCGGTCCAGGCACCGTGGTCAACGGTGACAACGGCATTGGTCTGGGCAATCAGGCGGCTGTCAGCCAAGCCGCCGCCGGTGGTATCGCCATTGGTCGCAATGCCCAAGTGTTGTTGGCGTCCGGTATCGCCCTGGGGAGCACCGCCCAGGCAGCAGCCGAACAATCGGTTGCACTGGGCGCCGGTGCCAATGCCAGCTACGCCATGAGCGTAGCGCTCGGTTCAAGCTCGCTGACCACGGTCGGTGCCGAAACAAACTACAGCGCCTATCGATTAGCAGCACCGCAAACGTCAGTCGGCGAGATCGGCATCGGTACGGCTTTGGGCAGTCGCAAGCTGACCGGGCTAGCGGCCGGCACGCAGGACACCGACGCGGTCAACGTGGCGCAACTGAAAGTGCTCGGCACACAGGTGGATCAGAACACCTCGGACATTACTAACCTCGACGGTCGGGTAGGGGGGCTTGAAACACTGATCGGGGCGGGTGGTGGCATCAAGTATCTGCACGTCAACTCGACCAGGGCTGACTCCGCTGCCACCGGTACCGACGCCATGGCGCTGGGGCCTCAGGCCCAGGCTTCGGGCAATGGCACGGTGGCGATGGGCAGCGGCGCCACAGTGTCTGCCAGTGGCAGCGTGGCGATCGGCAGCGACTCCAGCGATGCCGGTCGAGGTGCCGAAACCTACAGCGGCAAGTATTCGGGCGAGAACAACGTGACCTCGGGCACAGTTTCGGTGGGCAATGCAACCACTGGCGCCACCCGAACGATCAGCAACGTCGCCGACGGCAAGAACGCCAATGATGCGGTCAATGTGCGCCAGCTCGACGGTGCAGTGGCCGAAGCCAAGCAATACACCGACGATTCGATTGCCAATCTGAACGCCGAAGCGGGTCAGCAGGAGGGTCGCATCACCGCCGTCGAAGGAGATGTCAGCAACCTCAAAAACGGTACCGACGGCATGTTCCAGGTGAACAACAGCAGTGCGGCAACCAAGCCCAAAGCCACGGGTTCCGATGCGATCGCTGGTGGGGCAGGGGCGCAGGCGTCGGGCAACAACAGTGCGGCGGTCGGTACGCGGTCCCAGGCCACCGGGGAGAACTCAGTTGCTCTGGGCAACGGGGCCAAGGCATCGGCCAAGAACGCCACGGCACTGGGGACCAATTCGGTGGCGGACCGCGACAGCAGTGTCTCGGTCGGCAGTGCTGGCAATGAGCGGCAGCTCACCAACCTCGCAGCGGGTACAAGCGGTACGGATGCAGTGAACGTCGACCAGTTGAACCGAAGCGTGGAGGGCATCACCACGAATGCCAATGCCTACACCGATCAGCGCTACACGGAGTTGAAAAAAGACCTCAAGTATCAGGACGAAACTCTCAGTGCGGGTATCGCCGGAGCGATGGCCATGTCCAGCCTGCCGCAGTCTTACTCGCCGGGTTCCAGCATGACGACGGCTGCAGCGGCCACCTATCGCGGTCAATCGTCGCTGGCCTTCGGCGTATCGCACATGTCAGCCAACGGCCGCTGGGTGACCAAGTTACAGGGCAGTACCGACACTCAGCGCAATATCGGGATGGCAGTGGGTGTCGGTTATCAGTGGTGACCTGCTGGCAAGTATTGCGCAGCCTTCAATCCAACTTTTTCAGGCAAAAAACATGAATATAAAAACCATTTCCGTCGCCATCCTAATCATGTTGGCGACCTGGGCCGGTTACGAAAAAATCCTGGCAGACCGGCCTACGGATACCCCGCATACCTGGCTGCGTGTTCCGGCATTAGCTGTGATCCAAGACGCGATTTTGCAAATGCCGCCCAGATTAAACGAGGCGAACAAAGCCCAGATTATGCAGCAGCTCTGTGCGTTGGCCCGAGGCGAAGTGAAACAGGAACAGGTCAACGCCTTCCTCAAACAGCAGGGGATTGACGCACAGACTTTGCCTCGAAAGGGCAGCCCGTTTTCGTTGTTGATCAATGGTGATCAGTCGGGTCAAGCCACTGCCTGTGCGGCGTATTTAGCGACGAGCGTGCTGTCGACCGTCAACGTGGCCGAATTCATGCTCCCCGTCATTGCACCAGCCGCCAACGGTCAGCCAGAAAAATCGTCGTTGCAGATCGATAACGCATTGCTGACGTCGGCGCTGTCAATCAAGTTGGCCATAGCGCGGGCCAACGCCGATGTATTTGCCTTGATCGCCGTCGAGTTGCAGCACAGGCCGGGTCTAACGATTCCACAATACCGTGAACAGGCTGGGCAGCTGTTTGCGCGTCTGGCCCAGACTTATCTGCAACGCATCAAGGAACAACTGCCGCCTGCGAACACGCAGTACACGCTGCTGCAAATGGATGAAATCCGCTTCATGTTCAGTAGTTCTGTCGGCAGCGTTTTCGAGTTTGGCCGCAATGGGCTGATCCTCAGTCAGGGCGGTATCGTCTGGTATGGCAAGGGGAGGTTGATGGGGCAGGAATACCCGCTGCAGGTGGAGTACTTTCCAGCGGCCGTCGAACCATTGCTGACATCCCCCGCGTCGTCACTGTCCACTTCGATCCAGTGATCACGCGTAGACACGCATCAACATAAAGACATTCACCCACGAGATGGATTGGCCTGACACATGAACTCGCCGATGACACAGGGCGCGTGAAGTTTGAGTAAAAAAGGGCCTTTGACGGCCCTTTTTTTGCTCAGCTTTTGCTGCGCCGGCAACGCTCCGAGCAGTAACGCACTTGCTCCCAGCAGCGCGCCCATTTCTTCCTCCAAGTGAAGGGAAGACCGCAGGTCATATACCTACGGTCATCTGCACCCGCTGGGTCAATCAGTAGATCACTCCGAAAAGAAGTAGCCGGTGGTGCGCAGTTGGAAGCTGTAAACCCAGATCCCAAAGGCCAAAGCGTGTTCCTTAAAGATAGGGAGCGTGATCAGGTGGTTACAGACATGAACTATAGGATGCTGGTCACTGACTACACCATTGGCATATAGGTAATGGCGACATGCCTTTCGCAATCTGTCTGATATGCTATTTAACATAATATACATTATGCGTAATACCATGTTACGTAATCAGCAGCAGTACGCATCAGATTTTGAGTCAGCGTCTCCAGCCTTTTGATCTTCTCACTGACCGTTGCCTCCCGACGGCCACGTCGCCGCAACCTCATCGTTTTCATCCACCACATGGCAACGCCTTCACGCATGATCTTTACTCGTCCCAACGCCACCCGTGCTCAAGGAAGATCTGCATGAAACTCTATGCCGCCGTATTGCTCACCGCTGCGTTGCTTGGCGGCTGTGATGTCAGTTTCAACAAGCCGTCGCCGAAGGTAGTCGCCACTGATCCAGGAACGCCGCAACAGCAACAACAGGTATTCGACAGCGCCGTTGCGTTTCTGATGCTGCTGGATGCCGGCGAACCTGCGAAGACCTGGACCGCCGCGAGCCCGGTTATGCAGGCGAAAACCTCTGAGCTGGCGTGGGTTGCCGGGCTTAAAGCGCTGCGTCTCGGACTGGGTTCGTTGCAGGCACGCAAGCCCGAGACCATTGGCTTTATCGTTGACCTGCCCGATGCGCCTGCAGGACGCTACGCAGTGATCGAGTTTGCCTCGACGTTTGCCACCACCACCGTCAAAGAGAAAGTCATCTTTCGAGACGACGACACGCGCTGGGGCGTCGTAGGCTACTTCGTGCATAAGAGCGTCACGTTTAGCGGTGATGACAAGCAGGCGCCTTAGCCCTATTGCGAATCTTTTATTCAAATTTTATATAACTCAACTAAATGCCTATTTAGTTGAGTTATATAAACAGTGCTTCAATAATCACCCACCGCCGCCATTTCCCCACCCACAATCGCAACCCCCGAGCTACTGCCCAAACGCGTAGCCCCAGCCTCAATCATGTTCACCGCCGTCGCATAATCACGCACGCCGCCGGATGCCTTGACCCCAACCCCAGCGCCTACTGTCTTGCGCATCAAGGCCACGTCTTCAAGCGTGGCGCCACTGCGGCTGAACCCGGTGGACGTCTTGACGAATGCCACACCCAAATCCCGGCAGATTTCGCAGGCCTGGACCTTTTGTTCATCGCTGAGCAGACAGGTTTCCAGGATCACCTTCAACGGCACGGCGCCGCAGGCTTTATGCACCAAGGCGATGTCTTCGCGCACCGCCTCAAGCAATCCGTCCTTCAACCAACCGATGTTGAGCACCATGTCGATCTCCCCTGCCCCGGCGGCTATCGCCCGTTCGGCTTCAAAGGCCTTGGTGTCGCTCAGGCCGGCGCCCAGCGGGAAGCCCACCACCGCACAGATCACCACGCGATTGTCGGTCAGGCACGAGGCCGCGTAAGGCACCTGCCCGGAGTTCAGGCACACTGAATAGAAGCCGTGTGCCTGCGCTTCCTCGCACAAGGTGCGAATCTGTTCACGGGTGGCATCGGGGGCCAGCAAGGTGTGATCGATGTACTTGGCCAATGCTGCGGGTTGAAGCGTATTCATATAACGTGCCCTTGCCTGTATGTTGCCAATGGTGGTGTGCCGCGTGTTGCGGCGCTCACATTAAGCGTTACAATATTCACAATTAATGTTACTTAGTTAACACAAACAATCAAGCCCTGGAATGCCCGTGGACAGTAAAAAAGCCGAGCGACTCAAGCTTATCCAGCAAGCCCTGCAGGACCAGAGCGCCATTCACCTACGGGAAATGGCGGCGCTGCTGGACGTTTCCGAGATGACCCTGCGCCGCGACCTCAACCACTTCAGCGAGCATTTGCGCCTGCTGGGCGGCTATATCACGCGGGTCGGCAGTGAGGCCGGCGATTACCGGGTGGCCGACCAGGGCACGCGTCACGTCGAAGAAAAGCGCCGCATCGGCAAACTCGCCGCACGGCTGATACAGCCCGGCGACACGGTATTTTTCGACTGCGGCACCACCTCGCCGTTTGTCATTGATTTCATTCCCGACGAGCTGGAGTTCACCGCGGTGTGCAGCTCGTTGAACGTGTTGCTCAAGCTGCAGAACAAACCCAACTGCCATATCGTGCTGTGCGGCGGCACCTTTCACCGCAAGAACCAGGTGTTTGAGAGCAGCGCCGAAAGCAGCATTCTCGACAGCGTGCGCCTCACGTGGGCGTTTGTGACGGCGGCCGGCGTCAGTCAGGAATTTGGTGTGACCTGCTTCAACTTCAACGAAGTCGAGGTCAAGCAAAAGGTCCTGCGCCAAGCCCAGCAGCGTGTGTTGCTGGCGGACTTCAGCAAATTCGACACGGTGCGTACTGCGCACTTCGCCAGCCTTGCAGACTTCCACTACGTGGTCAGCGACAAGAAAATCCCCCAAGCCTACAAAGAAGCCCTCCAGGCCAGCGACGCGCAATTGCTGGTTTAACCCAATAACTTCTGGCGCTCGCGCGCATTCAAGTAGCCGGTGGTCACGCTGAACGAAGCGCTGGCCCCGGCCGCCAGTACACGCACGTGGCCTTTGGTTTTCTCGGCGTTATAGCCCTCGGGCTCACAGGTCGATGGCAGCACGAACGCCGCCACTTGCTGATCAGGTGAGTGCAGAATCCAGCGGGCGGCGTGCCCAAACTCCTTGGGGCGGTAGCGGGTGTAAAACGCTGCGCCATTCGGGTGATCCAGCAGAAAATGCGCATGGCCGCTGGCATCTGCGCCTACGTCGTCGAAGAAAAACACGATTTCCGGGTCGTACAACGCCGGCGTGTCGAGACACGCCAGCTGCGCCGGGTGCTCGGCCAGTTGCGCCATGTAGGCGCTCCAGTCCGGCGTGGGCTTGACGTGGTCCGGCACGCTGGTGCGCAGGCGCAAACGCTGCATCCCCAGTGGCTCGACAAACCGCGCGCCGGCCACATAGGCGTAGTTCATATGGGCCATGTACATCAGTTCCATAGGCTTGCCGGCCAGGTTGGTGACGTCCATGTCGATCTCGAACAGGGCCGAATCCGCGCGCAGTGTCACGCTCGGGGTGGCCCGGTAGCGATCGCCAAAGCCCTTGGCATATTGGTAAGTGCCGCCCAGGCTCACCACGCCCTCGCCTATTTCCAGCCAGGCCGTGTCCATGGGCGCGCAGGGCATTTCGCCGTGCAAGGCATGGGTGTCATCCGGCGCCGGGCAGCCGTTGCGCAGCAGGCCACTGTGAAACATGAAGCAGCCATAGGTGTCGATAATTGTCGGGCTGGGCCTTGGCTGCTCGAAGAGGTTGGTCATGGTCAGGTCGCAGCCATCGAACACCGCCGACCAGATTATCTGCCCTTGATAAGGCAGTACCACCAGGCGTCCTCGGCTGTTCTCCAGGCTCATGGCCAACACGCCGGACGGGTAAACCCAGGCGCAGACCTTGAAGTCCTCGGACTGCAGCAAGACCTTTTCCTGCTCACTGAACAGCGCAGGATACAGCGGGATACGCGCGTTCATGAGGCCACCACCGCAGCCGCGCCCGAAGGCAATTTGTCTGACTGGCGCATGCACTTGAGCGCGTACATCACGATCACGATAAAGCACAGCAACGGCACGCTGTAGGCCAACTGCATGTTGCCACCGCTGGCATCGGAAAGCAGGCCCTGGAAGATCGGGATCACCCCGCCACCAACAATACTCATCACCAGCAGTGAACCGCCGACGCCGGTGTCTTCACCCAGGCCATCGATGGTCAGGCCGTAGATCGTCGGCCAGCACGGGCCAAGGAAAATGCTCACGCCGACTGCGGCATACACCGCGGAAATGTTCGGCACCAGGATGGTGTACGCCAGCAGCACAATGCACAGCACACCGTAAATCGCCAAAACCCGGGCCGTGTGCAGGCGGCGCATCAGCAGGTTGGCGATCAGCTTGCCGACAAAGTAAGCGGCAAACGTGGTCAGCAAAAACCACGAAGCACTGCGCTCATTCATGCCGCCCATTTGCATGGCCAGGCGAATGGTGAAACTCCACACGCCGACCTGCGCGCCCACATACAGAAACTGCGCCAGAACACCAAAGGTAAAACGCGGGTTGCGCCACAGTCGGCCCAGGCTTTGGCGCAGGCTGCCGGAAGCGTTGTCGACGGGCTTGTTACCCTTGCAGGCCGGGAACCGCGTAATGGCGATCAGGATAAACATCAGCACCAGTACGGCGATCATCCACTTATAGGGCAGCAAGGTGGACTGGATCATCTGCAACTGCTGCACCGCCGCCTCAGAGGCGCTCATCTGCGTCAGTTGCTCGGTGGTGGCATCGGTGTCCTTGAACATCACGAAGCTGCCCACGTACACCCCGGCCATGGCGCCGAACGGGTGAAAGGTTTGCGAGATGTTCAAGCGCCGCGTCCCGGTTTCCCGTGGGCCCATCAGAGTTGAATAGGTGTTGCACGCGGTTTCCAGGAACGACAAACCAGCGGCAATCACAAACAGGGCCAACAGGAACATGCCGTACTTAGCGGTGGACGCAGCGGGGAAGAACAGCAGACAGCCGAGCATGTACAGCAACAGGCCGATCAGAATCGTGCTTTTGTAGCTCAAACGGCGCACCACCATCGCGGCCGGAATCGCTACGAAAAAGTAACCCAGGTAAAACGCCGACTGCACAAAGGCGGTCTGGAAATCGCTGAGCAGGAAGGCTTTCTTGAAGTGCGCGATCAGCACGTCGTTCATGCTCGCCGCTGCCGCCCACAACGCAAAAATGCTGCACAGCAGGATAAAGGCGAACCAGGGCGTGCGGTTCAGATAGAAGCCATCGGGTGTCTGTTGCAGCGCAGGTTTGTTCATTATTGTTCTCCGGGCTGGGTTGAGGGTCTTACCGCTGTTGCTGGAAACGGGCGAATGCTTCGGCGTCGGGATAGGAGGTCTGCGTACCCAGCGCTGTGACCGAACAGGCGGAATACGCCACCGCCTGCTCCATGGCTTGGCGAATAGCGCCGTCGCGGCTCCAGTGCTGGATGAAACAACCGATAAACGCATCGCCGGCGCCGGTGGTGTCGCGGGCCACCACCCGTTGGCCGGGCACCTGGAACTCGCCCTCCTCGCCCACGTACAGCGCGCCGTGCTCGCCGAGGGTGACGATCACGTGGCGAATGCCGCTGGCGACCAGCGTGTGTGCGGCGCTGCGGGCCGAATCCGGCGAGTCCACAACCCGGCCTGTGATCAGCGCCAGCTCGGATTCGTTGGGAATCAGGAAGTCCAACTGCGCCAGGTGCTCGGCGCTCAAGTCAGCCAGGGCCGGTGCCGGGTTGAGCAGCACCGCGATGCCATGGCGGCGGCCGAATTCGATGGCGTAGTAGACCGTGTCCAGGTTGATCTCCAGTTGCAGCACGATCAGCGAGCATTCACGCAGGTCGGCGGCCGCCGCCTCGATGTCCGCCGGCAACAAATGCGCATTGGCGCCTTTGACAATCAAAATGCTGTTATGGGAATCGGCGCGCACAAAAATCGGCGCTACGCCGCTGGAGACGCCCGGCACCCGCTGCACATAACGGGTGTCGATGCCAAAACGCTGGAAGTTGGCCAGGGTGTTGTCGGCAAACATGTCGTCACCCACCTTGCTCAACATCAGCACATCCGCGCCAAGCTTGGCCGCTGCGACCGCCTGGTTGGCGCCTTTGCCACCACACCCGAGGGCAAAGCCCGGTGCTTCCAGGGTTTCGCCCTGTTCCGGCATGCGGTCGATGTAGGTAATCAAATCCACCATATTGCTGCCGATGACTGCGATCTTGCCCATTGCTATCTCACCTTGTTGCGGCACGACCAGGCAGGTCGTAGCGCTCTTGTTTTGGTATTTAAATAACATTAAGTGTGATTATTCAATCTTTATTTTGTGAAGATCAGCCAAGCCACATGAAAATGTAGCGTCTGTGTAAGCACCACCTTGTGTGCCCAAGGGCAGCTCACTAAGCTGGCCGATCTTTTGCTGTGACCCGGAACCCCCATGTCTCGAAGTATTGCCCACCTGGCCTTGTTGCTCGGGTTGATCACCGCCATTGGCCCATTCGCCATCGACAGCTATCTGCCTGCGCTGCCGACCCTGGGGGCCAGCCTGCAGGCGTCGCCGGCGGCCGTGCAGATGAGCCTCACGGTGTTCTTCATGATCATTGGTGTGTGCCAGTTGTTTTACGGGCCGATCAGCGATGTGTACGGGCGCAAGCCGCCGATTTACGCGGGTCTGGCGATTTTCGCGGTGGCCAGCGTCGGTTGTGCGCTGGCACCGACGATTGAAGTGCTGATTGGTTTTCGTGCCCTGCAAGCCTTTGGCGCATGCGCGGGCATGGTCATTCCACGCGCAGTGGTGCGCGACCTGTACACCGGCCACGAAGCGGCGCGCCTGATGGCCTTGCTGATGCTGGTGATGAGTGTTTCACCGATCCTCGCACCCCTGGCCGGCAGCGTGGTGATTTCACTCTGGAGCTGGCGTGAAGTGTTCGTGGTGCTGGCGGTGGTTGCCGTGTTGTGCCTGGTAATGACCATTGTGCAGTTGCCCGAAACCCACCCCGCCGAACGCCGCCTGGGCAAGACCCTGGGCAGTGCGATCGGCAGCTACGGCGCATTGCTGCGCGACCCGGTATTCACCGGCCTGTCGGTAGTGTGCGGGTTTGGCTTGGCGACGTTCTTTGTGTTTATCGGCAGCGCGCCGTTCGTGTACATCGAGTATTTCGGCCTGACGCCTACGCAATTCAGCCTGTGTTTTGCAGTCAACGCCGCGTCGTTCTTCGCCATGAGCCAACTGACCGCACGCCTGAGCGCGCGTTTTGGCCTGGCGCCACTGATTCGCTGGTCGGTGATCGGCGTGGCGGTGGTCATGAGCGCGCTGGCCGTCACCACCTTGTGGAGTGACAACCTCGCCTTGATGATGGCGTTGCTGTTTATCGGCTTCGGTTTTCTTGGCCTGCTGTTGCCGGCCGCTGGGGTGTTGTCCATGGAAGATCATGGGGCAGTCGCGGGTTCTGCCTCGGCGCTGCTCGGTGCTATCCAGATGATCACGGCGGCCGTGTCCATGACGTTGGTTGGCGTGTTTGCCGACCATACGCCTGCGCCGATGTTGGTCGGTATTGCGCTGTGTGCGGTGGCGGCGATGCTGGTGACCTTGTGGACCCTGCGCCGTTTGCCGGCTCACCTGGCGCGTGGCTGACGCCATTCGTCGGGGCCATCGCCGATCCGTTACAACTATCGCCGGCGGCAAAACAACTAACTCCATAGCACCTTTGACGTTCTATGGAGTTAGACATGACCGACTACCCTCGCCCGCCCTTCGCGCCTCAAGCCCAGTCCGTGCCAGGCACCCAGAAGAAAATGGACCCGTACCCCGACTGCGGTGAGAAGAGCTACAAAGGTTCCGGCCGGTTGGCCAACAAGATCGCCCTGATCACCGGTGCCGACAGCGGCATTGGCCGCGCGGTAGCCATCGCTTTTGCCCGTGAAGGTGCGGACGTGGCCATCGCGTATCTGGATGAGCATGAAGACGCCCAGGAAACCGCGCGCTGGGTCGAAGAGGCCGGCCGTCAATGCCTTTTGTTGCCGGGCGATATCGCGCAAAAAGCCACCTGCCAGGCGCTGGTGGACAAGACCGTCGAGCAGTTTGGCCGCATCGACGTGCTGGTCAACAACGCCGCGTTCCAGATGACCCACGAAACCCTCGAAGAAATCGAGGATGAAGAATGGGTCAAGACCTTTGATATCAACATCACCGCGATGTTTCGCATCTGCAAGGCGGCCCTGCCGCATATGAAAGCCGGCAGCTCGATCATCAACACCAGTTCGGTCAATTCGGATATGCCCAAGCCAACCCTGCTGGCCTACGCCGCCACCAAAGGTGCGATCGCCAACTTCACCGGTGGCCTGGCGCAGTTGCTGGGTGACAAAGGCATTCGCGTTAACAGTGTGGCGCCAGGGCCGATCTGGACGCCGCTGATTGTAGCGACCATGCCCGACGAGGATGTGCAGAGCTTTGGCAGCGAAACGCCGCTCGGGCGCCCCGGCCAGCCTGTGGAGGTAGCACCGATCTATGTGCTGCTGGCCTCGGACGAAGCCAGCTACATTTCCGGTTCACGTTACGCGGTCACCGGCGGCAAACCCATTCTCTAACTCGTTGAGGTAACGGTGCTATTGTGGCGAGCAGGCTTGCCCTGC
>NZ_JAAAFV010000031.1:675430-745010 GCF_019352915.1 Pseudomonas sp. Xaverov 259 | reverse complement strand
ATATTGGGGCAAGCCTGCTCGCCACAGGTGGTTCCAGAACCTTTGCTGTGTCTCAGGCTACAAATCAAACCTGTCCACCGCCCGGCGTCGCTCATTGTCGTCGCGCACGTCATAACTGGCGGTGGTCTGGATATTGGTGTGATGCGCCAGTTTTTGCGCAATCGACAGGTCATGTTCTTCAATCACCCGCGTGATAAACGAGCGCCGGAAGTCATGGGGCATGATCTTCACCCCCACCTGTTCACCGCGTTGGCGGGCGATGTAGTAAATCGCGTGTTTGGTAATGCGTTCACGGGTGATATGGCTGCCACGGCGGATACGGTTGAACAGGAAGCTATCGTCCTGCTCGCCGTCCTTGAGCTGCTCGCGGCGAAACGCCAGCCAGGCCTGCAACTTGTCAAACGCCCAGGCCGGGGCGTACTTGATCAGTTCTTTGTTGCCTTTGCCAATCACCCGCAAGCTGCGTTCATCGAAATTGATCTGTGCCAGATCGAGGTTGACCGACTCCGACTTGCGCATGCCTGAACCATACAAGATGCCGATCACGGCGGCATCTCGCAGGCCTTGGGGGCGTGGGTCGGCGGCGCAGACTTCCATCATTTCGCGGATCAGGCTGCGGCGCAGGTTACGCCCCTGGCCGAGGCGTGTGCCCGGCGTGGCCTTGACCGAGCGCATCTTCAACAGGTGGTCCTGACTGATCAGACTCATCCGCCAAGCCTCGTTCATCACCCCGCGTACCGCATTCACATACAGCGACGACGTATTCGGCGCACAACCGTCTTCGCGCAATGCGCCAACCAGAGCAATCACTTGTTCGGGTTGCAGCAGGTGCCAGTCGATCTCTTCCAGGTTGATGTCTTCATAGCCCAGGCGGTCGGCGGCATCTTGCAGCACGTAGCGCATGGTCAGTTGGCTGGAGGGCGCCAAGCGGGTGAGGTAAAGGGTTAGTGGGTTGCGGATAGACTCAGTCAAGGTAGATCAGCCTTTGGATTAAATACCTCGTTCAAGCCTTTGTTTAATCGAGGTATTTAGTGAATTGGCGAAGGCCGAGTCTAACCCAGGACAGGGCTTGGCACCAAATCACTGCGCCGATTCGTCATCCTCGGTCGGGTCCTGCGCCTGCGGCTGGGCCTGGGATTGGCTCCAATCGGCGTCCTGTTTGTGCATCAGTGCAAACCAGTGCTGACGCATGAACGCCAGGTAGCTGTCCGGCGCCTTGGCAAAGTCACTTTCATCGCCATAACAGCCCGGCAGCGGCAACTCGGTGCCCTGCTCCTTGTACTGGCTGACCAATGCCTGCTGCGCGGCAACGCTGCAGTCGGTCGGCAGCGGCATACCGCGCAGGGCACCAGCGTCCTCGTCCCACCAGCTTGCGCCGACGCGATCGACGCCACGCAGGCGGTACTTCTGCGATTTGCCGACATGCATGATCAGCTTGAACTCACGCGGGCTGACGTCGCTGGTGCAGGTGCGCGAATAGCCCACCGTGGCCTGGGTAATGCCATCGCCGGCAAGGTCAGTGACCTTGGTGGCCGCCATGTCAAAACGCAGCCCTGCGTCGAATTCGCAGTGCTGCACATCGTCATAGAGCATCCAGACACGCTTGGGGCGGTCGCCGCCGAGCAAATATTGGGCCGCGTAGACAAATGCCGACTGGGTGCCGTCGTCATCACGTTCACTGACTTGCTCGGCGAGTACCAGCAAGTTCTTGCCTTGGTGGTCGTCCCAGGTATAGGCCGCGACCTGTTTGCCGCGCACTTCCACGCCCTCCGGCACCTGCTCGATGCTGGTAAGCGCCACGCCATCATCGGCTCGAACCGTCGTGACACAGGCCACCGCCATCAACAAGCCCATCAATGCAGGCCGCAACTGGCCGCGCAAAATCTGCACACTATTCATCCGAGTACCCTGGCAAGAGATGGCTTACTTTACCGGCACTTGAGGGCCAATGCAGAGAAGTTTGTTGAATAACTTTGCCCACCTGCGCACCGGTGCGCAATTCGTCGCGGTTTTGCCCGCAGAACCAATCCCCAGGCGCCTCAGCGGTTTAGCTGAACCCTACCTGTCTACCTGTCAAATAAACGAGTTTTTCATCCGCCTTTCATATTCGTTCAACAATTTTCCGCTTAATCTTGGCCCCAGGACTTGAGAACGAACCGCGCCTTCCCCGACTAACCTGTTGATTACGCTTTACCTTTAATAGTTTTGGTCTTTAATCTGCTAGCCCATGGAAGAAACCGTTGCCCGTCCTCAGGAAAGTCGAATGAATGCCGCAACCCCACGCTACGTTGTTTAATCTTTCGGCGTTGTTTATCGATGGATTACTGCTGTTTTCACGCTCCAATTGTTCTAGCCCCGAGGTCATGAATCTTTGAAACCCTACCCTATTCATTGCGTGTCGATCGTTATCCCGGTCTACAACGAACAAGAGAGCCTGCCTGAATTGCTGCGTCGCACCACCGCAGCTTGCAAGCAACTGGCTTACGAATACGAAATCATCCTGGTGGATGACGGTAGCCGCGACAACTCGGCCCAATTGCTGGAAGACGCTGCCGCAGAAGACGGCAGCAACGTCGTGGCGGTGATCCTCAACCGCAACTACGGCCAGCATGCCGCGATCATGGCCGGCTTCGAGCAGTGCCGTGGCGAGGTGATCATCACCCTCGACGCCGACCTGCAGAACCCGCCCGAAGAAATCCCGCGCCTGGTCGAGCAAGCCGCCCTGGGCTACGACGTCGTCGCCACCGTGCGCAACAACCGTCAGGATTCGGCCTTCCGCCGCTGGCCTTCGCGCCTGATCAACCTGGCCGTGCAGCGCTCCACCGGCGTGGCCATGACTGACTACGGCTGCATGCTGCGCGCTTACCGTCGCACCATCGTCGACGCGATGCTGGCCTGCCGCGAGCGCAGCACCTTCATCCCGATCCTGGCCAACGGCTTTGCCCGCCACACCACCGAGATCCTGGTACACCACGCCGAGCGTGAGCATGGCGAGTCCAAATACAGCGCCATGCGCCTGATCAGCCTGATGTTCGACCTGCTGACCTGCATGACTACCACCCCGCTGCGCCTGCTGAGCATCGTCGGCTTCAGCCTGGCGGCACTGGGCATGCTGTTTGCCTTTGCGCTGGTGTTCCTGCGTTTGGTGTTCGGCGCCGAATGGGCCGGCTCAGGCATGTTCGTGCTGTTCGCGGTGCTGTTTGTGTTCACCGGTGGCCAATTCATCGGCATGGGCCTCTTGGGTGAATACCTGGGGCGCATGTACAGTGACGTGCGTGCCCGTCCACGGTTCTTTATTGAAAAGGTGCTGCGTAACCAACCCGCAGAACCGGCTCCGGTCGTCGTCGTCGACGGCCTGGCAACTTCCCACTCTCCTACTTCTCCTTCCGATCAGGTTTCGTCATGACTTCAAAAGCTGTTGTCTTCGCTTATCACGATATTGGCTGTGCAGGCATTGAAGCCCTGCTGACCGCCGGCTACGACATTGCTGCCGTGTTCACCCATGCCGACGACCCCAAGGAAAACAATTTCTACGGCTCCGTCGCCCAGCTCTGTGCCCGTAACGGCATCCCGGTGCATGCGCCGGAAGACGCCAACCACCCGCTGTGGATCGAGCGCATTGCCAAGCTGAACCCGGATTTCATCTTCTCGTTCTACTACCGCAACCTGCTGAGCGAAGCCCTGCTGGCCACCGCCAAAAAAGGCGCGTTCAACCTGCACGGTTCGCTGCTGCCTAAATACCGTGGCCGCGCTCCGGCCAACTGGGTGCTGGTCAACGGCGAAACCGAAACCGGCGTGACCCTGCACCGCATGGTCAAGCGTGCCGATGCGGGCGCGATCCTGGCCCAGCAAAAAGTCGTCATCGACCGCACTGACACCGGCCTGACCCTGCACGCCAAACTGCGTGAAGCGGCCACCCACCTGCTGCATGATGCCCTGCCACAGCTGGCCCAAGGCAAGCTGGCCGAAACGGCCCAGAACGACAGCCAGGCCACCTACTTCGGTCGCCGCACGGCCGCTGATGGCAAGCTGGACTGGAAAAAGCCGGCTGAAGAGCTGTTCAACCTGGTTCGTGCTGTAACCCAACCCTACCCGGGCGCATTCTGCGCTGTCGGCGAGCACAAACTCATCGTTTGGCAAGCCGACGTGGTCAAGGGCAACGAAGGCCTGGCCCCAGGCCGTGTGATCAGCGTCAACCCGCTGCGCATCGCCTGCGGTGAAGACTCCCTGGTGGTCAAGTTCGGCCAGCGCAACGAAAACGGCCTGTACCTGGCCGGTCCGTCCCTGGCTGACGAACTGGGCCTGGTCGACGGTTCCGTGCTGCGCGGCGCCGAGTCCGGCCGCAAGCCACGTCGCACCCGTGTACTGATCCTGGGTGTTAACGGCTTTATCGGTAACCACTTGTCCGAGCGCCTGCTGCGTGACGACCGTTACGAAATCTACGGCCTGGACATTGGCTCCGACGCCATCGAGCGCCTGCGCAGCCACCCGAACTTCCACTACGTGGAAGGCGACATCAGCATCCACTCCGAGTGGATCGAGTACCACATCAAGAAGTGCGACGTGGTCCTGCCGCTGGTGGCCATCGCCACGCCGATCGAATACACCCGCAACCCGCTGCGCGTGTTCGAGCTCGACTTCGAAGAAAACCTGAAACTGGTTCGCTACTGCGTCAAGTACAACAAGCGCGTGATCTTCCCGTCGACTTCCGAAGTCTACGGCATGTGCCAGGACCAGTACTTTGACGAAGATACCTCCAACCTGGTGGTCGGCCCGGTCAACAAGCAGCGCTGGATCTACTCGGTCTCCAAGCAACTGCTGGACCGCGTGATCTGGGCCTACGGCGACAAGGGCCTGAACTTCACTCTGTTCCGTCCGTTCAACTGGATGGGCCCACGCCTCGACCGCCTGGACTCGGCACGCATCGGCAGCTCGCGCGCCATCACCCAGTTGATCCTGAACCTGGTGGAAGGTACGCCAATCCGCCTGTTCGACGGTGGTGAGCAAAAGCGTTGCTTCACTGACATCGCCGACGGCATCGAAGCCCTGGCGCGCATCATTGATAACGACAACGATGCCTGCAACGGCCAGATCATCAACATCGGCAACCCGGAAAACGAAGCCAGCATCCGTGAGTTGGGCGCAGAGCTGCTGCGTCAGTTCAAAGCTCACCCGCTGAGCAGCAACTTCCCTCCGTTCGCCGGTTTCCGCGACGTAGAAAGCAAGGCGTTCTACGGCACGGGTTACCAGGACGTGGCACACCGCAAGCCAAGCATCGAAAACGCCAAGCGCCTGTTGAACTGGGAGCCGACCGTCAAGATGAGCGAGACCATCGGCAACACGTTGGACTTCTTCCTGAAAGAAGCCATGCTCGAAATCGCGGACAAAAAGTAATGCAGGCAGGCTTGCGAATCGACGTCGACACCTACCGTGGCACCCGTGAAGGTGTGCCGCGGTTGCTTGAATCCCTGGATGAAGCCGGGGTTAAAGCGACGTTCTTCTTCAGTGTCGGGCCGGACAACATGGGGCGCCATTTGTGGCGCCTCATCCGCCCGCAATTTCTGTGGAAGATGCTGCGTTCCAATGCTGCCGGCCTGTATGGCTGGGACATCTTGCTGGCCGGCACCGCCTGGCCAGGCAAGCCGATCGGCCGTGACCTGGGGCACTTGATGCGCCAGGCCAAGGCCGCCGGCCATGAAGTCGGCCTGCACGCATGGGACCATCACGGTTGGCAAGCCAACACCGGGCGCTGGAGCGACGCACAGCTGGTCGAGCAGATCCGTCGTGGCGTGGACACCCTGAGCGACATCCTGGGTGAACGCATCGACTGTTCGGCAGCCGCCGGCTGGCGTGCCGATGAGCGCGTGGTGCAAGCCAAACAAGGTTTCAACTTTCGCTACAACAGCGATTGCCGGGGCACCAGCCTGTTTCGACCGACCCTGGCCGATGGCAGCGCGGGCACCCCACAAATTCCGGTAGACCTGCCGACCTTCGACGAAGTCGTCGGGCCGGTGGTGGCTGCCAAAGATTTCAACGGCTTCATTCTTGACCGGTTCGCCGAGTCGAAGCTGAACGTCTATACGATCCACGCAGAAGTAGAAGGGATTCTGATGGCTGACGATTTTCGCCAACTGCTTGCCCAGGCCGGGCAGCGCGGCATCGACTTCAAACCCTTGGGCGACCTGTTGCCCGCGGATGTGACCACCCTGCCCCAGCAACAGCTGGTGCGCGGCGCGCTCAGCGGCCGCGAGGGTTGGCTCGGAGTACAACAGGCATGATCCGGCGCTGGGCATTGCCCCTGCTCCTGCTGGCTTTTGGCGTGTTCTACCTGTTGCCCCTGGCCTCCCACGGCCTGTGGATTCCGGACGAAACCCGTTATGCGCAAATCAGCCAGGAAATGCTGCTGACCGGCAAGTGGGCCTCGCCGCACTTCATGGGCATCCGCTACTTCGAGAAACCCGCCGCCGGCTACTGGATGATCGCACTGGGCCAGGCGATTTTCGGGCAGAACCTGTTCGGCGTGCGCTTTGCGTCGGCCTTGAGCACGGGGCTGAGCATCCTCCTGGTTTATCTGGTTTCGCGCCGGTTGTGGAACGACCCGCAAAAAAGCCTGGTCAGCAGCGTGCTGTACATGAGTTTTGTCAGCGTGGCCTTGCTCGGCGGTTACGCCAACCTGGACCCGCAGTTCACCTTCTGGGTCAACCTGACGGGCGTGGCCTTGTGGTTTTGTTTCGACAGCACCACACGCAACGGCCGTTTGGGCTCCTGGGCCTTGCTCGGCTTTGCCTGCGGCATGGGCTTTATGACCAAAGGCTTCTTGGCCTGGCTGCTGCCGGTGTTGATCGCCCTGCCCTACGCGATCTGGCAGAAACGCTTTCGTGAGTTGCTGGGCTATGGCGTGGTCGCGGTGGTCGTTGCCATTGTCGTCAGCCTGCCGTGGGCGCTGGCCGTGCACCTGCAAGAGCCGGACTACTGGAACTTCTTCTTCTGGCACGAGCACATCCAGCGTTTTGCCGGCGATGACGCCCAACATGCCGAGCCCTTCTGGTTCTACCTGCCGCTGATGGTTGCGTTCTCGTTGCCATGGATCGCCCTGTTGCCGTCCACGGTCAAACAGGCCTGGCTGGAAAAACGCCTGCCCAAAACAGCGTTCCTGCTGCTGTGGCTGTTGATGCCCCTGGCGTTCTTCAGCCTGGCCAAAGGCAAGTTGCCGTCCTACGTGATGCCGTGCCTGCTGCCCTTGGCCCTGTTGATGGGCTCGACGCTCAGCGACAAGCTGGCCAAGGGGCATGGCCGCGCCTTGCGCATCAATGGCTGGTTGAACCTGGCTATCGGGATCGTGGCGTTGCTGGCCATCAGTTGGTTCCAATTGAAAAAGCCGGTGTATGAGCCGGGTCAGGAGACGTTCAGCCTGGTGCTGCTGTTCACCTTCTTGTTCGGCTGGATCGTGGTCAACCTGCTGCAAGCTGCGCGCCCGTTGAAGCTATGGGCTGCGCCGGCAATCGGCAGTTGGCTGCTGGTGGCTCTGGTGCCCGCTGCCCTGCCGCATTCGGTGGTTTACAACAAGACGCCGGACCAGTTCATCATCGACCATTTGCCCGAACTGCAACCGACCACCGCCCTGCTCAGTAATGACCTTGGCGCTGCATCGGCGCTGTCATGGCGCCTGGGTCGCCCGGAGGTTGCGCTGTACAACACGGTCGGTGAAGTGAAGTACGGCATTGCCTACCCGGACACCGCTTATCGTAAGGTCGGCACCGCTGACGTCCAGCAGTGGATGAGCGAGGCGCGTAAAAAAGGCTCGGTTGGCGTGGTCATGCGGGTCAAGGGCGACGATGAAGTGGCCGAAGTGAACCTGCTGCCCCAAGACGGCAAGCGTTATGAGCAGGGCAGTATCGTTATCCTGATTTTCCCACAGGCCGCGCAATGATCACCTTGCTTCTCCTGTTGGGCGCCTGCCTGCTCACCTGCATGGGCCAGGTTTCGCAAAAGTTCGCGGTGGAAAGCTGGCGTGACCAGCCTGACGGTTGGGCGCCGAAACTGCGCTCGCCGTGGCTATGGTCCGCGCTGGTGTGCCTGGGCTTTGGCCTTTTGGTATGGCTGTTGGTGTTGCAGCGCCTGGAAGTGGGCATCGCCTACCCCATGCTCAGCCTCAATTTTGTGCTGGTGACGCTGATGGCGCGGTTTGTCTTCCATGAACACATTGATAGCCGTCACTGGCTGGGTGTCGTGCTGGTGATCGGTGGCGTTGTGCTGCTGGGGCGTCACGTATGAGCCGCGCGCAAGGGTTCGCCCTGGCTTTGGGCAGTGTCGGCCTGGTCAGCGCCGCTCAGTTGGGCATGCGCTGGAGCATGACGCGCCTGCCATTGCCGACCGAATGGTTGAATGCGTTCAACAGCAACGCCATCGATCTTGGCGCCCTGGGCGTGGTGACGCTGGCGATCATCGCCTATGCGCTGTCGATGCTGTGCTGGCTTGGCGCGCTCAAGCACTTGCCCCTCGGGCGTGCCTATTCATTGCTGAGCATCAGCTACGCGCTGGTGTACCTGCTGGCGGCCAGCCTGCCGGTGTTCAACGAACATTTTTCGCTTTCAAAAACCCTGGGAGTGGCCTTGGTCATTCTCGGTGTTCTGGTTATTAACTCTCGTCGTGCTAGCGTTGCAAGCCCCAGGAATGCCCCATGAAAATCAGTGTATTTGGTAGCGGTTACGTCGGTCTGGTACAGGCCACCGTATTGGCCGAAGTCGGTCACGATGTGATCTGCATGGACGTGGACAAGAGCAAAGTCGAGTCTCTGCAAAAAGGCCACGTGACCATCTTCGAGCCGGGCCTGGCTGCCATGGTCAAGGAAAACCTGGAAAGCGGGCGCCTGCACTTTACCTATGACGAAAAACTCGCCGTAGAACACGGTGAAGTGCTGTTTATCGCCGTGGGCACGCCGTCGGACGAGGACGGTTCGGCCGACCTCAAATACGTGCTGTCGGTGGGCGATGCCGTGTCGCGCCATCGCGTGGAACCGGTGATCCTGGTAGAAAAATCCACCGTGCCGGTCGGTACTGGCGACACCCTGCGCGCCCATATCGAAAAAAACCTGCACATTGCCGGTCGCCACCTGAAGTTCGATATCGTCTCCAACCCGGAATTTCTCAAGGAAGGCTCGGCCGTTGCCGACTGTCGTCGCCCGGACCGCATCATCATCGGCTGCGAGCGCGAAGAAGTGCGTGAAGTGATGCGTGATTTGTACGCGCCGTTCAACCGCAACCATGACCGCATCATCTTCATGGACCTGCGCAGCGCCGAACTGACCAAGTACGCCGCCAACTGCATGCTGGCCACCAAGATCAGCTTCATCAACCAGATCGCCGAGTTGGCCGAACACCTGGGCGCCGACATCGAAGCCGTGCGTTTGGGCATCGGCGCCGACTCGCGTATTGGCTACCACTTCATCTACCCAGGCTGCGGCTACGGTGGCTCGTGCTTCCCCAAAGACATGCGCGCTCTGATCCACAGCGCCAAGGAAGCCAACTGCTCCAGCGACCTGCTCGAAGCGGTCGAAGCGATCAACCAGCGCCAGAAGAGCAAGCTGTTCGAACGCATCAACGCCTACTTCCAGGGCGAGCTGCAAGGCAAGACCTTCGCGTTGTGGGGCCTGGCGTTCAAGCCCAACACCGATGACATGCGCGATGCCCCGAGCCGCGTGCTGATGGAAGCCCTGTGGGCGGCCGGCGCCAATGTCCGTGCGTTCGACCCCGAAGCCATGCAGGAAACCCAGCGCATCTACGGTGACGAGTCGCGCCTGACCCTGCTGGGCACGCCGGAATCGGCCTTGAGCGGCGCCGATGCGCTGATCGTGTGCACCGAGTGGCAGCAATTCAAGGCACCGGATTTCGAGTTGATCCATGCCCGCCTGAAAAACCCGGTGATCTTCGACGGTCGCAACCTGTACGACGGCGAACGCCTGGCGCGCAAAGGCTTCAAGTATTTCCCGATGGGCCGTGGCGACTCCTGCGAACTGCCGATTCCCCAGCAAAACTGGGTAGCGCCCGCCAAGGAAGCCTAAAGACGTGAACAAAGCTCAACCGCCGCTGCTTACAGCAACGATCAGCAATCAGTCGCTGGGGCTCGGGCTCCTGGCGCTGGTGCTGTTTATTGTCGGCAACTGGCACCAGGCAATCATCGGCTTTGACTCGCGTTTCGTGGTGTTTGCCCAGGAAATGCTGCGCCATGGGCCGAGTTTTTTTCCCACCACCTATGGCCAGCCTTACGCTGACTACCTGGCGACCTCGACCCTGCTGACCTGGCTATTGTCCCTGCCGTTTGGCGAGGTCAGCAGCCTCACGGCGTGGTTGCCCACGTCCATCGCCTCGGCGGTGATCGTGATGCTGGTGTATCGCCTTACGGCGCCCTACTCCACGCGCTGGGGCTTGCTCAGCATTGCGATGTTGCTGCTCAGCAGTACCTTTATCAGCGAAACCCGTGCGGTGTCGCTGGACCAGATGCTCGCGGCCATCGCCCTGACGGTGTTCTACCTGGGCTATGCCCATGATCACTTTGGCGCGGCCAAACGCTTGCATTGGCTGTTTTTGCTGCTGATCCTGGGCTTTGCTGTGCGTGGGCCAATCGGCCTGGTGATCCCCACCGGCGTGCTGTGCAGCTATTACCTGATCAACCGCCAATGGCGCCAGCTGTTCACCTTTGGTTTTATTGCCCTGGCCGTGCTGGCGGCGTGTGTCGGCCTGTTGTTGCTGCTGGCCAAGCTCAGTGGTGGCGAAGACTTCATGCAGGACGTGATCCGCATGCAGTTCCTGGGGCGCATGGACGGCACCGAAGGTTCCAGTGGCGTGCTGTATTACTTCACCAGCTCTATGGGTAACTATGCGCTGGCCTATCCACTGGCGGTGTTGGTTTTGCTCGCAGTGGCCATCAACGGACGCCGGGCACCCGACCCGGCACTGAAACTGGTGCTGTACTGCGCGGCGGCGGGTTTGCTGGTGATGCTCGGCCTGTCGGTCCCGCAGGCCAAGAAGGCACGTTACATCCTGCCGATGCTGCCCATGGCGGCGATCATTGCGGCCTACCCGTTCCAGGTCAGCCAGGGGCGGCTGTTCGCCTGGCTGCGCGGCTTGATGCTGGGCATCTGGACGCTGCTGCCGGCGCTGCTGGTGATCGGGCTGGTAGTGGCGCGCAAGCGTTACCCGGCGCAGTTGGACAACCTGGGCCTGGTCTTCGGCGTGCTGGGTGTGCTTCAGGTCGTGTCGTTGATGTCACTGTTCAACGTGCGTCTACGCCCACTGGGATCGGCACTGGCGGCGGTGCTGGCGCTGTGGTCGACCTACATTGTGGTGGTCGAGCCGTTGGAGCGTACGCTCTACGACACCCGCACATTCAGCCTTGGCGTCAAAGAACAGATCATGCAGCAACCGGCGCCCGTGGTGCTGCATGGCTTGGGCAAAGATGCAAAAGCCATCAAGTTCATGGTCAACTTCAACTGCGATAAGGTGCCGCTGTTTACCCAGTCGGCAGCCGACCTGGCGCCGCTGCAAGGCCCGGCGTGGCTGGTAATGAGCGCGCAGGACTTCGAAAAGCTGCAGGACCCGCGCTTGCGTTCGATCACCCCGACGCTCACCGGGGAATTCGACAAAGACCCGTATGTGTTGCTCCACCTGGAGAAAGTCAGCGCGCCGTAACTATGCTGACATTGGTCTGACGGAAACAGCGCCCATTTCTTCAAGAGTGGGCGTTTTTCGTTATGACTGCCCGGAAAGCGCCTACATAGCTATGCGTAAACGCTGGCGCACTTTGCCTTCCGATGCCCGGAACCCAAATGTAGACTCCTTCGCCATGTGCGTTAACTATCTACTACCGGGCGCAGTCAGCCTTCCACGCACACCGACCTGCTTGATAAAAAGGGCAATGCCGTGCCAGAAGACCTGTTGCTTATTCCTACGCCGAGGCTGGATCGATTGATGGCGTTGCGCGACGCCTTGGTGGCACTGAAGGGGCCGCTGGCCGACGATCCTGCCTTGCAGGAGAACCTGTATAGGCAGCTGTTCAATGAAGAGGCGGATAGTCGCGTACTCGGACGCATCAGCACGCCACTGCCGCAACCGACGCATCGAATCACCTATGGCGAGGACCATTAACTGCAGTATTTTTGCATTTAAACCTCATTAATATGCATTGGCGCCATGGCATCAAGCTCGGCACACTGCACAGGTTCCTCCCCCAAATGTTGGAACTTTCAAAGGGCTTATCCGGGCAACCAGGCGAGCCTTTTTTTTCGCCTGTTGTTTAATGGATCGTGTCGATGCTCGCTCGCTGGTTACCTGCTCCAATCAATACCCGCCCCGCCGAATGGAGCCGGGCCGCCATTGGCATGGCCTTGGGCACGCTAATAAGTGTCTGGGTGTGTGCCCAGGTATTCGGTATGGAAGTCGCCTTGCACTTGCTCGGCCCTCTGGGGGCTTCAGCGGTTTTGCTGTTTGCCGTGTCCTCCGGTGCGTTGGCACAGCCGTGGTCGATTATCGGCAGCTACTTGTGCGCCGCCGTTGTGGCCCTGCTGGTTGCGCGGGTACTTGGCCGCACACTGGGCAGCGCTTGCCTGGCGGCGGGCATTACTGTCGTTTTGATTTGCTGGCTGCGCTGCCTGCACCCGCCCGCCGGCGGCCTGGCGATGACGTTGGTACTCGCAGACCCCGCCTCCGTGGCCCTTGGCTGGCAGGAAGTAGGCCCAGTGATGCTCGGTGCGGGCGCGCTGGTGGCCTGTGCACTGGCCTACAACAACGCGACACGCACGCGTTACCCCAAGAGCGCGGTCGAGTCGCCCGCTGTGGTGCTGGGCAGCACAGCGCCGGTGACCGATGCGGGCATTACGGCGGCCGATCTGAAGCTGGCCCTGGCCGACATGGAGCAGTTCTTCGATGTGGAGCCGACTGAACTGGAACAGCTGATCCACGCAGCAGAAGGCCACGCCCGACGCCGTAGCATCGGCGAAGTGCTCGGTAGCCGCAGCGCTGCATAAATGCAAAAACGACCTGCATGATTCCGGGTTGTACTGGGCAAATTTGCACTGGTACGATCGCGAGATGGTTCGTGCGCGAACATCTTGATAAAGAACAATAAAAGCAGGGAGTTAGTGATGACTGCTCAGGTTTCATCCGAAGCAAGCCAGGCCAGGATTCTTCAGGACGAGGTACTGGCCGAAGTTCGTAACCATATTGGCCATCTCACCCTCAACCGCCCCGCCGGCTTGAATGCCATTACCCTGGAGATGGTCCGCAGCCTGACCACACAGTTGCAGGCCTGGGCAGATGACCCGCAGGTGTATGCAGTGGTGCTGCGCGGCGCCGGTGAAAAAGCCTTCTGCGCCGGTGGCGACATTCGCTCTCTCTACGACAGCTTCAAGCAGGGCGACAGCCTGCATCAGGACTTCTTCGTCGAGGAATACGCCCTCGACCTGGCGATTCACCATTACCGCAAACCCGTGCTGGCCCTGATGGACGGGTTTGTCCTCGGCGGCGGCATGGGCCTGGTGCAAGGCGCCGACTTGCGTGTGGTGACCGAACGCAGCCGCCTGGCGATGCCGGAAGTGGCGATTGGTTATTTCCCTGACGTGGGTGGCAGCTATTTCCTCTCGCGCATTCCTGGCGAGCTGGGGGTTTACCTCGGCGTCACCGGCGTGCAGATTCGCGCTGCCGACGCGCTGTATTGCGGACTCGCGGACTGGTGTATCGACAGCGCCAAACTCGCCGAACTCGACCAGAAGCTCGACCGCCTGCAATGGCAGGACTCGCCGCTCAAGGACCTGCAAGGCGTACTGGCCAAGCTTGCCGTACAACAATTGCCCGACGCCCCGCTGGCCGCACTGCGACCGGTGATCGACCACTTCTTTGCGTTGCCGGATGTGCCGAGCATGGTCGAGCAACTGCAACAAGTTACTGTCGCCGACAGCCACGAATGGGCGCTCACCACCGCCAGCCTGATGCAGACCCGCTCGCCGCTGGCGATGGCCGTGACCCTGCAGATGCTGCGCCGCGGCCGGCGCTTGTCGCTGGAGCAGTGCTTCGCATTGGAGTTGCACCTGGATCGCCAGTGGTTTGAACGCGGCGACCTGATCGAAGGGGTTCGCGCACTGATCATCGACAAGGACAAAACCCCGCACTGGAACCCCGCGACGGTCCAAGAGTTGGACGCCAGCCATGTCGAGAGCTTCTTCAGCGACTTCAAGCAGAGTGAGAAGTAAGCCATGCAAGATATTGAATACACTGAAGAACAAGTGATGATTCGCGACATGGCGCGCGACTTTGCCCGTGGCGAAATCGCCCCGCATGCGCAAGCCTGGGAAAAAGCCGGCTGGATCGATGACGCCCTCGTCGCGAAGATGGGCGAACTCGGCCTGCTGGGCATGGTGGTGCCGGAAGAATGGGGCGGCACCTATGTCGACTACGTGGCGTATGCCCTGGCGGTCGAGGAAATTTCTGCCGGTGATGGCGCCACCGGCGCGCTCATGAGTATCCATAATTCAGTCGGTTGCGGGCCAATCCTCAACTACGGCACCGAAGCGCAAAAGCAAACCTGGCTGGCTGAGCTGGCCAGCGGTCAGGCCATCGGCTGCTTTTGCCTCACCGAGCCCCAGGCCGGGTCCGAAGCCCATAACCTGCGCACCCGCGCCGAACTGCGCGATGGCCAGTGGGTGATCACCGGCGCCAAGCAGTTTGTCAGCAACGGCAAGCGCGCGAAATTGGCCATCGTGTTTGCCGTGACGGACCCGGAGCTGGGCAAAAAAGGTATCTCTGCGTTCCTGGTGCCCACGGACACCCCAGGCTTTGTGGTCGACCGTACCGAACACAAGATGGGCATTCGCGCCTCGGACACCTGCGCCGTCACGCTCAACCAGTGCACAGTCCCCGAAGCCAACCTGCTGGGTGAACGCGGCAAGGGCCTGGCCATCGCCCTGTCCAACCTCGAAGGCGGGCGCATCGGCATTGCCGCGCAAGCCTTGGGCATTGCTCGTGCGGCATTTGAGGCGGCGTTGGCGTATGCGCGTGATCGCGTGCAGTTCAACAAGGCGATTATCGAGCACCAAAGCATCGCCAACTTGCTGGCCGACATGCAGACCCAGCTCAATGCCGCGCGCTTGCTGATCCTGCATGCCGCACGCCTGCGCAGCGCGGGCAAACCGTGCCTGTCGGAAGCCTCCCAGGCCAAGCTGTTTGCTTCGGAAATGGCTGAAAAGGTCTGCTCCTCGGCAATGCAGATCCATGGCGGGTATGGGTATCTTGAGGACTACCCGGTGGAGCGTTACTACCGGGATGCGAGGATTACGCAGATTTACGAAGGCACCAGCGAGATTCAGCGGATGGTGATTGCCAGGGAACTGAAGAACTACCAGCTCTGACTCACAGTTGCTCGTTCCCACGCTCTGCGTGGGAATGCATCCGGTGACGCTCCGCGTCACGCCTCAAGAGCTGACGCAGAGCGTCAAGGGCGGCATTCCCACGCGGAGCGTGGGAACGATCTAAAAGATTCAGCGGATGGTGATTGCCAGGGAGCTGAAGAGCTACCAGCTCTAACTGCCACACAAAGCCAATGTGGGAGCGGGCTTGCTCGCGAATGCAGTTCATCAGTCGCTGCATCTTTGACTGACCGACCGCCTTCGCGAGCAAGCCCGCTCCCACATTTTGAACGCCAGTGATTTTGAGGCCGGGTTACTGGTCCTTGAACTCAGGCGCGCGCTTGGCCACAAACGCCGCCATGCCTTCCTTCTGGTCCTGGGTGGCAAACGCAGCATGGAACACCCGGCGCTCAAAGCGCACGCCTTCAGACAGGCTCACCTCAAACGCGCGGTTCACGCTTTCCTTGACCATCATGCTGATCGGCACAGACTTGCCGGCAATCAAGGTCGCGGTTTTCAGCGCTTCTTCTAGCAGTTCATCGGCTGGCACGATGCGCGCCACAATCCCGCAGCGCTCAGCTTCGACGGCATCGATAAAGCGCCCGGTCAGGCACATTTCCATGGCCTTGGCCTTGCCCACGGCGCGGGTCAGGCGCTGGGTGCCGCCCATGCCTGGGAGTACGCCGAGGTTGATTTCCGGCTGGCCGAACTTGGCGCCGTCACCGGCCAGGATGAAGTCGCACATCAAGGCCAGTTCACAACCGCCGCCCAGGGCGAAACCGTTGACGGCGGCAATGATCGGCTTGCGGCGGTTGGCCACGCGGTCGCTGTCGCTGAACAGGTCGTCCAGGTAGATCTGCGGGTACGTCAGCTCGGCCATCTCCTTGATGTCAGCGCCGGCGGCAAAGGCTTTTTTCGAGCCGGTCAGCACGATGCAGCCGATTTGCGGGTCGGCTTCGAGGCCGTCCAGCGCCTGGTTCAACTCGCTGACCAGCTGCGCGTTCAAGGCGTTCAGGGCTTGCGGGCGATTGAGGGTAATCAGCCCGACACGGCCCTGGACTTCGAGCAAAAGGGTTTCGTAACTCATGTATCGGCTCCTTAAAGGTTGCGTGAGATGACCATGCGTTGAATATCGCTGGTGCCTTCGTAAATCTGGCAGACCCGCACATCGCGGTAGATCCGCTCCAGTGGGAAGTCGCTCAGGTAACCGTAACCGCCCAGGGTTTGCAAGGCGGCCGAGCAGACTTTCTCGGCCATTTCCGAGGCAAACAGCTTGGCCATTGACGCCTCGACCAAGGCCGGCTTGCCGCTGTCACGCAGGGCCGCAGCGTAATGCACCATTTGCCGGGCCACTGCGATTTGCGTGGCCATGTCGGCTAAACGGAAGGCCACCGCCTGGTGTTCGATCAGTGCTTTGCCAAAGCTTTCGCGCTCGCGGGCATAGTCACGTGCGGCTTCGAAGGCGGCGCGGGCCATGCCCACCGATTGCGAGGCGATGCCGACGCGGCCGCCTTCGAGGTTGGCCAGGGCGATCCTGTAGCCTTCGCCCTCCTCGCCCAAACGGTTGGCCACCGGCACCTTTACGTCTTCGAACAGGATCTGGCAGGTGTCGGACGCATGCTGGCCGAGTTTGTCTTCCACCCGTGCCACCGTGTAGCCCGGCGAGTCGGTCGGCACGATAAACGCGCTGATCCCGCGCTTGCCTGCGGCCGGGTCGGTCACCGCAAACACAATCACGATCCCGGCGTTCTGCCCGGAGGTGATGAACTGTTTGCAGCCGTTGAGCACGTAATGGTCGCCCTCAAGGCGTGCGCGGGTTTTCAGGCTGCTGGCATCGGAGCCGGCCTGGGGTTCGGTCAACGCGAAGGCACCGAGCATGGCGCCACTGGCCAACGGCGTGAGGAACTGCTGTTTCTGCTGGTCGTTACCGAACTTGAGGATCGGCACGCAACCCACCGAGTTGTGTACGCTCATGATGGTCGAGCACGCGCCATCGCCAGCGGCGATTTCTTCCAGGGCCATGGCATAGGCCAGGTAGCCGGTGTCGCAACCGCCCCACTGTTCCGGCACCAGCATGCCAAAAAAGCCCAGCTCGGCCATTTCGCCAATGGCTTCCTTGGGGAAACGGTGCTCGCGGTCCCATTCGGCAGCGAAGGGTTTCAGGCGTTCCTGGGCAAATTGCCGGGCCGCTTCGCTGATTTGCAGTTGTTCGTCATTGGGCAGCATGTTGAGTCCTTAATACAGACATTCGACGGCCATGGCCGTGGCTTCACCGCCGCCAATACAAATGGCGGCGACCCCGCGTTTGAGGCCTTTCTGGCGCAGGGCCGAGAGCAACGTCACCAGGATGCGCCCCCCGGAGGCACCAATCGGATGGCCCAGGGCACAGGCGCCGCCGTGAATATTGACCTTGCTGTGGGGGATCTCCAGCTTGCTCATGGTCACCAGACTGACCACCGCGAAGGCTTCGTTGATTTCAAACAAGTCAACGTCGCCCAGGTTCCAGCCGGTCTTGCTCATCAGCTTGCGAATCGCCCCCACGGGCGCCACCGGGAACAGCCCTGGCTCATCGGCAAACGCCGCGTGCCCGTGGATCACCGCCAAGGGCTTGAGGCCACGCTGTTGCGCCTCGGACTGACGCATCAGCAGCAGCGCCGCCGCACCATCGGAAATCGAGCTGGAGTTGGCCGCCGTCACCGTACCGCCCTCGCGGAACGCCGGTTTGAGGCTGGCGATCTTGTCCAGCTTGGCCTTGGGTGGTTGTTCGTCATGCAGGATGGTCTTTTGCTCTTTGCCGACGGTGACCTGCACCGGGACGATTTCGGCGGCAAAGCTGCCATGGGTGATGGCTTCTTGCGCGCGGGTCAGCGAGGCAATGGCGAAGGCGTCCTGGGCTTCACGGGTGAAACCGTTGTGCTCGGCGCAGTCTTCGGCAAAGGTGCCCATCAGGCGGCCCTTGTCGTAGGCGTCTTCGAGGCCGTCAAGGAACATATGGTCGAGCACTTTGCCGTGGCCCATGCGGTAGCCGCTGCGCGCGCGGTCGAGCAGGTACGGCGCGTTGGACATGCTTTCCATGCCGCCGGCGACTACCACGTCGACACTGCCGGCCAGCAGCGAATCGTGGGCGAGGATGGTCGCTTGCATGCCCGAGCCGCACATCTTGTTCAAGGTGGTGCAGCGCGTGGCCTTGTCCAGCCCGGCGCCCAAGGCAGCCTGACGCGCAGGCGCCTGGCCCAGGCCTGCGGGCAGTACACAGCCGAACAGCACTTCGTCCACCGCATCCGGGGCAATCCCGGCCCGTTCGACGGCGGCGCGGATCGCGGCAGCACCCAGTTGCGGCGCGGTCAGGCTTTTGAGGTCGCCCTGGAAACCGCCCATTGGCGTGCGCGCGGCGCTGACGATAACAATCGGATCATTGTTCATGGGGTGCTCTCCTTACTTGGCGGCCATACGCAAGGCGCCGTCGAGACGGATCACCTCGCCATTGAGCATGCTGTTTTCGATGATGTGGCGTACCAGCGCGGCGTATTCGGACGGCTTGCCCAAACGCGGCGGGAATGGCACGCCAGCGGCCAGGGAGTCGCGCACTTCGGCGGTCATGCCGGCCATCATCGGTGTTTCGAAAATGCCCGGAGCAATGGTCATCACGCGGATGCCAAAGCGCGCCAGCTCGCGAGCCGCGGGCAAGGTCAGGCTGGCGATGGCGCCTTTGGAGGCGGCATACGCTGCCTGGCCGATCTGCCCGTCAAAGGCAGCCACCGAGGCGGTGTTGATGATCACGCCACGCTCGCCGTCGGCGTTCGCTTCGGTTTCAGCAATCGCCGCAGCCGCCAGGCGCAGCAGGTTGAAACTGCCGATCAAGTTGACGTTGATCACCTGGGCAAAGCTGGCCAACGCGTGCGGGCCGTTCTTGCCGAGGATCTTCTCGCCACGTACCACACCGGCGCAGTTGACCAGGCCGTGCAGGCCGCCAAAGGCTGCGACGGCGGCTTGTACGGCCGCTTCGGCGGCGGCTTCCTGGCTGATATCGGCCACGGCGCTGCGGGCGTTGTCACCCAGTTGCTTGGCCTTGGCCGCTACGGCGTCGGCATTCAGGTCGACCAGCATCACCTTGGCACCGGCGGCGATGAGCATTTCAGCGGTGGCCGCCCCGAGGCCCGAAGCGCCGCCGCTGACCAGGAAAACCTTGTTTTCAATCTGCATCATTGTTTCCTTAAAAGTGGATCAGGCGATGGCCTGTGCCTTCGCAATTTCCTGATTACGCAAAATAAAGCGTTGCAGCTTGCCGCTCGGGGTCTTGGGCAAGTCGCTGACAAATTCGATTTCCCGTGGGTAGGCATGGGCCGCCAGGCGCTTGCGTACGTGCAGGCGCAGTTCCTCGGCCAGCTCAGGCGTGGCGCGGTACTGCTCGTTGATCACCACAAAGGCTTTGACCAGTTCGGTGCGCTCCGGGCACGGCTTGCCAACGACGGCGGCTTCGACCACGGCCGGGTGTTCGACCAGTGCGCTTTCGACGTCGAATGGCCCTACGCGGTAGCCGGACGTAGTGATCACATCGTCACTGCGTCCGACAAAGCTGATGCTGCCATCGGGGTTCAGCTCCACGGTGTCGCCACTGAGGTAGTACTTGCCGACAAACGCCTTGGTCTTGACGCCGTCGTAGCCGGCAAACCAGCACATCGGCGACTGTTCACGGTCAATGGCGAGGATGCCCGGCTGGCCCGCCGGCAATTCCTGATACGCATCATCGAGCACCACGATGCGGTGGCCCGGCGAGGCAAAGCCCGCCGAGCCGACGTGCACGGGGTGCGCCAGGCCGTGGTGGTTGCACAGCACCATGCCCAGTTCGGTCTGGCCGTAATGGTCATGAATGACCACGCCCAGGTTATCGGCGAACCAGCGGATCACTTCCGGGTTCAGCGGCTCGCCGGCGCTGCTGACGATACGTAGCTTGCCCTTGATGGCGCGCGCAAACTGTTCGCCACCGGCGATCAGCAGGCGGTAAGCGGTCGGCGAGCCGGTGAGGTTGGTAATTGCGTACTTATTGATGACCCGGCAGGTGCTTTCCAGGGTGAAGGGCCCATCGTAGAAGGTAATCGGGTGGCCCATGGACAGTGGCCCGGTCACGCCGAAATAGATGCCATAGGCCCAGCCCGGGTCGGCGACATTCCAAAAGGCATCTTCAGGGCGCAAGTCCACCGCGTCGCGGGTGTAGCTCTGGAACGCAACGATGGCCTTGAGCGGCACCGACAGCGCTTTTGACGGGCCTGTGGTACCCGAGGTGAACATCAGCAGGAACGGGTCTTCTGCGCCCAATAGCACCGGCTCGCAGGTGCTTGAATAATTCGGCAGTTCGGCCCAGAAGCTATAGTCGCCGCGCACGATGCCTTCGCCCTTGTCCCCGGCCACCGTGACGATGGTCGGGCAGCCTTCGACGTCTGCGAGCTTGGGGCGGTTGACCGCATCCGTGACCACCAGTACGGCGCCGGAGCTGTTCAGCCGATGCTCGATGGCTTTAGGCCCGAAGGCGGTAAACAGCGGCTGGTACACCGCGCCGATACGCCACGTGGCGAACACCACTACCAATAACTCTGCCGTGCGCGGCAGCAAGCCCGCCACCTTGTCACCGCGTTGCACGCCTTGGGCCAGGAGGAAATTGGCAAAGCGCGCCGCCTGGTCCTGCAATTGGGTAAAGGTCACGGTGGCGCTGCGCCCGTCCTTGCCTTCCCAAAACAACGCGATGCGCCCCGGCAGCGCGTGGCGGTCGCAACACTCCACACAGGCATTCAGGGCTTGCAGGTTGCCGGACAAGGCGGCGTTGACGGTGTGCTGGTAATCGAACGCAGTGGTGGCAGCCAAATACTCACGCATGGTTCCAAATCCTTATGTGTTTTTATTTTCAGGACATTTGTCACGACGAGAATCGCTGAAATAGTCGCTCTAGAGCGCTGTGGCGGCAATGGTCAAAGCCTTCAATTTGGCTGACTGGTTTGGCCAATCATTGACCCGGCTTATCAGCCGGTCAGCCACAGTGATTGGACGCTCCGGGGGCAAACTCCTAATCTTTAGGCCTGCGCCACCAAAGAAGCCGCCTGCCGATGATCGTCCGCCCCAAACCCAACCTCGTGGGTATCCTGTTTTCGTTGAAAGGCTCGATTGCCAAGCGCATCGCCTTGCGCAGCCTGTTGGTCACACTGCTGGCCTCGGTGATCGTGCTGGTAGAGACCCTGCACCCGGCCTACTTCTCCAAGGTCAATGCCACGCCGTTCACCTTGCTCGGGTTGTCGTTGTCGATCTTCATGAGCTTTCGCAACAACGCCTGCTATGACCGTTGGTGGGAAGGCCGCAAGCAACTGGGGCAGATGATCATTGAGGTGCGCTCGCTGATTCGCGAAACCCAAGTGCTGGGCGACTCACCCGAGCGCGCCAGCCTGTTGCGTGGTTTGTGCGGGTTTGCCCACGGCCTGGTCGCGCACCTGCGCCGTGAAGATGAAGCCCGCGTTATCACACCCTGGATAGCGGTTGACCGGGCGCATCCCAATCTTCCCGACCACGTGCTGCAACAACTGGGCGCGCGGTTTTCGCTGCTGGCCGAACAGGGCGTGATCAGTGAATGGCGCTACACCCAGCTGGAAACCCGGTTGGTCAGCCTCAGCCTGGTGCAGGCGGCCTGCGAGCGGATCAAAACCACGCCACTGCCCTTCCCTTACACCTTGCTGCTGCACCGCACCATTTACCTGTTCTGCATTCTGCTGCCATTCGCCATGGCCGAGCCGCTGGGCTGGTTGACGCCGGTGTTCACCGCCATCGTCAGCTACACGTTCTTTGGTTTGGATGAAATCGGTGATGATCTGGAAGACCCGTTCGGTTTTGATGAAAACGATCTACCCTGCAACGCCATCGTGCGCACGCTGGAGCGCGAAATTTTCGCAGCCCTGGGTGAAAGCGACCTGCCGCCTGCCCTGGAACCGGTCGAATACGTGCTGGACTGATGCGGGTTTGACACTCGTCGTGGTCTGGCCGAAGCTTGAGGCTTTGCGATAGCTGCCCCCAGCTTTTGGACGCCTGCATGTCAAAGTCACGCCGTTACTCCATCATCGGCCTGTGCGCCCTGTTGTTGCTTGTCCTGGTCACTTGGTATTTCTCCCGCTCCACCCCGGTGGCCGTGCCGCCGGCGATTGCCCATGGTTATGCCAAGGCGCTGAAACAGGCGCGCAACGGTGAACCAGGCGCCGCCCGTGTGCTGTATCAACAGCTCGGTCGACCAGATTTGTCGCCGGAACGTCGCGCCGCCTTGCACGCCGAACTGCCCAATTACCCAAGCCCCCAAGCGCTGAAGCTGGCGGATAAAGACCTGGCGGATGAGTCGCCGTTAGTTCGCGAGGCGGCGATTCACAGCATTGTCGGCCTGGTGCCCAGCGGCCAACGCACCTTGCTGCTTGGCCCGGCGCTGGATGACCCTGAGCAGGAAGTACGCTTTGCGGCCGCCAATGCCTTGCTCGGCCTGTCGCCAGATACCCTGGGCCTGTATTTCGGGCCTTTGCAGCAAGTGCTCGATGAGTTTGTGAAAAAGCTCAAGGCTGAGCCGGAAACCGCCGATGGCTGGATTCAGCTGGCGCGCTTGTATATCCACAGCGCCCTGCTGCCGGACGCGCAACATGCGCTGGAGCAGGCCATGCGCCTGCAGCCGGACAACCTGCAAGCCGTGGTGGCGCAGATCGAATTGCTCGATAAACAGGGCAAGACCGACGAGTCCCGCCAGTTGCTGGCGCGGCAATTGGCGGCGCATCCAGAGTCGGCCTACCTGCAACACGCCTTGGGCATGTGGCTGTTGCACCATGGGGAGCGGCCGTACGCGCTGCTTGGGCTGTCCAAAGCCGTTGAGCTTGAGCCGGGCAATCAGGATTATCGCTTTGACCTTGCTACCACCCTGCACGCCCAAGAAGAAGTGGATGCCGCTCAGCGTCAGTTGGAGGAAATCGTCCAGCGGCATCCGGCCAATCGCAAGGCGCGTGTGTTGCTGGTCAGCTATTGGAAGGAAACCGGGCAGTTGCAGAATGTGCAGGTGTTATTGGCGCAGTTGGAGCAGCAGAATCCGGATGATCCGGCGTTGCAGCAGGGGCTTTAGCTTCGCGTGAATATCCGTTGCTGCGGTAACGGCGGCCTAGGGTTATGCCCTGACGGCGGCTCACTTTTGCAAGGCCCGGAATGTCAAGGTTGGATGCAGTCAACTGTGGGAGCGGGCTTGCTCGCGAATGCGGTGGGTCAGCCAACTCACCTGTAACTGACCCACCGCATTCGCGAGCAAGCCCGCTCCCACATTTAGACCCAGTTGCATCAGGTAGATAGGCTTTTGCTTTGCACTTGAGCTGGCTCTTGCTTCAACCACTCAGGTCGGCTTTCAGGCCGCCGTGCTGTAGATCTTGATCTGCTTTTGATCTGAGACGCCCCGTTAACCACGATGGCCGGCATTCCGGGGTCAGGGCGGAACCCTAAGTAGCCCTGACCGCAGCAACGAATATGTACCCAACGATTTATACGACAGGTTGAACCGCCACAAACCGCCACGGTCAAGTAAATATGGCGCGTCCAAGCCGACGCGCCTCCCTTTACTTGTACGTGACCCGAGGGCACTTCTTGTCTACATCCAAAGAGCTGTTCAGTGAAAAGGCGGCCACCGGCATCGAAGGTCTTGATGACATTCTTTCCGGGGGGCTATCGCGCAGCCACCTGTTCCTGCTGGAAGGCGAACCCGGCACCGGGAAAACCACCGTAGCGCTGCACTTCCTGCAAGCCGGCGCGAAAAACGGTGAGCGATCCCTGTACATCACCCTGTCAGAAACCGAACGCGAGTTGCGCCAGGGCGCCAAGTCCCACGGCTGGGATCTGGACGACAACATTCACATCTTCGAACTGACCCCACCTGAAAGCCTGCTCGACGCGGATCACCAGCAAAGCCTGCTGTACTCCTCCGACCTGGAACTGGGTGAAGCCACCCGGCAGATATTCGAGGTAGTGGAACGCGTCAAGCCGACCCGCGTGGTGATCGACAGCCTTTCGGAAATCCGCCTGCTGGCGCAAAGCTCGCTGCGCTATCGCCGCCAGATCCTGGCCATCAAGCACTACTTTGTGCGCTACGACGCCACCGTATTGCTGCTTGACGACCTGACCACCGAATCCCTGGATAAAACCGTACACAGCGTGGCCCACGGCGTGATTCGCCTGGAAGAACTGACGCCTACCTACGGCGCTGAACGCCGCCGTATCCGCGTGGTGAAGTACCGTGGCCAGAAATACCGTGGCGGCTTTCACGACTTCACCATCATGCAAGACGGCATTCACGTGTTCCCGCGCCTGGTGGCCGCCGAGCATCGTGGCGGTTACGTGCGTCAGACTTTGAGCAGTGGCATCCGTGAAATGGACGCCTTGATGGGCGGCGGCGTAGAAACCGGCTCCAGCACGCTTATCCTCGGCCCGGCCGGTACCGGCAAATCGTTGATCTCGATGATCTTCGCCGCCGCCGCCGTGGGGCGTGGCGAAAAAGCCGCGCTGTTTATTTTCGATGAAGAACTGGGCCTGTTGTTCGAGCGCATGAAAAACATGGGCATCGACCTCGCCGCGCTGCGAGACACCGGCAACCTGCTGATCGAGCAGGTGGACGCGGCAGAGCTGTCGCCCGGCGAGTTCTCCCACCGTGTGCGACGTTGCGTCGATGAACGTGGGATCAAAACCGTGGTAATCGACAGTATCAACGGCTACCAGGCGGCGATGCCTGAAGAAAACTCTCTGATCCTGCATATGCACGAGCTGTTGCTGTACCTGAACCGTCGCGGCGCGGCGACGTTCATGACGGTGGCTCAACATGGGCTCGTGGGCGACATGCAAGCCCCCGTCGACATCACCTACCTGGCCGATACCGTGATCCTGTTGCGTTACTTCGAAGCCCTCGGCAAGGTGCGCCGTGCCATCTCGATCATCAAGAAACGCACCGGCACCCACGAGTCGACCATTCGCGAATACCGTATCGCCAGCAATGGCCTGACGGTGGGCGAGCCTCTGGACAACTTCCAGGGCGTACTACGCGGTATCCCAACCTATATGGGCGCCGGTTCCCCACTGCTCAAGGAAGAGGGCGTGTGACCGGCCTTACTCCCGTCTCCGAGCGCGCAATCATCCTCGCGCCACTGGGCCGTGACGGCTCCCTGGCGTTGATGATGCTCAAGGAAGCCGGCTACACCGGCATGGTTGCCGCCAACCTGTCTGTACTCTGCGAAGCACTTGAGCAAGGCGTCGGCATGTTGGTGATTGCCGCCGAAGCCCTGCGCGGTGCGGATCTGGAACCCCTGTTGCGCTACCTGCACGAGCAACCGGCCTGGTCCGACTTGCCCATCGTGCTGATGACCCACCATGGCGGCACTGAACAGAACGGCTCATCCCACCTCAGCGGCCTGCTGGGCAACGTGACCTTCCTGGAGCGCCCTTTCCATCCGGTGACCTTGATCAGCCTAGTGAGCGCCGCGCTGCGTGGGCGACGCCGCCAATACGAGGCCCGTGACCGCCTGGTTGATTTGAGCGAAAGCGAACGGCGCCTGCAAAGCACCCTGGAGACCCTTGAGCAGCAGGTTGAAGAACGCACGGCGCAACTGCGCAATAACGAAGAAGCCCTGCGCCAGTCACAGAAAATGGAGGCTGTCGGCCAGTTGACCGGCGGGATTGCCCACGACTTCAACAACATGCTTACCGGCATTATCGGCAGCCTGGAGTTGCTGCGCAGGCGGGTTGCCCGAGGGAAACTGGACGATCTGGACAGCCTGATTGACCTGGGTGTGACGTCGGCCAACCGCGCCGCCGGCCTGACTCATCGCCTGCTTGCCTTCTCACGTCGCCAGTCGCTGGACTCAAAGCCCGTAGAGATCAACCAGCTGGTCAGCTCCATGGGCGAACTGTTGCAACGCAGTATCAACGAAAGCATTGCCTTGGACATGCGCCTTACCGATGAACTGTGGACCGCCGAGGCCGACCCCAATCAGCTGGAGAGCGCCCTGCTCAACCTGGTGATCAACGCGCGCGATGCCATGCCCACGGGTGGCAGCCTCACCGTGGAGACCACCAACCGCCACCTGGACAGCGTGTTCACCGCCGCCTATGGCACCTTGCGGCCCGGCGATTACGTGGAGCTGAGCGTCAGTGACACCGGCTGCGGTATCCCGGAAAGCTTGCTGGGCCGTGTCTTCGACCCGTTCTTCACCACTAAGCCGATCGGCCAGGGCACCGGCCTGGGCCTGTCGATGATCTACGGCTTTGCCCGGCAATCCCATGGGCATGTGACCATCCACAGTGAGGTTGGCAAGGGCACCACTGTCAGTCTGTTCCTGCCGCGTTTTATGGGTGAACGCATCGCGGACGTTGCCGTCAACCCGGCACTGCTGCCGTTCGCCAATGCAGGCGAGACCGTATTGATTGTCGAGGATGATCCGGCCGTGCGCGTATTGGTCAGCGTGGTGCTCAAGGAGTTGGGCTATGCCTTTGTCGAGGCGGGTGATGCCAACACGGCTGTGCCGATTATCGAGTCGGATCAGCGCATTGACCTGTTGATCAGTGATGTGGGCTTGCCCGGCATGAACGGGCGACAACTGGCAGAAATCGGGCGGCAATTGCGCCCGGAACTGAAGGTATTGTTTATTACTGGTTACGCCGAGCACGCGGCGGTGCGCGGCGGGTTCCTGGACCCGGGGATGCAGCTGATCACCAAGCCGTTCACCTTCGACCTGCTGACCGCCAAGGTACGCGAGATGATCAAGCAATAGGGCTGCTGCGAGGCAGCCCCAGTGCTTCAGGCCAGCAGGCGCTGGATATGCTCTTGCAAGGTATCCAGGTCAAACGGCTTGGCCAGGATCGGCGCGTTGCGCGTGATCGGGCTATTGCAGTCGAGGATTTCCTGCGGGTAACCGCTGATAAAGATCACTTTCAATTCAGGTCGCAGCTTGATCGCAGGCTCAGCGATCTGCACCCCGGAAATCCCGCCCGGCAGGCGGTAATCCGTAACCATCAGGTCCAGGTGCGGCTTGGTGGCGAGAATCTCGAAGGCCTGCTCCCCATCAATCGCCTTCAGCACCCGGTAGCCCAGGCCTGCCAGGTATTCACCCAGCACAAACATAATGGATTCGTCGTCTTCGACGATCAGTACGACATCTTGTGCATCTTCACTCATGGGAAGCCTTTGTCCGGTCAGTTGCTGCAAGTACGACCATGGGGTCACGCAGAGGTTGCGTCGAGGTGACGATTGATTTCATTGCGGCTCGCCAAGCGGCAGGCACACCCTGAACAACGCGCCCTCGCCTATCTGGCTTTCGACCTCGATGGTGCCGCCATGGGCGGTCACGATCTGCTCGGAAATAAACAAGCCCAGGCCCAGGCCTGCCGCTACGTGGCTGGCCGAAACACGCTCGAACTGCTGGAAAATACGCTTCTGGTTGTCTGCGCTGATGCCAATACCATGGTCGCGCACCTCGACCCGCGCCTCGCCGTGTTCGGTGTACACCCGCACATCCACCGGGCTTTTGGCCCCATAACGCAAAGCGTTGGTCAGCAGGTTGGTGACCACTTGCTCAATGCGGAACTCATCCCAGTTGCCCTCCACCGGTTCATCGGCCACCAGGTGCATGGTTGAGCCGGCGGAAGCCACTTGCGGGGCGAAGTTTTGCACCAGGTTGCGCACCAGCTGCGCCAAGTCAAAGCGCGCCGGACGGATCGACAGTTTGCCGGTGCGAATGCGCGACACGTCGAGCATGTCTTCGATCAGGCGGATCAGGCTCTGGATCTGGCGCTCATCGCGGTCGACCATGGCGTGCATCTTGTCCAGCGTGAAGGCGGCGGCGTTATCCCGTGCCAGGTGCATCTTGCGCAGCTGGGTCTCCAAAATCAGTCCGTTAAGCGGTGTACGCACTTCGTGGGCGACGATCGACATGAAGTCATCACGCATGCGCACGGCCTGCTCAAGCTCGGCCTGGGTGGCCTGCAGGCGCGTCAGCAGCAGCTCCTGCTCGCGGCGGCTGCGCTCCAAGGCTTCGACCTGCTGTTTCATGGCCTTGCTCTGGCGGTACAGGTCGACGAACACATTGACCTTGCTCTTCACCGCGTGGATATCCAGCGGCTTGTGCAAGAAATCCACCGCGCCGCTTTCATAGCCTTTGAAGGCGTAGTTGAGTTCGCGGCCGGCGGCGCTGACGAACACAATCGGGATGTTCTTGGTCTTTTCGGTGCCGCGCATCAGTTCGGCCAGCTCGAAACCGTTCATGCCGGGCATCTGCACATCGAGAATCGCCATGGCGAACTCATGCTCCAGCAACAGTGACAAGGCCTCGTCGGCGCTCAAGGCCTTGAAGACCTGGCGATCCTCGCGCTTGATCAGCGCTTCGAGGGCCAGCAGGTTTTCCGGCAGATCGTCGACGATCAGCAGTTTGGCCTGGACAGTACTTAACATGGGGAAGATTCCAGGGAAGCCAGCAATGAGCCAATCTGGCTCAAGGTGAGAATATGATCAGGTGCGTGCAAGGCCAGCGCCGCCAGGGGCATCACGGCGATGCGTGCTTCTGTGGGGTCTTGGACGACGGTGGTGCCACCCGATTGTTTGACATGGGCAAGGCCGCGCGCGCCGTCCTGGTTGGCGCCGGTCAGCAGGATCGCCAGCAGGCCCTTGCCATAGGCGTCGGCAGCCGAGGCGAACAGGTAATCGATGGCGGGCCGGGAATGGTGCACGCGGTCTTCCTGGCTCATCGACAGGCTGCGATCGTTTTCCACCGACAGGTGATAACCGGGGCCGGCAAAGTACAGGGTGCCTGGCGCAATCATTTCCTTGTCGCGCGCTTCATGCACCGGAATGCTCAAGCGCCGCGCAAAGACTTCGGCCAATTGGCTGCGGCGCTCGTCCGGCAGGTGCAATACCGCAATGATCGGCAAGCCGAATGTGTCCGGCAACCCGCCAAAAATACTCAGCAACGCCTCAACGCCGCCGGCGGAGGCGCCGACGACGATGGCTTCAATCCCGCGCGGCGGGTGTGTTGCGGCGCTACTCATGATTTTCGGTAGATCCGTTCCTGTTTGACCAAGGGTTCGAATTGCTTGCTGTAGGCGGAAAAATCCAGGGTTTCCTTACTGCCCAGCACCAGGAAGCCGCGATGACACAGCGACTCATGAAACAACCCAAACGCTCGATCCTGAAGTTTTTTATTGAAGTAAATCAATACATTACGACATGAAATTAATTGAGTTTCTGAGAATACGCTGTCCGTTGCCAGGCTATGGTCGGCAAACGTCACGTTCTCACGCAAGGTCTTGTCGAAGATCGCGTAATCGTAAGCCGCTGTGTAGTAGTCGGCAAATGAACGTTGGCCACCGGCCTGCTGATAATTGGCGGTGTACGCACGCACGTTCTCCAGGGAGAAAATCCCTTGCTTGGCTTTGTCCAGGGACGCCGGGTTGATGTCCGTGGCGTAGATGATGGTGCGCTCAAGCAGGCCCTCTTCACGCAGCAGGATGGCCATGGAGTACACCTCCTCGCCCGTGCTGCAGCCGGCAATCCAGATTTTGATCGATGGATAGGTCTTGAGCAGCGGCACCACTTCCCGGCGGATCGCCAGAAAGTGCGACGGGTCGCGAAACATCTCGCTCACCGGGATCGTCAGAAACTGCAATAGCTGCATAAACGCCGACGGGTCGTGCAGCACACGCTCCTGCAACGCCGAAATGGTGGCGCAGTCGAACTGGCGCAAGGCATGCGCCACACGCCGTTTGACCGACGCACCGGAATAGTCGCGAAAGTCATAGCTGTACTTGAGGTAAATCGCCTCGATCAGCAGGCGCAGCTCAATATCGCTGCTTTTATCCAAAAAACTTCGCTCCACTTAAATGCGTTCCATCTTCGGTAGCCATACGCGAATCAGCGAGAACAGCCGGTCCAGGTCGATTGGCTTGGCCAGGTAATCATTGGAGCCCGCCGCCAGGCAGCGTTCCTGATCGTCTTTCATGGCCTTGGCCGTCACCGCAATAATCGGCAGTTTCTTCCAGCGCGGGTCCTGGCGGATCAAGGCTGTCGCCTCGTAACCGTCCATCTCCGGCATCATCACGTCCATCAGCACCAGATCGATATCGTCGACTTCATTGAGTTTGTCGATGGCTTCACGGCCGTTACGGCCGATCACCACCACGGCGCCTTTGTGCTCCAGGGCGCTGGTCAGGGCGAAGATGTTGCGCACATCGTCGTCCACCAACAGGATCTTGCGCCCCTCGAAGACCTTGTCGCGGCTGCGGGCGGTCTTGAGCATCTTCTGGCGGTCATGGGACAGCTGGGATTCGACTTTGTGCAGAAACAGTGTCACTTCGTCCAGCAAGCGTTCAGGTGAGCGCGCGCCTTTGATGATGATCGAGCGCGAGTACTTGCGCAGCTCGGCCTCTTCGTCGCGGGTCAGGTTGCGCCCGGTGTAGACGATCACCGGCGGGAACGAGCAGATATCCTCGGTGGCCATGCGCTTGAGCAGCTCATTGCCGAGCATGTCCGGCAGCTTCAGGTCGATGATCATGCAGTCGTAGATGTTGGTACGCAGCAGGTCCAGCGCGGCCTGGGCGTAGCCGACGTCGGTGATTTCGATGTCATCGTCGCCGATCAGGCGGGCAATGCTGTCGCGCTGCAGGTCATCGTCTTCCACCAGCAGCACGCGCTTGACCTTTTGGGTCAGCTTGGCTTCCAGGCGCGCAAACACGTCCTTGAGCTCTTCGCGGGTGGTCGGCTTCACTGCATAACCGATTGCGCCCATGTGCATGGCGGCTTCGACGCGGTCTTCAACGGAGATCACATGTACCGGAATGTGGCGGGTATTGGCGTGTTCCTTGAGGCGTTGCAGCACGGTCAGCCCGGAGTGGTCAGGCAGGCGCATGTCCAGCAGGATCGCGTCCGGGATGTACTCCTCGGCCAGGCTATAGCCTTCGTCCGCGCCGTGGGCGACCAGGCAGTGGTAGCCCAGTTCGTGGGCGAGGTCGAAGAGGATGCGGGCAAAATTGGGTTCATCTTCCACCACCAGGATGCAGCGGGTGGCGAACGGTGCCTTGTCACGGTCATCGGCAAAGCGCGGAATCTGTTTGGTGTCAGCCACCGGCAACGGCGAGACCGCTATTGGCTTGGGCGCAGGCGCCGCCACAACCTGGCGTGGCGCCTCGACCGGCGCGGCGCCCTCCTCACGTTCTACATACTGCTCAGGCAGCACCAGGGTGAACACGCTACCCTTGCCCGGCTCGCTGGTCACACTGATGTAGCCACCGAGCAAGGTTGCCAGGTCACGGGAGATCGACAGGCCCAGACCCGTGCCGCCGTAACGGCGGTTGGTGGTGCCATCGGCCTGGCGGAAGGCTTCGAAGATGCTTTCCTGCTGGTCCGGCGCGATGCCAATGCCCGAATCGCGCACGGTAAAGGCTACGCCCTCGCCTGGCGCACGGGAGACCGACAGGCTGACATCACCGGCCTCGGTGAACTTGACCGCGTTGGACAGCAGGTTCTTGAGGATCTGCTCCAGGCGCTGGCGGTCGGTGAACAGCATCGGCGGCGCATCCGCTTGAATGTCCACCTGGAAGCCCAGCTTGCGGTCAGCTGCCAGCGGCTCGAACATCCCGCGCAGGCCATCGACCAGACGCGCCACGCTGGAGTTTTCCGGACGCATTTCCAGCTTGCCGGCTTCGACCTTGGAAATATCCAGGATGTCATTGATCAGGTTCAGCAGGTCATTGCCCGCCGAATAGATCGACTCGGCAAACTTGACCTGTTCGGCGCTGAGGTTTTCCTGCGGGTTCTCGGCCAGCAACTTGGCCAGGATCAACGAGCTGTTGAGCGGCGTGCGCAGCTCATGGGACATGTTGGCGAGGAATTCGGACTTGTACTTGCTGGAGCGCTGCAGCTCATCGGCACGGTCTTCCAGCTCCAGCTGGGCCTGGTTCAGCTGCACGTTCTTGCGGTCCATGGCGTCGCGCTGTTCGGCCAGGGTCTGGGTCTGCTCGGCCAGTTGCTCGTTGGTCTGCTCAAGCTCGGCCTGCTGGGTTTCCAGGTGGGCCTGGGACTCCTTGAGGATACGCGACTGCTCTTCAAGCTCTTCGTTGGCAGTTTTGAGTTCTTCCTGCTGCACTTGCAGCTCTTCGTTGAGCTGCTGGGTTTCGGCCAGCACTTCCTGCAGGCGCTGGCGATAGCGGGCGGCTTCGATGGAGGTGCCGATATTGCCGGCAATCAGCTCCAACAGCTCGACGTCGCGCTCATCCAGCGGCCGCAGGAAGCCGAGTTCAATCACGCCGTTGACGCGACCATCATCGCTGGTCGGTACCACCAGCACACTGCGGGTCGAACCTTCGCCCAGGCCGGAACTGACCTTGAAGTAGTCCACCGGCACATCGTCCAATCGAATCGAGCGATCAAGCTGGGCCGCCTGGCCGACGATGCCCTCGTCGTTGTAGATCGCCTGCTCTTTTTGCTCCTGCTCACGGGAGAAACCGTAGGTGGCCACACGCTTGAGGCCGCCGTGCTCTTCGCGCACATACAACGCCGCGACCGCCGAGCCCATGTATTGAGCAAAAAACTGCAGGATATTGCGCCCAAGCATGTTCAGGGTCAGCTGGCCGAGCACCTGTTCGGCCAGTTCGGTTTGGCCGTTACGCAGCCAGGCCTGTTGTTCCAGGCGTCGCGCGATCTTCTGTTGTGACGCGAGGTTTGCACTGTAACTATCTGAAAGTGCTATTAAATTCTTTCTTCCGATATAGGCCAGGAAACCGCTCAACCCAAGCACGAAAGCCAGGTACAAGGTGACGCTGATGATCGTTGTGCGGGTGACATCGGCATTGCGGCTGACACGGAATGCTTGCTCCATCGCCACTGCATCCGTGTATTCGTTGCGAATCGCGTCGGTCAGGCTCTTGCCCCGGCCGGCCTTGACCGCCGCACGGTAGTCACCGCTGCTGCGCTGCAAGTCGATCATCGACTGCGCGTACTTGTTCCACTCGTACTGCATCGACTCCAGGCGTTTGAGGCGATCGACCTGCTGCGGATTGTCCGCCACCAGCTCCTGCAGGTTGTGCAAGTCACCAATGATCCGCGGCTTGGCGACTTCGTAAGGGTCGAGGAAATGCTCGTCGCCGGTGATCAGGTAGCCGCGCAAGCCGGTTTCCAGGTCCACCGTCAGTTTGGACGACTCATTGAGGTTATTGATGACCCGGTCTGTGTGCTCCACCCACTGAATCACCGACAGCAAATAAGTGATCAGGCAGACGAAAAACACCGCGCTGAGTACGCCGACGCCCAAGGGTAACGCGACGTTTCGGCTCAGCAGGGTACGGAAGCTCTTTTCATCGACGGACGACGCGGGAGTCATGGGCATGCCTTGGCCAAGTGCGGAAAAAGGGGGAGTTTGCCCGAACATCAGGGGGCAAGGCTATGTTTCTGGGTTGATTTGACGCAAAAGCGTAGGCACTGCGTGCGGATTTTCCGCAGTTCCAGCTTCGATTTTTCAACTCATTTACACAACTGCTAACAGAATCCTACGACGAAAGAGGAACGACCCTTCATTGATCTCACACTCAGGACTGCGCCTCAGGAACATGGAAGGTCTTTTTGGAAGGCGTCTTTTATGACCCACCAAGGTAAGTTAAATGAGCATTTCCAACGTTACTCAGAAAACCATAACCGTCACCGCCGGCCAGAACGCACTTGAGCTTGCCCCCCCGACTTCAACACCTCCAGAAGCTCAAAATACGCCCCCAGTCCCAAGAACACTGACCAAGCCCGTAAACCAGTTACAGGCAGACCAACAGAATCTTTTCAATTTGGTCGACCAGCTTAAGCTCATGAGTACTCAGAATGATGGCAAGCCCCTTACCCCAGACCAAATTTCAAGCGCTCTAAAAAGTCAAATTGACACGCCTTTCGTAGGTTCCACTTACGCCTTGACCCGTTCCACACCGCCGACATTAGCGACCGTCATTACCGATCTGGGTTATGAAATGCCGGTTACCGCCGATCAAGTCGCTGCGCTGGCCAAGCAAATTGAGCAAAAGGCTTCAATACCGGTGCTGGGAAACTTGGGCGGAGGACTGTCCTGGCCCATTCCGATGTCGAAAGAGGAAAGGAAGAGTATTCGTTCGTTCTTGTTATCCGGTAAAAGCGGCTTGCCTGGCTTGCCGTTGCGGGCGACATATACCAACGGCACGCTGAACTACTTGTTGCAAGGCAGTTCGGTGACGCACAGTGACCTGCAGGGCGACCCTCAAGCGGCGCTACAAAAATTATTCGATACCCCCAGGGCCCAGGCACTAGGGCAGGCGTTACAGACACACCTTAAGGGTGTGTCCACAGCCACCAGTATTTATGACTACCTGTTGACCGCTATAAACGACGGGCTCGACTTGAGTGGTCTGTTTTATCCAGAACCCAAAAAAATCGGTGATATCTATCTCGACTCCCCCGTGTACTGGGGACAACCACCCTCGCTGGTGGCCGAGCACCTGAGCAAGTATCTGATCAAGGAAGGTCTGGCGTCAGAGTCAACGGCTAAACTTGCAACTCATGTGCTGTTGGCGAACCGAGCACCGCATTTTCTGATCAAAGATGTTCCCGCGAACGTGAAAGTTGGCAGTGTTCTCTGGGGGCAATTGGCTATAGCGGCAGCCAAGATCGAAGCCCAGACCCCGGGCCTGCTGCCTGGCATGACCTATGCCGAAGTTATTGCCTACGCGGAGTCCATACCGGCCAACACTGTCGACGTTCAAGTTGCCCAACGTGAAAATCTGAAAGAGTGGGGATTGGCCAATGGTTTGCTGCCGATCTTGCAAACCGCCTGGACGCCGATTGATGGCGTACTGGTCCCCTCAACTCCCGAGCCGACAGAGTCCCAAATGGAGCAGGTCAGAGTGGCCTACAACAGCCGGCTGCAGGCGCTGGCGCAGACTTCTACGGGTTTATACACGCCATTGGCCTCTCGAAAAGAGATTGCGCTCGATTGCCTCAGGACAGAGTTTCCGGATCTTGACCCAGCGGTTTTTGAAGCTCAAGTGCTGGCCAAGCAATACACAGGCCGCGCGCGCGCCGGCGATCCAAGATTACGATCCATGCTTGATATTGTGATGGAAGGGGAAAAACTAGGGGAAACATACAAATGGATCACCAATGACCGCCGTGTTCCCATCGATGCATTCAATGCGTTTGCACGCACCGATAAGTTAGACGCACCCGAAGTTTTCAAGGCCCAGTTCGAGCCGTCGATAAAGGCGCAGAAAGAAGGCCATTATGGGATGGTCAAACACCTGATTTCCCAAATGCCATTAGCCGATCGCAAAAACTTTGAATTCGGCAAGCTCGAGTATTTCTACAGCAATGACTACAAAAGCACACCCGGCAATCCACTCGAATTGGTGAAGCGCGGGCACACGCTGATTGTGAAAACCACTCGCAATGGGGAGGCCAATCTTTATGAAATCGACACCACGAAGGGGACAATTGAAAAACAAAATGACCGATTGGCAACACTGCTCGATCAGCGTGAAACGACTAATGAAAAATCGGAAAAAATTGTTTCGAAGGTGAGGTCCTATCACCCTTTCAACGACTCTCCGGCCCCCAATAGCGCAGAAAGTACAGAAACACCTGCAATTCCCGACAGCTATAACTCCGACCGAACCAATAACATTGCCGATTTCTACGTCAACTCCCTGGGGCTGGATGACGAAAGTTTCCTCAACTACTGCAAGGGCGTGACATCTTTCGATAAAGATCACCTGGGTGACAAGGCCATTGGGAATTTCCTTCTCAATCTGATCCCGTTTCGGGCCGCCATCGTCAACTTGTCTAACGGTCGCTACGGTGAAGCCGTTGGAGACTTGGCCTTTGATATTTTTGGATTCGTGACCCTCGGCGCGGGGAAGGTCGCGCAAGCCTCCAAAGCCTTGGGCAGAGGTTTGGGCGTCACCCATAAAGCTTCAAAAGTTATCAAATTCCTGGGGGCGTCTACATTGGAGGCGCTCAACCCACTCCCTACTACTCTAGTGGGTAACCTGCTGACTGGGGGTGGAAAGCTGCTCGCCAAGGGAGCCACCAAGAGTGTTGAATTGGCGAATAGGCTAAGAGGCGCAAGCGGCAGTTACGACCTGCTCAAGGCTGCCAGTAAAAGCCAGGGTGTCGTGGCAATCGGCACCTTCAAGGTCGCAGAGCAGAGCATCGATGGTAGCGCCGTGTTCCGGGACGGCAAATGGTACAACTATGACCCTGCCACCAACAGACCGTATGGTCCTGCGCTCAAAGGTTTTACGCCATCAGTAGCCGCCCTCGAGGGAGAAATTAAACTGTCTTTCACCGAAACCTGGTTAGGTAAGATGATAGGTGCCGTGGTGGCGCCGCCTGCGACCAATCCCAACTTTCGCAGAGACTTTGTAGCGGCGATCGCCAAAGCCAAACTTGATGACCGCACCAGCTACATTCGGGGTCAAAACACAGGGCGGCCAGATTCAATCTTTGGTTACTCCACAGCTTTGAGCATAGATGACTTGAAACGCCTGGCGGTGGCAGAACGTCGTACACCGGAGGCGCTCGGCAGTCTGGTCAAACGGATAGATGAGCTGGAGGTTCTCCCCGAACGATTCAATGCAGCACGCGATGCTGCGAAAATCACTGACCCTGATGCGTACAAGAGGGGGTATTCCGCCGGAGCACCAGAAAATATCACTGGGTTCTCGGGCGCGTTGACCAACAATCAATTGGCAGAACTGGTGATAGCACGCGGACGATCCGCCGAAGAAATTGGGCAATTGGTCAAGTACATGGAAAATCGAAGAGTCAATATCAGCCTGGAAAATTTCAAAGTATTCAGTGAAGAGGTAACAGCCGCAGGAGGCAAGGTCACAGCACTTCCGCAAGGTTTTTACCTCAGTCAAGTTTCCCTGCTGTCAGAAGGCGAGTGTGCAGCACTGTCAAACCTGATGGCAGCCGCCATTAAACAAGGCAAACAAGACACTCTGCTTGAAAACCTGTTTACCGCAATGGTACCGACCCTAAGCCCTGCCGAAATTGCCATTCTGGAAAAAACCAGCCCAACACTGGCTGCAATTGAAGTCGCCAGGGCAAAAAAAGCTCCTGCAGTGGCGCAGTTTCGTAAGGAGCTCAACCGGCTTCAAGGCGCATTAGGAAACCAGTTCCACCTTGGTATGGCGTCCAGGCAAGTACCTTACACCGCCCTCATTTCAGAACTCGCGAATGCCCGTAGCTCTAAAACACTACTTATCAATGGTCCAGGCCATGGCATAACAGCCGGCGTGGTAGTGTCCAACGGCAAGAAGGAATGGTTTTATTTTGACCCCAACTTCGGCAAGGCAACCTTCGATAACGAGGCCGCCATGCGAGCCGGTCTGGAAAGCACACTAAATAGCGGGCGGACCAAAAACCTATTGGCGCATTATGGCGACAACGCCAGCGTGCCGGAGTATAAGATTTCGGTCTTCGATCGCGCGGATCTGAACGACATCACCAAGTCATTGAAGATTGATCCGTCGGATTTCTTCCTGAAGCCGTTATAAGCCCAGCCCTCTCGATGTCAACGCGACGGCCGGCTTTCCTGGCGGCCGTCGCGCCAGAGATTTCCTAGCCTGCAAGACATTGAGGCCTATTGCCTGCACAATATCCTGCTTGCAGCGGGAACTTGCCGAGATTGCCACGACTCATTAGCAAGAGCGGTCTTTCAACCGCCAGAGACCTGTCTTTACATTTCTAAGGAATTCCCCATATGAGCGCTGCCCCCTCCACCATCCTTGTAGTCGAAGACGACGCCATCGTGCGCATGCTGATCGTCGATGTACTCGAAGAGTTGGAGTTCTCGGTGCTCGAGGCTGCCGATGCCGAAAAGGCCCTCAAGTTGGCTGAAAATGCCGATCAACAGCTCGACCTGATGATGACCGATATGGGCCTGCCAGGCATGAGCGGCAAGGAACTGGCTACCCAAGTACGCGTGCTTCGCCCTAGCCTGCCGATCCTTTTCGCCAGCGGCTATGCCGAAAACATCGAAGTACCCCCAGGTATGCAGGTAATTGCCAAGCCGTTCTCCATTGATCAACTGCGTGACAAGGTCAAATCGATGTTGCCCGCCGTTTGAGCCCGACACCTGCGGCGCTTTGCCCCTCGCGCCTGGTGCCGCCATCGCCATCGACGCCTCGCCCGGTAGCCTGCTGAACCGCAATGGACAGTGGCACGCAAAGGCGATGATTTACTCCAGTTCACGTTGTTCGCAGGGATTAACGTGACGTTCGGCCAATAAAACAGGAAACTCGGCGCTTTGATCCCACGCCCTCTATAAAGCACTCAGGAAGGACGCAACAACATGATTGGAAAACCGACGCGCCTGCTGTTGGCGAGCCTCTCGATACTCATGAGCACCGGCGCCTGGGCCGATTTTACGGCGACCCCGACTGAAGCCCGGGCCATTGCCAAGGAAGCCTACCTGTATGGCTACCCGGTAGTGGAGATGTACAAGACGCTCTACACCCAGGCCGTCGACAAAGGCGGTGCCAACTACAAGGCACCGTTCAACCATATCGGCAATACCGCCCAGGTGTTCACGCCCAGGGACACCGCCTTCGTCACCCCGAACTCGGACACGCCCTACTCCTTCGTGTGGATGGACCTGCGCAAAGAGCCGTTGGTATTGACCCTGCCCAAGATTGAAGACAACCGTTACTACTCGGTGCAGTTGATCGACCTCTACACCCAGAACATCGCCTACCTGGGTACCCGCAGCACCGGCAACAATGGTGGCCACTACATGATCGCCGGGCCGGACTGGAAAGGTCAGCAACCGGTCGACATCGACCGCGTGATCTACAGCGAAAGCAACATCGCCTACGCCCTGTATCGCACGCAGTTGTTCGATGAAAAGGACCTGAACAAGGTCAAGCAGATCCAGAATGGCTACAAAGTGCAGCCGCTGAGCGCCTACGTGAAGCAGCCTGCGCCGGCCAAGGCGCCGAGGATCGAATGGCCCAAACCCATGGCAACCATGACCGAAGGCCCGCAGCTGTTTCGTTACCTGAACTTCATGCTGGCCTTTGCCGCGCCCCAGGACAGCGAAAAAGACCTGATGGCGCGTTTTGCCAAGATCGGCATCGCCCCGGGCGCGCCCTTCAAGGTCAAGGACCTGACCGCTGAACAGCGCAAAGCCCTGGAAGACGGGATTGCCGATGGCCGGGCCGAGTTCGCTGCGTTCAAGAAAGACAAGGTCGACACTCACCAAGTCACCAGCAGCGACCTGTTCGGCAGCCGTGACCGCCTGAAAAACAACTACCTGTACCGCTACGCCGGCGCCAACCTGGGCATTTTCGGCAACTCCACCGACGAAGCCATCTACATGAGCTATTTCGTCGACAGCGAAGGCAAACCGGCCAACGGCGCACGCCACAGCTACACCGTGCACTTTGCCAAGGATCAACTGCCACCGGCTGAAGCCTTCTGGTCACTGACCATGTACGACGCCAAGACCAAACTGTTGGCGCCCAACCTCAAGAAGCGCTACCTGATCAACTCAGCGATGCTGCCCAACCTCAAGCGGGACGCCGACGGCGGCCTGACCTTGGCCCTGCAGCACCACGAGCCGCCAAAAGCCGAACAGAGCAACTGGTTGCCGGCCCCGCCCGGTCCGTTTTACGCCGTACTGCGGATTTACCTGCCCAAGCCCGAGGTGGGGAATGGTCAATGGAAGCTGCCGCCCCTGACACCGCTCAAGTGATGCCCGGATAAGAGCAGCGTGCCCGTGCGCAAGCACGGGCACGCGCCTAAAGACATCAGGCCGCTTGCATCCTTGCCACAGTCATTAGTCAGTTCTTCTTGAACTTCACAAAGGACTGATGCAAATCCGACGCCCAGCCGTCGATCACGCTTTTCACGTCATCGGCCTTCATCACCTGCGAGTCGTTGGAGAGCGGCTTGCCGGTGCCTTTTCGCACTACCTGGGCAATCACCTTGCCGCTGCCACCGTCGAGGAACTGCGCCTCGGTGCCCAATGTGGTTTCCTGGTCACGAATGCCGGTGCCCGTGCTCACTGCGGCAGCCACCAACGCCACAGGAATGTACTCGTAGGGCTTGAGGCTTTCGGTCTTGCTGCTGACGGCGCTAATGGCCGCGCGCACCACGATCACGCCTGGGCCTGGCGCGTTGGCCAGCGGCAGCGACTTGGCCAACTCACGCTTGAGCGCCTGGTTGTAATAGGTGTTGATGCCATTGAGAGTGCTGTCCGGAATTTTCGCGGTGGCTTGGGGCTTGGGGTAGAACTGCGTCGGTTCGATAAACACTGCGGTGTAGTTATTCAGATTCAGGCCGGGATCTACCCAGCGCATCACCTCGGCCCCTGAAGGCGACTTCGCTTCTTTGAGGTGGCTGTAATCCGAGAGAAAACCTGAATATTCGTCCGGTTGCGTTACCTTGCTGGCACAGCCGACCATTGCCATTGCAACGCACAGCATGCTGATCATTCGCCTTGATTTCATCATTGAACTCCCTGGCTGTCATCGTCGAGACCCTGAACTGTAGGTATAGCCAACTTTGTGCAATCAGCCTCGATCATCTGCGCTCGAAACGCCCAGCCCTTGGCTGATCTATCCGTTTGAAGGCTGAAAGTTTCCGGGGGGACGCTTTCAGCCTTCAAATCGCCATAATCTCTGCTATTGTCCAAAGACCTCATCTCCTCCTCATCGCTTCAACGCGATCTTCTGTGAGCATGCTCTGCGACACCGCTGCACCGGTGTCGGGCCTGAATGTCACGGAAACCATGCGATGGACTCAGCCTTACCCGACCCGCCGCAATCGCGCGCTGAAAAGATCGTCGAATTCAAACGCCAGAAAACCCTGCTGAAAACCGGCGCGCTGCAAGACGCCATTTTCAACAGCGCCTACTTCTCCAGCATTGCCACCGACGAAAAAGGCGTGATCCAGATCTTCAACGTCGGTGCTGAACGCATGCTCGGCTATGCCGCCGTTGACGTGGTCAACCGCATTACTCCCGCCGACATCTCCGACCCCGCCGAGTTGATCACCCGCGCCGCCGCCCTCAGCGAGGAACTCGACACACCCATCACCCCAGGCTTCGAAGCCTTGGTGTTCAAGGCTTCGCGGGGCATCGAAGACATCTACGAGCTGACCTATATCCGTAAGGACGGCAGTCGCCTGTCGGCCATGGTCTCGGTCACGGCCTTGCGCAATCGCCACGACACGATCATCGGCTACCTGTTGATCGGCACCGACAACACTGCGCGCAAGCAGGAGGAAGTCGAGCGCAAAGGCTTTGAACGCGCCCTCGAGGAAAAGAACCTGGAGTTGGAACACGCCAACCATATGAAGTCCGAGTTCCTCGCCACCATGTCCCACGAATTGCGCACGCCGCTGAACGCGGTGATCGGCTTTTCCGAGGCGCTCAAGGACGGCCTGGTGGGCGACATGAGCGACATCCAGCGCGAATACATCGGCGATATTTTCACCAGCGGCCAGCACTTGCTTTCGCTGATCAATGACATTCTCGACCTGTCCAAAGTCGAAGCCGGGATGATGGACCTGGAACTGGAGCCGGTTGAACTCGCAGGCTTGCTGGCCAACAGTTTGCTGATCGTGCGCGAAAAAGCCGCGCTGCAACGCATCCAGCTGAAACTCGACAGCCAGGGTGATTTCGGCACCCTGGCGCTGGACCTGCGCAAGACCAAGCAGATCATCTACAACCTGCTGGCCAATGCGGTGAAGTTCAGCGCGCACGGCAGTTGCGTAACCCTGGCGGTGCGTGAGGTCAGCCGCGATCAGGTCGGGATGATCGCCGGCGACTGGCCGGTGCACAGCTTTGCCCTGCCACCCAGTGCGCAGCAGCATTTCCTTGAATTGAGCGTGAGCGATACCGGTATCGGCATTGCCGTGGACAACATGGGCAAACTGTTCAAGGCCTTCAGCCAGATCGACAGCAGCCTGGCGCGCAAATTCGAAGGCACCGGCCTGGGCCTGGCCATGGTCAAGCAGTTGACCGAGCTGCAGGGCGGCAGCGTGGCGGTGGCCAGCCAGCCCGACCTGGGTGCACGTTTTGTAGTGTGGTTGCCGCTGCACAGCGCCAGGGAGGCAAGCTGATGACCGGCATCCTGATCGTCGAGGACAACGAGGCAAACATGCGCCTGGCACGCCTGTTGCTGGTCAATGCCGGGTACACCGTGCTGTGTGCCGCCGACGCCGAAACCGGCCTGACCCTGGCCCGCGAACAGCAACCGGCGCTGATCCTGATGGATATCCAATTGCCCGGCATGGACGGCCTGGCGGCAACGCGCTTGCTGAAACAAGACCCGCACACCGCGCACATCCCGGTGATCGCCCTGACCGCCATGGCCATGAAGGAAGACTGCGAAAAAACCCGCTTGGCCGGCTGCGACGCGTATGTGAGCAAGCCCCTGAGCTACAAAGAGCTGTACCGCGTGATCGACACCCTGCTGCCCCCACACACCACACCCTCTACATGAGTCCTCTCCATGGCCAGCTCACCCGCAACGCTGTTGATCGTTGATGACGAACCCCAGGTTCGCAAGCTGCTGGAAACCCTGCTGCAACATGAGGGCTATCAGACCCTGACCGCCAGCAGCGGCGAGGAAGCCTTGCTGCTGGTGGCGCAGCAGCCGCCCGACTTGATCCTGCTGGACATCATGATGCCGGGCATGGACGGCTATGACGTCGCCAGCCAACTCAAGGGCAATGCCGCCACCGCCAATATCCCGATCATCATGCTCACGGCGCTCAGCGAGTCCGAGGCGCGCATCAGTGGTTTGGAAACCGGTGCGGAAGAATTCCTCAGCAAGCCGGTGGAGCACATCGAGTTATGGCTGCGAGTGCGCAACCTGCTGCGGCTCAAGGCCCATGGTGATCAATTGAAAACCCATGGCCTGATGCTCGAACAGCAGCTGCAGAATCAAACCCGTGAAACCGTGCATGACCTGACCCGCGAGGCGCTGGAAAACGACCTGCGCCTGGCGGTCGAACGCAGCGATTTCACCCTGCATTACCAACCCAAGGTCGAGCTGGCCAGTGGTGCCGTGTGTGCCCTTGAAGCCCTGCTGCGTTGGGACCGCCCCGGCCATGGCGCGGTGTCGCCGGCAGTGTTTGTGCCGCTGCTGGAAACCCTGGGCCTGATCGTGCCCGTCGGCCGCTGGGTCATCGACAACGTGTGCCGGCAGATCGCCGCGTGGCAACGCAGCGATATTGGTGCGGTGGAGGTCTCGGTGAACGTTTCCGGGCATCAATTGATTGAAGGCGACCTGATTGCAGATATCGCCGCCAGCCTGGCAAAGACCGGCGTTGCGGCCCATTGGCTGGAGGTGGAACTGACCGAAAGCTCACTGATGGAAAACACGCAGCACACCATCGCCAGCCTGCAACGCCTGCGCGCGATGGGCGTGAAAATCTCCATCGACGATTTCGGCACCGGCTACTCCAGCCTCGCCTACCTGCGGCGCTTCCCCATCGACACGTTGAAAATCGACATCGCGTTTATCCGCGAAGTCACCAGCAACCCGCAGGACGCAGCCATTACCCGCACCATCATTGAACTGGCCCACAGCCTGGAACTGCGCGTGGTGGCTGAAGGCGTCGAGTCCCAGGCGCAGTTGGCCTTTCTAAAGGCAGCCGGCTGCGATCAGATTCAGGGGTACTTGTTCAGCCGGCCCTTACCGATGCAGGAGCTTGAGCGTTTGCTGCTGGAAAAACGCAGCCTGGAACGAGGCTGATGATGCCGATGTGGCGAGGCCTATGCTGCGTGGCGAGCAGGCTTGTCCTGCGTTGGGCTGCGAAGCGGCCCTAATCCAGGCGCTGAGTTGTTTCAGGTAAAACTGCGACTCTGCCGAGCCTGGACGGCGTGCCTGAGCTGTTCAAGCCCCTGGGTTGGTGAGCCACACCACAATTAACAATGTGGGAGCGGGCTTGCTCGCGAAGGCGGTGTATCAGTGAAAGATGTATTGGCTGACACTCCGCCTTCGCGAGCAAGCCCGCTCCCACAAGGGTTGTGTGTGTATTTGAGAGTCTAAGGGTCCAGCACCCCACCGCTGTAGCTGTCCGACAATCGCGTCCCGGTAAATTTGGCCACCACCGAACCCTGGGCCACCAGGCGTTCCCGGTGGCCTGTCACCATGCGCCCGGTTTGCGCCGCGCGCAAAATCACTTCCGAAGACGGGTCGCCAGGGCGGCCGATGATGCGTGCGAAACGCTCGCCCTCTTCAACCGGGTCACCCAGGTTTTTTTCAAACACCAGCACGCCGGCGCAGGGCGCGAGAACGGTTTCCATGCAGCCCATGTCCACCACCTCGCCCTGCCATTCGCGGATGTCGGCGACTTCATCAATCACGCCATTAATGCACAGCCACGCCCACAGGCCGTTGCTGTCTTGTTGCGCAAGGGCATCGCTGACATCCGCCTGCCCGCGTAATTCGACCGTCGCGGCCAAGCGCGGCGCGCCATGATTGATGAGGGTTTCTTCAAAGGAGCCGTCACCGCCTTCATCCCACACAATCACCACCTCGACCTGCAACGCGGCCGCCAGTGCCAGGCCGTGTTCGGGCCAGAAACTGCGATGAATGTAAAGGTACGGCAGGGCCTCATCGTCGGTGTGCAGGTCGAGCACCAGATCGGCGTCGGCCGCCAACCGCACTAAACTTTTTTGCCATTGCGCCAGGTTGCTCGCCGGGCGCTCCATGGCCAGGGAATGGTCGAACGCACGGTTAAAGTTTTGCCCGGTTGCCTCATGGAAACGCCCCAGCAGCTTGCCCTGGCGAAACTGGCCAATGCCAAAGGGGTTGGCCTGGGGCACCACGGTCACACTGCCTCGCAGGCGGCCCTGCGCCTGGCACGCCTGCAAGCGCGGCAGCAGGTGGTGCAGCACCAGCATCCCGGCGATTTCATCGGCGTGTACGCCGGCTTGCAGGTGCACCTTGGGGCCACTGCCGTCGCCTTCAAACCGCCAGGCGCCGATGTGCAGCGTGTTACCCGCATCGCCTGGCACCTGCCATGAAAGGTCTTTTGCCATGCCTTGCCCTCCTCTGATGATTTAATCGCTAGAGATTGAACACACGTTCAATTAACCTGAGCACTCTGGTCTTTTATCAAAGGCATGCCCGTGACCATCGACCCTCCCAAACTGCGCCGTGCCGACCCCGACGAACGCCGCGACTTATTGGTTGCCGCTACCCTCACCTGCCTGGCCCGTGACGGCCACGCGGGGATTTCCGTGCGCCGCATCGCCGCCCAAGCTGGCGTTTCGGTGGGCTTGCTCAACCACCATTTCGGCAGCATCGACGCGTTGATCGCCGAGACCTACCACAAGCTCGCCAATGAGCTGACCAGCGCGTTATGGGCGCAAGTCGAGCTGGCCGAAGGCGCCGCCGCGCGCCTGGACGCGTTTCTTCGCGCCTCGTTTTCGCCGCGTGTCATGGACCCCGACCTGCTCGGCGTGTGGGTGGTGTTCTGGAGCCTGATCCGCCACTCGCCCCACGTAAACCAGTCCCACGAAAACAGCTACCGCGCCTACCTGGCGCTGATCCAGCAGCTGCTGGACGACCTGGCCCGCAGCGAAAACCTGAAGATCGACGACAGCCACCTGGCCGCCATTGGCCTATCGGCGATGCTCGACGGTCTTTGGCTCGAGGGGTGTCTCAACCCCGGCACTTTCAGCCCCGCCAACGGGCTGCACATCTGTCGCTGCTGGGTACAGGGGTTGCGTCACGGAGCATTCGGCGCCGACCACGTCCTGTGATTCCGGGTGGCGGGCGCTGAGCATGGCCAGGGTGCCGCTGACCGCGATCAACACGGCGCCGATGCTCAGCGACACATCCATCGAGGTGCCCCAGATCAGGCTCGAGAGTAAAAACGCCCAGATCAACCCGGTGTATTCGAACGGTGCCAGCAAGGTCGCCGTGGCCCGGCGGAAACTCGCAAACAACAGGAACTGACCTATGCCGCCGACCAGACCTGCCGCCAGCATCCCCAGCCAGGCCGGGGTCGGCGCTGGCGTGTGGGTCCAGGGCAACGTCACCGCCATGCAGATAACAAAGACCACGTTGGTGATCAGCATCTGCTCCAGCACCGAGGTTGTCGGGTCGACCTGGCGCAGCTGGATATAGGTGAACGCCCAGCACAACGCGGCCGCCAGGGTCAGTGCGATGGGCACTGGATCGACCATATTGCTGGGGCGACAGGCGATCACCACACCCGCAAAGCCGATGATCAGCGCCACCCATTGCCCACGGCTCGCACGCTCCTTGAGGATCAGCGCAGCCAGCAGCGTGACCATGATCGGCGCAGAGAAATACAAGGTGGTCATTTCCGCCAGGGTCAGGTCCTTGGCGGCGGTGTAATACAGCAACCACGCCAGCAGCGAGAGCAACCCGCGAATGATCAGCAGCTTGCGGCTCACTGAGGTCCACGCCCGGCGCAACAGGCCCATGCGCCCGGCGATCACACACGCACCGACCACCACCAGGCTGCGCCAGAACAGAATGCTGAACACCGAATAATCGGCCACCAGCCATTTGATCACTGCGTCCTGCAACGCCAGAAACGCGTAGGCCAGTGAGCACAGGGCTATCCCTTGCAGCGCGCGGTCCTGTTTCATCCCACGGACCTGCGCAGCGGCGTGCCGCGCCGTTCGGCGATGGCGTAGACGCCCTCGATCAGGAAGGTCAGGCACAGGTAAACACTGGCCACCAACAGCAACGGTTGATAGATCTGCAAGGTCTGCGCGCGCACCACGTTGGCCGCGCCCAGCAGGTCGACCACGGCAATGGTCGACGCCAGCGCGGTGGATTTGAGCAGCATCACCGTCTCACCGGCCAGGGTCGGCAACAGCAGGCGCATCGCCCGTGGCAAGCGCACCCGCAGCAGCGCCTGGCGCGGGGTCATGCCGAACGCCGCAGCGGCCTCCATTTCGCCCTTGGGCACCGCCAGCAGGCCGCCACGAATCACTTCGCCGACATAGGCGCCCACCGACAGCACCAGGGCAAACACGATGTACCAGTAGCCGTCACGCAGGAACGGCCACAAGAAGCTGCCACGGATCATCGGGAACTGCGCGAACAGGCTGCCCAGGCCGTAGTAGAAAATGTAGATCTGGATCAGCAGCGGCGTGCCGCGCAGCACACTGGTGTAGGCCAGCGCACTGCGTGCCAGCCATTTGCGCCGGGACAACCGCGCCAGCGCCACCAGCACCGCCAGGGCAAAACCCAGCACCGCGCTGATCACCAGCAATGACAAGGTGGTCTGCAAGCCCTTGGCGATCAGCCCCGCGTAGTAACTTATCCACTCAGGCATGCGCGCCTCACTCGACAACCGGCATCCAGCGACGAATACGTCGCTCCAGGCGCCCGGACAGGTAGTTGGAAGCCAGCGTCACCAGGTAATACAAGGCGGCGGCCGTGAGGTAGAACAGCAAGTAATGACGTGTGGAACCCGCCGCCTGCTTGGCGGTGTACAGCAGCTCGTTGGTGCCGACCACGCTGATCAAGGCGCTGTCCTTGATCAGGTTGATCCACAGGTTGGACATGCCCGCCAGCGCATACGGCGCCATGATCGGCAAAGTCACCCGGCGAAACAGACCAAAGCCGCTCAAGCCAAAGGCCCGCGCCGCTTCGATCTGGCCGTGGGGAATCGCCAGGATCGCCGCGCGGAAAATCTCCGACGCGTAGGCACCCTGCACCAGCCCCAACACCAGGATCGCCACCAACGGCCCGCTGATATTGACCTGGGCAAAACCCAGCCACAGCATCAACACGTTAAGGCCCATGGAGCCTGCGTAATACAGCAGCAGGATCAGCAGCAGTTCCGGCACCGCGCGAAACACCGTGGTGTAGCCGCGCATCAACAGTGCAATCGGGCGCGGCGCGCTGAGCTTGGCGCAGGCCACCACCAGGCCGATCAGCAAGCCCACGGCAAACGCGCCGACGGAGATTTGCAGGGTCATCCATAACCCTTTGAGCAGTGCGTTGCCCCATCCTTGGTCACCAAAGCTGAGGAGATCGAGCATTATTCGGTCTTCTGGGCGATTTGCTGATAGGGGCTGTCACAGGTCTTGCTCACATAGGCCGGCGTGTCGCCGCGCTTGCACGGGCTGACCGACAGGCCGAAATAGTGCTGGGACAAGTCGTCAAAGTCCTTGCTCACCAGCAGTTCGCCGATGGCTTTGTCGAGGCGGGCCTTGAGCGCGGTGTCTTCCTTGCGCAAACCGGCGCCGACGCCACGCCCGATGATCGGGTCGTAGGGCACGCTGGCAATATGCGCCAGGCCGCTGGCTTCCGGGGTCTTGACCATCATGGCGATGGCGGTGTCGTCGGCCATCATGTAGTCGATGCGCCCGGCGATCAGGTCGGCATTCGCCGATTCCTGGGTGTCGTAGTACTTAAGATCAGCGATGTTCTCGTAGTACTTCTTCAAGTAGTTGGCGCTGACCGTGGAGATCTGCACGCCGATCAACTTGCCCTTGAGGCCTTCGGGGGTAATGTCCACCGTAGCGCCTTTGGGGCCTGCCACACCCAGCAGTGAATCGTAATAGGCGCGGCTGAAAGCGATCTGTTTTTCACGCTCATCGGTCACCGACATCGAGGAGAAAATCACGTCGATTTTCTTCGCCAGCAACGACGGAATGATGCCGTCCCACGCCACTTCCTTGATCTGACACTCGGCTTTCATGCCTTCACACAGCTTGTGGATCAGGTCTACTTCAAAGCCTGACCACTGGCCGTTCCCGCCTTTTACGGTGAACGGCGGATAGGGTTCGGCCGCCACCGCAAACACGATGGGTTTTTCTGCCGCCAGGGTAAAACCTGCGGTCAACATCAACACTGCACTGCCCAACCACGTTGCCATGCGCTTGCATTTCATGATTTGCCCCGTCTTTTTCTGGAGTTAGCGAGTTTGATGCGCGTTGACGAACTGTCGGCAACGCTCACTGCGTGGGTCGAGGAACACCGCGTCCGGCGTGCCGGTTTCTTCGATCAAGCCTTGATGCAGAAAAGCCACTTTGGAGGACACATCCCGGGCGAACGCCATTTCATGGGTGACCAGGATCATGGTGCGGCCTTCTTCGGCCAGGGAGCGGATCACACGCAGCACTTCGCCCACCAGTTCGGGGTCGAGGGCTGAGGTGGGTTCGTCGAACAGCATGACTTTGGGGCGCATGGCCAACGCGCGGGCAATCGCCACGCGCTGCTGTTGGCCGCCGGACAGGAACGCCGGGAATTCGTTGCGCTTGGCGGCCAGGCCGACGCGGTCGAGCAAGGCTTCGGCGCGTTCGATGGCCTCGGCACGGCTTTCGCGCAGCACCTGGGTGGGCGCTTCGATAAGGTTTTCAAGGACGGTGCGGTGCGGCCACAGGTTGAAGTTCTGGAACACCATGCCCAGGGTCGAACGGATGCGCACCAACTGCTTGGCATCCGCCACCAGCGGCGCACCGGGCATGCCGTAATTGAGCTTGATGCTTTCACCGTCGACATGAATGCTGCCCTGGTCGGGCACTTCAAGCATATTGATGCAGCGCAGCAAGGTGCTCTTGCCCGAGCCGCTGGCACCGATCAGCGAGATCACCTCACCTTCGTTGGCCGTGAGGGAAATGCCCTTGAGCACTTCGATATTGCCGAAGCGCTTATGCAGGTCGATCACTTCAATCATCTTGCGCGCCTCGACCGGCGCCAGCACTTCGATCTTGGGCATCGGCGTCACACGCGGCTCACCGGCCAGCTTGGCGACAAATCCGGCGATACGCTGGCAGGCTTCGGCCAGGCGAGCTTCGCCCAAGGTGAACGACAGCCGCACAAACCCTTGCGCCGGTTCGCCAAACGCCGCGGCATCCAGCACTGACACACCCGCCTCGCGGAACAGGCGCCAGGCAAAATCCAAGGAGCCCAGGCCCGTGCCGCGCACGTCCACCAGCACAAACATCCCGGCTTGTGGCGCCTGCACCTTGATGCCCGGGCACGCGCTCAGGCCAGCCACGACCAGGTCACGGCGGCGCCGGTAGATGTCGCGCATGCTTACCGTCACTTCGTCATGGGCCAGCACCGCTGCCGTGGCGGCTTCCATCACAAAACCCGGCAAGCCGTAGAGCATGCTCAGCACCAGGGTTTCGGCGTGGCTGATCATTTCCGGCGAGGCGATCAGCCAGCCGGTTCGCCAACCGGTCATGGCGTGGGATTTGGACAGGCTGCCGATCACGATGCAGCGCTCGGCCATGCCGGGTAACGCGGCGAGGCTGTGGTATTGGCCGTCAAACACCAGGCTTTCGTAGACCTCATCCACCACCACCCACAGGTCGTGGGCGATGGCCAGGTCGGCTATTGCTTGCAGTTCCTGCGGGTTGAGTACGACGCCGGTGGGGTTATTGGGGTTGGAGAAGAAGATGGCGCGGCTGCGCGGGGTGATGGCGGCGGCGAGCAAGCCTGCATCCAGGCGAAACCCGGACTCCGGCGAACACGGCACGCGCACCAGCGTGGCGCCGCTGGCTTTGAGCGTGGCTTCGTAAGTGACGTACATCGGGTCGAGCACCAGCACTTCATCACCGGCTTGCAGCAGGCAAAGGGAACTGATGAACAACGCGTTCTGTGCGCCGGGCACGATGATCACGTTGTCGGCATTCAGTGAGCGTGCCAGGGTCTTGCTGTAGCGCGCCGCGACGGCTTCGCGCAGGGCGCTGCGGCCGGGAATTTCGGTGTAGTGGGTGTCGCCGCTGTGCAGCGCGCTGACAGCGGCGTCGGTGATGAACGACGGCGTGGCGAAATCGGGATCGCCGACGCTGAGGATGATGATGTCTTCGCCCTGGCTGGCGGCCTGGAACGCGGCGTGGTGGATGTCCCAGGCGGCGACGCCCTGCCCTGCAATACGTTCGACGAAGGGGGAAAACCGCATGCCAGAGCCTCTCGTTAAAAACTAAAAAGCGCGAACCCGGTTGTGTGCAAACGGGTGGATGCGGTCAACATAGTGCAAACTGAACAGTCGTTCAATGGGTATGTTTGAGAGGGTGTCGTTTATCGAGTGAACAGGTCGTGAATGACTTTTCCTGGAGGTGTGAGTATGAGTGCATATCCGTTGCTGCGGTAACGGCGGCCTATCTACCTGATGCAACGCGGTCTAAATGTGGGAGCGGGCTTGCTCGCGAATGCGGTGTATCAGAGACAGATGAATTGACTGGCCCACCGCATTCGCGAGCAAGCCCGCTCCCACAGTTGACCGCATGCGGTTTTAAATATGAGATCGGCTGCGGATTTGTATGCACCGAAGATGTGCTTTTCTGTGGGAGCGGGCTTGTCGAATCGTCGCACCGCTGCGATACAGGCACCTCGGTACATCAGGCACAAGGAATATGCACTCCCGCCTAGAAAAATCACCGCGACTTCAAGCCAATCACCCCAGCTCCTTGGTCATACAACACCGCGTTATCAAAGTAAGTCAGCAACCCCGCATTGATCCCGTGAAAGTTATGCTCCCCCTGCGCCGTGATGTAGCGCACATACCGCCCACCGCCGTTATCCACTTTGAAATGCTGCCCCAACTGGCTTCCATCCGCCATGGCCAGGCTGAAATGCGCCGGCGTGCCGACCGGCCAGTTGCCCTGCAAGGCATCGGCGTAGATATGAAACCCCGCCGCGCCGGTGTCCAGAATGCTGTCACCGCAGACCTGCTGCGCACTGTCCAAACGTTTCAGGCAACCCTGCACCCCATGATCCTTCCAATACGCACTGACATCCCCCGGCTTAACTGCAAAGCGCTGCAAGCTGATGGTGCGAAAGCCCCGGGTTTCAGCCACGGTCGGGTTGATGATCAACTCACCCGTGCTCTGCCCCGGCCGTGGCAACACCACCAACCAACGCCCGCCCATGGCCACCAATGGATTGCTCGCCGGGTTACGCAACATGCCGACGCCCAGGATTGCCTTGTAGCCTTCGCCACGCAGTGGGTTGCCGCCCATCAGGAAATCCTTGGCTCCCGCCTTGGACGCAGGGCATTTGGGGCGTGCATCACTGCAACTGATGCTATCGACCAACTGCATCGGCACACGCACGCTGGTGTTGCCTAAACTGACATTGGCCAGCGCGAGCGTGCCATTAAGGCGTACGCCACTGCCGTACTGGACCGCTGCAGGCGTGCCCTGCGCCACTGCATCCTGGGGTTTGAGCACGCCGGGTAATACACGTAACCCGACCGAGCCGGTGTCGAACTGGGTTTCGACCGAGGTGCCGCCAATCTTCAACGTCACGCTGTAGCGCAAATCACCATTGGCCATGGTGCTGCTGTGGATCGGGACAACTTCACGGGTCGCAGCAAAGGCGGCACCGGCGAACAGGAACAGTGAGGCCAATACGGTCAAGCGCATGGAGAGGATCCGGATCAGGTTAGTAGAGGCTTACAGTTGGGTCATCAGGTCACAGCGAGGGTCTTGCAGCTCTTCAGCTGAACCCAGGTTCAGTTCGGTCAAGGTCACATGGGTGCTGAGCAACACAAAGCTGCCATCGTCGCGGGGAGCCATCAGCAGGCTGTACTGGCTCATGCTGCCGCCCTGGGCGTCGACGTATTCACGCAACACCGCCAGGGGGTCGAGCGCATCAGCGTCGGCCGCCGACAGGGTGCGGGCACTATAGGTGTGCCCCATCAAGCGCGTGGGCAGTACGCGCCACTGTTCATCGAGGCTCTCGCCTTGCTGGTTGAGGAAGGCAAAGGTATACGGGCGCAGGCAGGCAATGTGCAGGTGCAACTGGTTCTGCGAGCGGCCATAAAGGGAGTTGATCGCCACTGACACAAACGCGTCGGGGATCGGTTTGGTCAGGCCCGCAGACAGCACGGCACGGTGCCGCCAGGCCTGGGTAAAGTAATGCGGCAGCAGCTGCCGCCCCAAGGCCGGGTCTTCGATGCCGGTGACTTTATCCACGGGAATCAACAGGTCCTGGAACGGGCCGTTGCGGTCTTTGAACAGGGTGTAGCCACGGTCCAGATCCACCGCCAGGCACGGGCTGGGGTTTTGATGCTGTTGCTGGTCGGGCACACACTGCTGGCTGACGATACGCCACAACGCGTCAGGATTGCCCCGCCATTGCCAGGCTCCCACCAGCGCCAGCACAGCGAGCACACCACCAGCGATCTTGAATACGGTACCGCGCTTCATGCAAAAACCTCGACGAACAGGGATGTTGTTTGTGTGCCGACATCCCTGTCGTTAAGGCTAACGTTTGGCGGGGGCCATAAATTCCGGCCCGATTGGATCTTTTATCGTGCTGGCGAGAATACGGTCGATATGTGTCAGGTCGTCGGCGCTCAGGTGCCAGCCAAACACCTCTTCAAAGCCCTTCAACTGTTCCGGGCGGCGCGCGCCCCAGAGTGCAATGGTCGGGCCTTGGTCGAGCACCCAGCGCATGGCCAGCGCCAGCACCGATTTGCCATGGCATTCGCGCGCATAGCTGTCCAACGCCGCCACCGCCGCCAGGTACTGCTCGAAACGCGGCGCCTTGAACTTGGGATCAAGCTTGCGCACATCATCCCCGGCAAAGCTGGTGGCCGAGTGCATGCTGCCGGTCAGCAAGCCACGGCACAGCGGGCCATAGGCCAACAGCACCAGCGAGTGCTGGCGGGCATAGGGCAGGATGTCGCTGTCGATGGCGCGCTCGAACAGGTTATAAGGCGGCTGCACGGTGGCCAGCGCCGTGTGCCGACTGAAGTCGTCCATTTGCGCACAGGAATAGTTGCTCACGCCGACAGCCAGGATCTTGCCCTCACGGCGCAGGCGCTCCAGCTCATCGGCGGTTTCTTGCTGGGCCACCAGCGGGTCGGGCCAGTGCACCTGGTACAGGTCGATATAGTCAGTGTCCAGGCGCACCAACGAGTCTTCGACTTCTTTGCGGATGCGCCGCGCCGTGGCATTGCGCCGGGTGGTGCCGTCGTCCCATTGCAGGCCGGCCTTGGTGGCGATCACCGCACTGTGGCGCATGCCGCGCACGGCCTTGCCAATCAGTTCTTCGGACAGCCCAAGGCCATACACCGGCGCTGTGTCGATCAGGTTGATGCCGCAGTTCAACGCATGGCGAATGGTCTTGATCGACTGCTCGTTGTCCGCACCGCCCCACAAATGCCCACCCATGGACCAGGTGCCGAGGGCAATCCGCGAGACGGCCTTGTCGATGCCGGCAATCCGGATGGTCTCGATGCGCATAAAAAATTCCTCGAACTGCAAAAATACGTAGAAAAACAATTACTCTAGATCATCCGAGGTTGAATAGGGCTCAACGCCCCATGCAACCGTACTCCTGGTAAAGAGGCTTGATATGGCGGCTTTTAATCGTTCCGAATTGGCCGATCTGAATGTGTTCATGGCGATCATCCGGCGCCGCAGTTTTCGCCATGCCGCCCATGAGCTGGGCGTGACCACCTCGGCCCTGAGCCACACCATGCGCAACCTGGAAACCCGCCTGGGGGTCAAGCTGCTGTACCGCACCAGCCGCGCGGTAGAACCGACTGACGCCGGCACCCTGTTGGCGGAAAAACTCACCCTGGGCTTTGCCACCATCCAGGACGGCCTCGACACCCTCGAGCTGCACCGCGAAGCACCGATTGGCCGCCTGCGCATCAACGTGCCGCGAGATGCGGCCGTGCTGCTGTTGGCGCCGATCCTAGGCGCCTTCACCGACGCCTACCCGCAGCTGCGCCTGGACCTGATCGTCGAAGACCACATGCTCGACATCATCGCCGAAGGCTACGACGCGGGTATCCGCTATGGCGCCACCGTGCCCCAGGACATGGTCGCGGTGCCGCTGACCGGTGCACTGCGCTGGATAATGGTCGCCTCCCCTGCCTACCTCGCCCGGCGCGGTACCCCACAAGTGCCCAAGGACCTGCTGGAGCATGCGTGCATCCGCATGTACCTGGGCGACAAGACCACCTACAAATGGGAATTGGGCAATGGGGCGCGCCAGCAACGCATCGACGTGCCGGGAAACTTCAGCGCGGCCGACACCGAAACCATCGTCAATGCTGCGCTGCAAGGCGTGGGGATTGCCTACTGCCTGTCCGACCGCGTGCAGCAGCAGCTTGCCGACGGCCGCCTGATGGAGGTCATGCCGGACTGGGCCTGCATGGGCGAACCCCTATGCATGTACTACCCGAGCCGCCGCCAGTCGCAACCGGGGTTGCGCCAGTTGATGGACATGATCCGCATGAAAACCATCGGTTCGCAGCTAATGGAAACACTTTGAACCTGGGCCAGGCAGGCTGCCCCAGAGGGGGCGAAATATCGGGTAACGACTGAATCGGCGGAAGCGGGGAATCAAACCAAAGCGGCTGTTACGTAAGGGAAGTGCCTCGTGTCGAGGCTCTATTTCCATACGCATAAGGGCAGCCCACTATGAACAGTATCTCCAATCAGATCATCGCGCGCCCCGCAGTTGCTCCAACGTTGCCTCTACTCCCGCCGCTTTCAAGGTTAAAACGTGACACCGCGTCCCCGCAGCAAGAGCAGGTCGCAACACGTGCCAATGGAGACAGCGAACTGGCAATGCAATACGCGATCGCCCTGAACCTGGCTGGCCATCGTACGCCTGTTAACGACTTCGATTACATTCCTCCCCACTCCACCTTTGGCCAATGGTGGAGACACTTGCATGATGCTTTCCAATCGCCCGATGTTCAGCAGTGGATGAAGGCCTTGGGGGTTGATACCACCTCGGTAAAAATCGATCCCAAATCAGGCAAGATATCCTTTTTTCTTGAGCGTTTTCTTGACCCGGCAGGCACGTTGCACACGCTGGGCCAGGACGACAGCCAGTGGGCGGCGCTGAGCGGGCCTATCCTTCGGGCCGCGAGCGTCATAGAGGGCGAATTGCCTTTTGCACCTCCCGTTAATAGCCCGGACGCACCTGTGCCCTGGCAGTTGGTCGGTCGATTTTATCAGGAGCCACAGAACCTGACGCTGTCTGGCATGCTCAGGCGATCGGGCGAAATCAGCCACCAGACGTATAACTTCAAGACCCTCGATCCAGGCCGCTTTGCAGACAAGATCCAGTCGCTCAGTGAAGAAACACTTCAGGAACAGAAAGCGGAGCTGGGTGACATCCACAACTGGCACCGGGCGGGCGCTGCACTGCAACGCCTGGCGATGAGCCTGGAAGATGGCAGTAAAAAGATCGAGGAACTCCAGACCGAACTAGCACGGCCGCTCCCTCTGTCTGCGCACGGCACCTACCAGCCAACGGGCATTGGCGCCCCCAATGAAGTCAGCCTGCAGCAGTTTCTGCAGGATCATGGCTGGGACATCCCCACCAACTCCGGGCAACTTGAGAACCTGGCCAGCGCCCTGCTCGCGCCGAATTTCAGGTCCGCCACCCATGGCAATCTAGGCGGCGCGCTGACATGGCCCGAACCGCTGGCGCCTGACGACCAGGCACGCCTGAGGCTGTCTATAAACGAGGGAACATTCGGCGACCTCAGTTTAAAACCCTTCAAGAGTGTCCTGGACTATCTGCTCAATGGCAGGCCGATTTCCGCTGAGGAACAGCTCAATCCACGGCAACTGATCGACGACTTGGTCAATTCACCCAGAGGCATTGCACTGGGCCAGGCCATTCAGGCCACATTCGAAGCACGCTTCGTTAAAGGCAGTGCCACCGACTGGCTGCTGGCAGCCTTGGCCGTAGGGAAATACCCCGATCGCGGCGGTGAAACGAATATTGAAGGCTACACCCTGGTGTCAGCCACCAACAGCCACAAATCGGCCTCGACGGTGGTCAAGGAGCTAGAGGCGCATCTGTTAGCCGGCGGCCTCGCCGACTCCGAGCAAAAAGCATCAGCACTGGCCTACATCATGTTCGCGAGTCGCGCACCCCAGTTTCTGGTCGGGGGTATCCCGAAAGAAGTGACGATGAGCTCCCACAGCTGGGTCAGCTTCACCACGGCGGTTGCCCGCGTGGAAGCAAAAGCGCCGGGCGCAACAAGCAGAATGAACTATGCGCAAATCATGCTGGCGGCCGACACTGCACCCATCTCGGACGAGGAGCGCCAGGTTGAATATGCCGCCCAGAACGAGGCGATCAAAACATGGGCGGTTGCCTATGGCCTGGGCTATCCGACAACCGATACCGCCCTGTCCGAGGTGCGCACTGCGTTCGACCAGCATGTCAGAGAAATGAGCGAAGCAGCCGCGCTGCCGCCCCTCGAGACACCGACCACCCAAGCCATTGCAATCGAATATCTGAAGCAAGCGTGCCCGACCATGGACCCAGCGCTGTTCGATAAAAAGTGCATCACGTCGCAACCCTCCACGCGCGTGTTCCCCGGCCCCTACTCACTGTTGGACCTGCTCATTGATGGCAGAGCACTCAGGTCCCCACCACCTGATTCCGACAACGGAAAGCCTGGGGTATGGGTTTCATCATCAGACAAAATCAATATCAGCGATCTGCTGCCAGTCCTCAAAACCCTGCCGGATCCGATAAAACAATTTAATCAAGACTTTCGCACACACTCTGACGCCGTCAAAAAGGCCACGTCGGCGCAGCTCAAGGTTCTGATTTCGAGATTGCCTCTGGAAGACAGGCAGAATCTGGAGTTCGGCGAAATCGTCGTGCGCAGAGAAATTGACTACGATACCCCCAGTCATCCCCTGCGCACTGAACAAGGTGTGCTTTTGGTCGAGACCCGACGCACCGTCAACGGCCAAATCAGTGTCATGACCTACGCCATCGACCGACTGAAGGGCACTGTTACCCGGCGGCCGGGCAAAGCTTATAAAGAAAACCAGCCCTCCGGGGGTTGGTATTCTGCCCGAGGCAAACGATACGACCGGATAAAACCCGAGGGTGAGTACCCCGCAGGGATAACGCAAGAACGCGAAGGCGCCACAGGTGTACCGAAGAACTTTGCCAGCGCCAGAACCCAGTACCTGGTCGATGCCATGGTCGAGGACATGGAGTTGCCGGCTTTGGGCGCCTATTCCAGGGGAACAACGACCTTTCAGACTGAACACCGCACTGTCGAAACTATTCGCGAGGTCATACTGGGCCTGATTCCGTTCCGGTCCGCGATCAACAACTTCAACGAGGGCAAGCTTGGCGAAGGCGCTGTCGACTTGGCGTTCGATATCTTTGGTTTCCTGGTCGGGGCCGGTGTCGCTGCCAAGGCCGCGAAAGCTTCATTTGTCGGTGCCTCGGCGCTGTCAAAAGCTGCCCAGGTGCTCAAGATTGTTGGACGGGCAGCAGTGGGCGCGCTCAATCCGTTGGGCGGTATTGATGACCTCGCGCGTGGGGCTTTGAAGGGCTTAAAGTTTGTAGCCGGCAAAGCCTATAAAGGTGTCAATCACCTGCGCGGTTCGTACCGCCGCGTCAACCTGTTGGCGTTGGCCAAAAAGGCCGATATCGCTGAAGGCACATTCAGTGCCGCCAACGGCGCTCGCAGCACAAAAGCCCTGGCTAAGTTCGATGAGGCAACCCATAAGTGGTACGCCTTGGACCCGCGCACGAAACAGGCCTACGGCAAACCGTTGGAGAACTTCGTCCCAGACGTACCCAAGCCGGGCGACTCGAACAGTTTGCGAGCAATCGCCAGTGACGATGCAATCCAGAACGTCAGCAAGCAGCACGGCCTGGCAGCAAACGGGACGATCCAGGTGGGGCAAGAAACCGTCGAGCGCCAGGCTGTGATGTTTCAGGGCAATTGGCATGAATACGATGCCTTGAAGCAACGCGCCATTGGCCCGCCCTTGAAAGACTTTAAACCTAACCGCGTTGCTGCCAGTGGAGAAGTACGGTCCCTGGATAACCTGCACGGCTATGAAACCCGCTACATCGCTGAGGAGCAGTTATCGACCAAGGGCTTGCAGAACAACGTATTTGTGGGCAGCAGTAAACGCGAATATGTGAAGGTTGATGGCAGGCTCTTCGAGTCCCAGGTCAAAGACGGCCAGCGCGTCATCCTCCACCCGAAAGGCACGGCCGCCGATATTCCGGTCAAGGAACTTGGCCCTTCAGGGTGGGCACCTTTGTCCCGATCCGAACGCTTGCCGGGCGGCGCAAGCAGTACACCGACGCCTTTCAGATTGGGGGATAGAACCTACGTAGTGCCGATGGACGATATTAAAATCGTGGAAACGTCAGGCAATCCATTCAGGATTAATTACAAAAACGTCGATCAGGAAGTTGCGTTCGATAGTACGGCGGGCGCATGGAGAAGCCCCCACGAACAAGGCCATCACTATTATTGGCGAAGTGCCGAAGGCCAATGGCAACGGGGAACACTTGCAGACTCCAGAAAGGCCAAAAAAGTCAGCGACCACCGCTATAACTTTGTTGAAGTTTCGTCGATTCCCAGCATTCCCAAACAGCTGGCTCCCGTGCCCAAAACACTCAATTATTTTTGGGCGGGCCAGGAAATACCTTCCCACTTGGTCGAGAACATGACCCAAAACGCCATGCGGACCCCGGGGTATAAATCAGTCCTGCACGTGGACGCCGACAGCCCTGCTGTTTTTAAACAAATCGAAAGCAAATTGAAGGAGAAAGTGCCTGGCGTGACGGTGCTCAACCTCAATGAAGATCCCGCATTCAAGCAATTGAAGAACGGCGAAATGTACCGCTACTTCCGACAAGGGCAAGGCAAGAACCTGGCTGCCGCCTCAGATGTAGCCCGCTACCCGATCATGAATAAGCACGGTGGTTTTTATCTGGATACCGACGATCTCATCCAGAACAACGTCGATGCCGCACAAATAGCAGCAGGCGCCGATGATGTGCTGCTCGGTTTGCCGGTAACGCATCAGGTGTCCGACTATAAAACGTTCTATAACACCAGCAACTTCGCGACTCGACCTGGCAACCCAGTGCTTGAGGAGATGATCAAGGAGATGAATAAACGGTTTGCAACGAACAAATCCTACTTTGCGAATAATCGACCGACCGTCGCTCGAGGCCCCGATGGCAAAGTTGGGTACACCCCGGAGTTCAAGGCTTATGAGGCAAAAATATTCGATACCGTGGGGCCAAATATGTTTAATGACATCCTTAAAACCAAAAGACCCGACATGTACGAATTGGGTTTCGATAGCCTCACAAAAGAAGCCATGTTGGTCGATGGCAAGCTCGTGCCGCACGGTACGATCGTCAACGTTCAAGAAAGCGTGAGTCAGGCCTACGCGCGCCAGGGCCTGGTGCCGCCGATAACAGTGCCACTCCAGATTCAGAAGACCAAAGAGCATTACTTCCCGCTTCGCTACAAGTTCAGGGTCAACGTTGGAGCTGACCATTCCTGGATCAATACCTGATCGAACCCGATTGAACCTGCACCGAGCCGTGGTCCTCCAACTGAGACAAACCACGGCCCGGTACACGCTCGATGACTTTTATTCTATGGATGGCCGTACTCGGCGCCGTACTGCTCACCCTTGCCCTCACCTCCTCCTACCTGCGCTGGATGCCGGTCACCACCTCGGCGGTGTGCCTGTTGCTGGGCATCGCCATCGGCCCGCTGGGCGTCGACCTCTTGGGCCTGGATATCAAAGGCTCGGCGCGCTGGATGGAACACCTCACCGAAGTCGCGGTGTTGTTTTCGCTGTTCGTCAGTGGCTTGAAACTGCGCCTGCCGCTCAAGCATCGCACCTGGCGCGTGGCCTTTGGCATGGCCGGGCCGGTGATGCTGCTGACCATCCTCGGCGTTTCCCTGGCGCTGCATTATGTGTTTGCGTTGCCCTGGGGCGTGTCGCTGCTGGTGGGCGCGATACTGGCGCCGACCGACCCGGTGCTGGCCGGGTTGGTGCAGGTCAATAATGCCCAGGACTATGACGCGTTGCGGTTCGGCTTGTCCGGTGAGGCCGGCTTGAATGACGGTACCGCTTTCCCCTTTGTGATCTTTGCCCTGCTGTTTATGCAACACGGTGGGTTTGATGGCGACTGGTTCGGTGGCTGGGTCCTGAAAAACCTGCTGTGGGCGGTGCCCGCCGGGTTGCTGATCGGCTACTGGATGGGCCGTGGTATCGGCCGTGTGACCCTGTGGCTACGCATCACCCATGCCGACAGCACGTTGTCACCCAACGACTACCTGACCCTGGCACTGATCGCCCTGGCCTATGTGGCCGCCGAGGCCGTGGGCGGTTACGGCTTTTTGTCGGTGTTCGCCGCAGGGCTGGGCTTGCGCCAGGCGGAGTTCCGCTCCACCGGGCACTCGCAGACGCCCTCGGAGCATTTGGCGCTGCCGGTGGTCGGCCATCTGGAAGTTGAACCGGAGCGGGCCCTGCAAGGCGATGTCAGTGAACTGCAAGATACGCAAATTGCCGCCGGCGTGATGATGGGCGACATGCTCTCGTTTGGCAGTTTGGTGGAGCGTTCGATGGAAGTGTTCCTGGTGACCGTGCTGGGCATTGTGCTGGTCAGCCACTGGGATTGGCGTGCGCTGCCGGTGGCTGCGCTGCTGTTCTGCGTAATCCGCCCGTTCAGCGTGTGGGTAATACCTTGGGGCAGCCTGATCAGCAAGCGGCAACGCGGCTTGATGGGCTGGTTCGGCATTCGCGGTATCGGCAGCATTTACTACCTGTTCTACGCGCTGAACCACGGGCTGGTCGGCACCAGCAGCGCGTTGGCAGTAGACCTGACGATTTCGGTGATCGCCTTGAGCATCGTCGTTCATGGCCTGAGCACCCAGCCGATGCTGGCGTGGTATGAACGACGTGCCAAGGTGAACGCTCACTCCTGATTTTCGGTGTTGCCTACATCCGCTGCATCATCCAGATCGTTCAGCGGTACTTCTGCATCATCCATCAATGAGCCTGGGTCTTCGTTGCCCGGGTCATTGAGTTCTTCCTCGTCATCCAGTTCTTGTGACATGACCGTCTCCTCTAACCGCCCTGGGTGTCGATATCAGCATCGGTTTCAGGCTTGGGCGCACGCGTGGGCTTGAAGTCTGGACTGTAGTCGTTTTCCCGGGCTTTGGGGTCACTGGCAGGTTTCGGGTCTTTGGGCGCATCGGCAGCAGTGCCGGGCGCCGGCTCGCCGCCATCGATGGCCGGGTCGTTACGGTTGCTGGTTTGGGGGTCGTTGCTGGTGTTCATAGGTCACCTCTCATGTAAAACGCAGCCTGCGTAAACTTAAGGGTGCGCGCAGCGCCACGAAGTTCAAATTGCTTAAGAGACCGGGTTATCCACCTGGATATAAAACGCGTACGCACCCAGCAGCACCCAGAACACCATAAACAGCCATGGCGCCCGCATGGAGAACAGCAACGACTTGCGATAGCCCTTGTGGGATGACTCGGTCTCGCAGAACAACGGCGAATCGTCATAGGCCAGGCCCATCACCGGCTCGCTGCGCAGCAACTCACTCTGCTTGTAGTGCCAGTGGTCGATGATTTCGTAGGCCGCGCGAATACCGGGCCAGGCGTTCAGTGAGCTGAGAATGCCGAGGGAGGCCAAAAATGCCGGCACGATCAAGGTGAAAAACTTGCCCCATTCCGGGTTCAGGTTGCCCATGCCCGAGACAAACGCGATCACCAGGAACGACTGCGCCGTAAGGTAGGCGTCGGTGCGGTTGGCCAGGATGCTGGTTTCGTACTGGATTTCGCGGCGGTAGAAGTCGAGGCGATCCTTGGGTGAACCGAAGATCTTGGCATTGTGTTCACTGTGATCGTCCAGGGCGGCGGTCGGGGTGTTGGGCGAGATGATTCTGGGCACGGCGGTGCTCCACAAGGTGACGAGTCTTGTTAGAAGAATCGGGCTTGGGTGAAGTTCAAGTTTGTTCCTGCACCAATTGAGCGCAGCCGCTGCACCCTTGTAGTGAGCGGACTTGCTGTGGCGAGCAAGCTTGCTCCCTGCAACAAGGCAATCACGGCCCGGAATGCCATTGCGGCACAGGCATTGCTTAATGCATTCATCTGCCCGGATACAGGAGCATTCGTTACCCCCCGACCCAGAGCCGACCCCATAAGAAAGTAAGGACCAGGCCCGATGGCACCCTCAGCCACAGGCTCATAAAAATATGCGTTTTTTTAAGCGGCAGTGCCACCCAAGGCAACCCTGGGCACTGACAAGGTACTGGAATGGCTCGATCTTTCTTTGATGAAATGAATGACGCAAACGGCGCCTGCCGTGCGCATTATCAGGATTTCTCCCGCTGGCTGGCCAATACGCCGCCGGAACTGTTGGCCCAACGGCGTCGCGAGGCCGATTTGCTGTTCCACCGCGCCGGGATCACTTTTACCCTCTACGGCGACGAGCAAGACACCGAGCGCCTTATCCCCTTCGACATCATCCCGCGCAGCATCCCCGCCAGTGAATGGGCCCTGATAGAACGCGGCTGCATACAGCGCGTCAATGCGCTGAACATGTTCCTTGCCGACATCTATCACGACCAGCGCATCATCAAGGCCGGGATCATCCCGGCGGAGCAGGTGCTGGGCAACGAGGGTTATCAGAAGGCCATGGTCGGCCTGGACCTGCACCGCGACATCTATTCGCATATTTCCGGCGTGGACCTGGTACGCGACGGCGACGGCACCTACTACGTGCTCGAAGACAACCTGCGCACCCCCAGCGGCGTGAGCTACATGCTCGAAGACCGCAAGATGATGATGCGCCTGTTCCCGGAGGTGTTCGCCAAGCAGCGCATCGCGCCGGTGGACCACTACCCCAACCTGCTGCTCAAAACCCTTAAAAGCTCCAGCCGGCTCGACAACCCCAACGTGGTCGTACTGACGCCGGGGCGCTTTAACAGCGCGTTTTTCGAGCATGCGTTCCTGGCCCGGGAAATGGGCGTGGAGCTGGTGGAAGGCGCCGACCTGTTCGTGCACGACCTCAAAGTGTTCATGCGCACCACCGACGGCCCCAAGCCGGTGGATGTTATCTACCGGCGTATCGACGACGCCTTCCTCGACCCCAAGGCCTTCAACCCGGATTCCATGCTCGGCGTGCCCGGCCTGGTCGCCGCCTACTGCGCCGGCAATGTGGTGCTGGCCAATGCGATCGGCACCGGCGTGGCCGATGACAAGTCAATCTACCCCTATGTGCCGGAAATGATCCGCTTCTACCTGGACGAAGAGCCGGTGCTGCAAAACGTACCGACCTTCCAGTGCCGCAAACCGGATGAACTGTCCCACGTGCTGGCGCATTTGCCCGAACTGGTGGTCAAGGAAACCCAAGGCTCCGGCGGCTACGGCATGCTGGTCGGCCCGGCTTCGACGGCTGCCGAAATTGAGGACTTCCGCCAACGCATCAAGGCGCGCCCTCACGCCTATATCGCCCAGCCGACCCTGAGCCTGTCCACCTGCCCCACCTTTGTCGAAAACGGCATCGCACCCCGGCACATCGACCTGCGCCCATTCGTGCTCTCGGGCAAGGAAACCCGCCTGGTGCCTGGCGGGCTGACCCGTGTGGCGTTGAAGGAAGGCTCGTTGATCGTCAACTCGTCGCAAGGCGGCGGAACCAAGGACACCTGGGTGGTGGAGGGCTGAGTATGTTGAGTAGAACCGCCGCAGATCTGTACTGGATGTCCCGTTATCTGGAGCGTGCCGAAAACCTGGCGCGCATGCTCGAAGTCAGTTATTCGCTGTCGTTGATGCCCCAGGCCGGACACACTGACGGGCTGGACGAACTGGCCATGTCGTTGCTCAGCAGCGGCACACTGGACAGCTACCTCGAACGCCACAAACAACTGGACGCCGAACGCATGCTGCACTTCTTCGCCCTCGACGAAGAAAACCCCGCCAGCATCTACAACTGCCTGCGTGCCGCCCGTGGCAATGCCCACGCTGTGCGCGGGCGCATCACCGCCGACATGTGGGAAAACCTCAACGCCACCTGGCTGGAAATGCGCAGCATCGCCGCCGGCGGCCTGGCGCGCCATGGCATCAGCCACTTCTGCGACTGGGTCAAACAGCGCTCGCACCTGTTTCGCGGGGCCACCTCCGGCACTATCATGCGCAATGACGCCTACCGGTTTATTCGCCTGGGCACCTTTGTCGAGCGTGCGGACAACACGTTGCGTCTGCTGGACGCGCGTTATGAAATGTTCGGCGAGGAATCGGAGGAAGTCAGCGACCTTTCGGCACGCGGCTATTACCAGTGGAGCGCCCTGCTCCGTGCGCTGTCATCGTTCGAAGCCTATACCGAGCTGTACCCGAATGCGCTGAATGCGCGCTCGGTCTCGGAGTTGCTGCTGTTGCGCAGTGATGTACCGCGCTCACTGCATGCGTGCATCGAGGAGTTGAGCCATATCCTCGCCGACCTGCCGGGCAGTTACGGGCGCACGGCCCAGCGCCTGGCGGCCGAGTTCGAAGCGCGCCTGCGTTATACCGGCATTGATGAGATCCTGGAGGACGGCTTGCACAGCCGGCTCACGGACTTTATCGACACGGTGCGCGAACTGGCGCGGGCGATTCACAGCTCGTACCTGGAAGTGGTGTGAGTGCATTCGGGTTACTTATCTGTCAATTCGGGTGATTGACCCTGCTTGAGTGCCGCTCTTATGTTGGGCAGGTGAACGACCTTCCCAACATAAGAACAGGTACAGCCCATGTCCGAACTCCACCTGAACCCCGCCGCCGCCCAAACCCTTCGACGCTGGCACACCATGCTGGCCGCTCGCGACCTCAACGCCCTGCCCGAATTGCTCGCGCCCGACGCAGTATTTCGCTCGCCCATGGCTCACACGCCCTACCCCGGTGCGCCGGTGGTGTCGATGATCCTCAACACGGTGATCAAGGTGTTCGAAGATTTTGCCTATCACCGCGAACTGGCGAGTGCCGACGGGCTTAACGTGGTGCTGGAGTTCAGCGCGCGCGTGGGTGAAAAACAGCTCAAAGGTATCGATATGATTCGCTTCAACGAACAGGGGCAGATCGTCGAGTTTGAAGTGATGGTGCGCCCATTGAGCGGGCTGCAGGCGCTGGGTGAAGAAATGGGCCGCCGGCTGGCGCCGTACCTGGCCAAGGCCAAATCCTGATGACGATCGTTCCCACGCTCCGCGTGGGAATGCCTCTTGTGACGCTCTGCGTCACCCCTTGGGACGCGGAGCGTCCTGGGCTGCATTCCCACGCAGAGCGTGGGAACGATCAGTCCGGGTGGTTATTGGTTTTTGACTAACACCGGCTCTGCGCGGTACTGGTCGGGGAACAGTTTTTTGAGCTGCGCTACCTTGGGCAAATCATTGATCACAATGTAAGGGTAAGACGGGTTCTCGGTCAGAAAGTCCTGGTGATAGGACTCCGCCGGGTAAAACGCCTTGCCCATCTCCACCTTGGTGACAATCGGCTTGTCGAAGGCTTTGGCGGCGTCCAACTGAGCGATGTAAGCCTGGGCGACCTTTTGCTGCTCGGCGTTCTGCGCAAAGATTTCCGAACGGTACTGGGTGCCGCTGTCCGGGCCTTGGCGGTTCAGTTCGGTGGGGTTGTGGGCTACAGAGAAGTAGATCTGCAACAGCTTGCCGTAGCTGACCTTGCTCGGGTCGTAAGTCACCGACACCGACTCGGCGTGGCCGGTATCGCCGTCGCTGACCGACTCATACTGGGCCGTGTTTGCCGCGCCGCCGTCATAGCCGGATACCGCGTTTTTGACGCCTTGCACATGTTGGAACACGCCCTGGACACCCCAGAAGCAACCACCGGCGAACACCGCGGTTTGCAGGTTGCCGGACTCGGCCGGCAGGTCCATGGCCGGCGGCGCGATCATCACCGCGTCTTCGGTGCCACCGAAGGAGAACGCCGAGCTTTGGCCGACAAAAGCGGCGAAGGCCAGTGCGGGTAAAAATTTGAGCAGCTTCATCACAGTCACTCCAGTGCAACTGAATAAACAGGGGGGGAAACTGATTGGGTTATCACTTCATGTGAGGCTTAGCCGAAGGTGAAGGCATAGGCCGACACATGCGGGTCGAGGAATTCGATGCTGAACGTGCGGTCCTTAACCCCGGCTGGCTGACGCACCAGCTGGTACAGGCGTTGCTCGGTCACCGTGCCGCTGCCATCCGGCGCTACATCGGTGCCATGGGCATCGCCGGGCGCTTGGCCATCAATCGTCACCTTGAAGCGCACCGGCTTGCCATCGGCACCCGGCCCCAGCACCAGGTGCAGGTCACGGGCATGGAAGCGATAAACCACACGCCCACCGGCCTGGTCGAGGGTGGCTTGCTGGCCGCCGACATTCCATTGGCCTTCCAGGGTCCAGTTGTTCAGGGCCAGGTGGCCGGCCGCCGGGTAATTCACCACTGTGTCGGTGCCCAACGTGCCGGTGGTGACGAAGTTTTCCGCACGCTGGAAGCCCAGGTAGGTTTCCGGCGATTGCACCTCGTTCATGTCCGGCGCTTGCTGCACACCCTTGGCATCGGCCTCGATCAAACCACCGGCGACGTTGGTCGCGCCGGCCTCACGCAGCAGTTGCTGAATGACGCGCTCCGACTCGGCGTAGTCGCCTTCACCGAAGTGGTGGTAACGAATCTGCCCCTTGGCATCGGCAAAGTAATGCGCCGGCCAGTATTGGTTGTTGAAGGCGCGCCAGATCTTGTAGTTGTTGTCGATCGCCACCGGGTAGGTGATGCCCAAGTCTTTCATGGCCTTGGTGACGTTGTTCACATCGCGTTCAAAGGCAAACTCCGGGGCGTGTACGCCGATCACCACCAGGCCCTGGTCCTTGTATTTGTCGGCCCAGGCTTTGACGTACGGCAAGGTGCGCAGGCAGTTGATGCAGGAGTAGGTCCAGAAATCCACCAGCACCACTTTGCCCTTGAGTGCTTCGGCGCTCAGCGGCGGGCTGTTGAGCCATTGCACGGCGCCGTCCAGCGGCGGCAGCGTGCCTTCGATTGGCAACGAGTCGCTGTGGTTGGCCGCCGCCATCATGGCGCCACCGGCCATCATCGCCCCGCTCTTCTGTGCAGGCTTGGCGCTCAGTTGGTCCACCAGGCTCTGCTCCAGGCCGCCGGTTGAGGCGGTCGACAAGCGCGACAGCACGCCAGTGTCCAGGCCCAAGGCGATGGCGGCCACACCGGCCAGCATCAGCGCCCCCAGGCCACGGCGCAGCCATTCGCCGGCGCCCAGGGATTTTTTCATCAAGCCAAAGACTTTACCGCCGACCAGCAAGGCCAAGGCCAGGGAGGTGGCAGCCCCGGCGGCGTAAGCCAGCAAGAGCAAGGTAGTGCCGATGCTGGCCCCTTGCAGCGCGGCGCCGGTCAGCACCAACCCGAGGATTGGCCCGGCGCAAGGCGCCCAGAGCAAACCGGTGGCCACGCCGATCAGGAACGACGCGCCCGGACGCGGTTTGGCATCGGCCCCGGCGGCCTCCGACAAGCGACTGCCGGCGGCCACCAAGGGCCGCGTCAGGCGCTCCGACAGTTGCGGCAGCAACAGCGTGAGCCCGAACAGGGCAACGCACAGCAACGCGAGCCAACGCCCGTATTGATTGACTTGCACCACCCAACCGCCGCCCACCGCAGCCAGTGAGGCCACCAGGGCGAATGTCACCGCCATCCCCGCTAACAGCGGCAAGCCACTGCGCATAAACGGCTGCCCGGTGCGAGCGAAGACAAAAGGCAGAACAGGCAGGATGCACGGGCTGACAATTGTCAGCACGCCGCCCAGATACGCGAGAACCAGCAGCCACATGGGATCGACCCTTATACGAATTAAAAATGGACATCGGCTTAAGCCGCCGTGAACGTCATGGCGGCGCCGTTCATGCAATAGCGCAGGCCGGTAGGCGCCGGGCCGTCGTCAAACACGTGGCCCTGGTGGCCACCGCAACGGCGGCAATGGATTTCCTTGCGCACCACGCCATAGGTGGTGTCGACGTGGCTGGCGACCGCGTTGTCCAGCGGCTGCCAGAAACTCGGCCAGCCGGTATGGCTGTCAAACTTGGTGGTCGAGGAGAACAGCGGCAATGCGCAACCGGCACAGGCAAAGGTGCCGGCGCGGTGTTCGTCATTGAGTTTGCTGCTGTAGGGGCGCTCGGTGCCCGCCTCGCGCAGCACGTCAAATTGCTCAGCTGTCAGCAAACTGCGCCACTGGGCTTCGGTGTGGTTGACCTCAAAGGTCTCGGCCGCTTCGACTTCGGTGACCATGTTCAGCTGCTTCAGCAGGCCCCCGGCCAGGACGGCGACGCCCAGGCCACCACCGGCCAGCAGCATTTGTCGACGTGAGTA
>NZ_JAAAFV010000031.1:599509-675320 GCF_019352915.1 Pseudomonas sp. Xaverov 259 | reverse complement strand
CGCGTTGGAGTGCGCAGCGCTCCCGCTTTTTGGGGGCCGCTACGCAGCCCAACGCGGGGCAAGCCCGCTCGCCACATAAAACCCATCCGCAGCAACAATGTCGCCATCCTGAGCCTTGGGCGGTCGCGAAATCCTCACGCAGAGTTAAACAATTCGTGATAACTACACTGTGTCAAAACCCGCACAATGCGCCGACTACAAGCGAAGGTTTTGTTTTATGGATCAGCCCAAACGTGTCCTGGTGGTCGAGGACGATGCCCATATTGCCGATTTGATCTGCCTGCACCTGCGCGACGAGCAGTTCGAGGTGGTGCACAGCGCCGACGGCACCGAAGGCCTGGGCCTGCTCGAACAAGGTGGCTGGGATGCACTGATCCTCGACCTGATGCTGCCCGGTGTCGATGGCCTGGAAATCTGCCGCCGCGCCCGCGCCATGGCGCGCTACACACCGATCATCATCACCAGCGCGCGTTCCAGCGAATTGCACCGCATCCTCGGCCTGGAGCTGGGCGCCGATGACTATCTGGCCAAGCCGTTCTCGATGCCGGAGCTGGTGGCGCGGGTCAAGGCCCTGTTGCGTCGGGTCGACGCGATGGCGCGCAACCTGAAGATGGACGCCGGCAGCCTGGAGCTGGGTGCGCTGTTCATCAACCCACTGACCCGTGACGCCACCCTGCAAGGCCAGCGCCTGGACCTGACGCCGCGTGAATTCGACCTGCTGTACTTCTTTGCCCGTCAGCCCGGCAAAGTCTTCTCGCGCATGGACCTGCTCAACGCCGTGTGGGGCTACAGCCACGAAGGCTATGAGCACACCGTAAACACCCATATCAACCGGCTGCGCGCCAAGGTCGAGGTCGACCCGGCCAACCCGGCGCGCATCCTCACGGTGTGGGGCCGTGGCTACAAATTCGCCGAGAATGCCACATGAAGTTGACCCTGACCCAACGCCTGTCGGTGGTGTTTGCCGTGTTGCTGGTGATCTGCAGCGGCACTTCGGCCTGGCTGCAGGTGCGCTCCAACCACATGCATGAACTGGAAGTGGTGCAAGGCCTGTCCCGCGACCTGGCGGCGCACATTGCCCGCGATACCCAACTGATGGACGCCGACGGCCTCAAGCCCGATGCCGTGCGTAACCTGTTCAGCCAATTGATGCTGGTTAACCCCAGTGTCGAGGTGTACCTGCTCGATATTGACGGCCGTGTGGTCGGTAACGCCGCCCCCAGCGGGCATTTGCTGCGTGATCACGTGGACCTCGCGCCGGTTCGGCGCTTTCTGAGCGGCGCCATGCTGCCGATTCTGGGTGACGACCCGCGCAGCATCGACGGACGCAAAGTGTTCAGCGCGGCGCCGCTCAAGGCCAACGGCCAGCAAACCGGGTTTCTGTACGTGGTGCTGCTGGGCGAAGCCCATGACGTGTACGACGCCAAGGACGCCACAGGCATGGCCTTGAAGATCGCCCTGTGGTCCATCGGCCTGGTCGCCTTGCTGTGCCTGATGGCAGGCCTGATCGCCTTTGCCTGGATCACCCGCCCCTTGCGCCAACTGACCGACAAGGTCGGCCGGTTTGACATCAACGGCGCGCCGAAAGCCGCCGAAACGACGGTGCCCGAACTCGACAGCGGCGATGAAATCGCCGTGCTCGACCACGCCTTTGTGCAGATGGAAAACCGCCTGGGCGAGCAATGGCGCGCCATTACCCATCAAGACCAGGAACGCCGGGAGATGGTCGCGAATATTTCCCACGACCTGCGCACGCCGCTGGCGTCCTTGCATGGCTACCTGGAAACCCTGTCGCTCAAGGATGCGAGCCTGAGCCCCGAAGAACGCCGGCGCTACCTCGGCATCGCGCTGGACCAGAGCCGCAAAGTCGGCGGCTTGGCCCAGTCACTGCTGGAGTTGGTGCGCCTGGAGCATGGTTTTGTGCAGCCGGTGATTGAGGGCTTCTCGCTGCCGGATCTGGTGCAGGACATTTTCCAGAAATTCGAGCTGACCGCCGAAGCCCGCGCCATCACCCTCACCGCCTCCCTGCCGCCCCAGGTGCCGACGGTGCTGGCCGACCTGGGCCTGATCGAGCGGGTGCTCACCAACCTGCTGGACAACGCGCTGCGCCATACGCCGGTGAATGGCGAAGTCGAGGTGATCCTGGCGCCCGAGGCCGGTGCCGTGGCAGTCACGGTCAGCGACAGCGGCCCCGGAATCGATGCCCAATTACACGAAGGCTTGTTCCTGCGCGCCTTCACCATCGGCGGCGCGCGCCGCGATGGCGGCCTGGGCTTGCGCATCGTGCACCGAATCCTGCAACTGCATGGGCGCAGTATCGAACTGGTGGAGCGCCCAGGGCATGGCGCGACGTTCAGGTTCTCCCTGCAAACCCGAGCCTCAACGCGTTGACTTGCGACTAAGCTGGCATGGCGGCCTGTGCAGCCATACCTTTTTGCAGTGCCTGCGCCCTTTGCCAACCAGCCCCCGCACGTTTGCTCAGGGTTTACAGCAGGCCTCCACCGTCGATATCAATTACCGCGCCGCTGACAAAGCCATTTTCCATGGCCAGTACGTACCCTGCCGCAACCTCCTCTGCCTGCCCGACTCGCCCGACGGGCAACGCCGCACCCGCCTTGGCGAACATCGCCAGGCGTTGCTCCTCTGCCAGCCCCGCATAGGCCGGCGTATCAATCACGCCCGGGCTGATCACGTTGACCCGCCGTGGCGCCAACTCCTTTGCAAGCTGCTTGCCCAGCGCTTCAGTCGCCGCATTGATGCCGGTCTTGATGAACTGACCGGGCATCAACTTACGACCCAGTTGGCCCGAGGTCAGGCTGATGCTGCCGTGCTCGGCCAAAAACGGCAGCGCTTGTTGGATCGCACGTAATGCGCCCCAGAGTTTCACGTTGAAGTTGTCCCGGGCCTCGTCCAGATCCGTCTCGATCAGCGGTTTGGCCTGCACCGACGGACCGGAGGTAAACACCAAGTGGTCAAAGCGCCCGACCGTCTCGAACAAACGTTGCAAGGAGGCGCTGTCGGTGACGTCCACCGGTTCGCTGCGCACGCCATTGCCCGCACCGGAGGTCAAACGGCGCCCGGCCAGCACCACGTGTGCGCCACGGGCGGCGGCAGCCTTGGCCACGGCGGCACCGATGCCGCTGCTGCCGCCGATCACGATGACGGTTTTACCGCTGAGGGAAGATGTCATGGGGTTGCTACCTGGCTGAGAAAATGAGCGTTGATCTTCTCAGCTTGGCAATCGGCGAAAAATCCCGGTAAAACGACAAGATCTTTAAAGGATTTTTACAAATGAGCTCGACCCTGGACCTTGAAGTGTTCGTACGGACCGCCGACACCGGCAGCCTGTCGGCGGCGGCGCGCAGCCTCAACCTTACCCCGGCGGCGGCGAGTATCGCGCTCAAGCGCCTGGAAACCCGGCTGGGCATTCGCCTGCTGGCCCGCTCCACGCGTAGCATGCGCCTGACCGAAGAAGGCCGGCGCTACCTGGACAGCGTGCGGGTGGCCCTCGAGGCGCTGGCCGAAGGTGAACAGGCGATCAAGCAACAAGGCCAGAGCCTGAGTGGGTTATTGCAACTGGCGGCACCTTCGGATTTCGGCCGTAACGTACTGCTGGGCTGGCTGGATGAGTTCAAGCTCGAACATCCGACGATCCGCCTGCAGTTGTTGCTCAACGACAGCAACGCGGATCTGTTCCGCGACACCGTCGACATTGCCCTGCGTTTTGGTGTGCCAAGAGATTCCAGCCTGGTGGCGTTGCCCGTGGTGCCTGGCCACCGTCGCATCCCCTGCGCCAGCCCCGACTACCTGGCGCGCCATGGCACACCGCGCACGCCGGCTGACCTGGCGCAGCACAGTACGTTGCGCTACATGCGCCGTGGGCAAGCGAATAGCACTTGGTACTTTCGCCAGGGCGCCATGCTGCAAGAGGTCGAGGTGTCGGGCGACTACCTGAGCGACGACGGCGAAATTGTGCGGCGCTGGGCACTGGCCGGCCACGGCATTGCTTACAAGGCCAATCTGGATATTGCCGGCGATATCAAGGCCGGGCGCTTGGTGCCACTGCTGCCCGACTGGCAAGGCGAGCCCACGCCGTTCAACCTGATGTGTCCACACCGCTTGCAGGTGTCGGAACGGGTAAAAGTGCTGCATGGCTTTTTACAGCAGCGCTGCCAGACTTTGCTGAGTGCATGAAGAAACACGCGCAGGGCTTGTTCCAGAGCCGTCGAGTCTGGTATTGCATGGTTGACGTTTCCCTGCCATGAGGAGCTTTGCATGATTTACCGTACATTGGGTGAGTCCGGGTTGAAGGTCAGCGCGCTGACCCTGGGCACCATGATGTTTGGCGAGCAGACCAACACGGAAGACTCGCTGCGCATCATCTACAAGGCCTGGGACCAGGGCATCAATTTTATCGACACCGCCGACGTCTACACGGGTGGGCGCTCCGAGGAAATCGTCGGCGAAGCGATCACCCGCCATCGGGCGGATTGGGTGGTGGCGTCCAAAGTCGGTTTCGGCCCGGCAGACGGCCTGCCCAACCGCAGCGGCTTGAGCCGCAAGCGCATTTTCAATGCGTTGGAAGCCAGCCTGACACGCCTGGATACCGACTACCTGGATATCTACTACCTGCACCGCGAGGACCACGACACGCCGCTGGAGGTCACCGTGTCAGCGATTGGCGACCTGATCCGCCAAGGCAAGATCCGCTACTGGGGCCTTTCCAACTACCGGGGCTGGCGTATCGCCGAAGTGATTCGCCTGGCCGAACGCCTGGGTGTCGACAAACCTGTTATCAGCCAGCCGCTGTACAACATCGTCAACCGTCAGGCTGAAGTCGAGCAGATCACCGCAGCCGCCGCCTATGGCCTGGGCGTGGTGCCTTACAGCCCACTGGCGCGAGGGGTACTCAGCGGCAAGTACGCGCCCGACGTGACGCCGGAGGCCGGCAGCCGTGCGGCGCGCCAGGACAAACGCATCCTGGAAACCGAATGGCGGGTGGAGTCGCTGCGCATTGCCCAGCAGATTCAGCAGTACACCCAAGGGCGCGGCGTGGGGATTGTCGAGTTTGCGATTGCCTGGGTGCTGAACAACTCGGCGGTGAGCTCGGCGATTGTCGGGCCGCGTACCGAGGCGCAGTGGGATGCGTACACCGGAGCGCTGGAGGTGAAGATCACGGCAGAAGATGAGGCGTTTATTGACTCGCTGGTGACGCCGGGGCATTCGTCGACGCCAGGGTTTAACGATGTGAGCCATTTTGTGTCGGGGCGTATTAGTCGATAGTAATCCCCCGCCCACGGTTTCCACTGTGGGCGGGGTTGTGGATTGCCAGGTTATAGTTTTATATCGGCTTTGATACCTAACCCATGGGCGGCTTCTCTGGCCTCTTCTTCGGTCACAGGCTGTTGTTTTAATATCTTCGCCGCCACGGCCGCGACAGACCTGTAAGTACCATAGACAGGCACAAACCCCTGAGCGGTAGTAGCAAAGTTGGTCAGTATCGCGTCCATCTCACTTTTTGGCAGACCGAATACCCTGCCGATATCGTTGTTCTTATTCAAGAAAAGCAATACGGCATTGACGGGGTTATCCAGGCCTCGCTCGACTGTATCGGCAGTTGCTTTGTCCACGCCAAGCGCTTGCAGAAGCGTTGAAACTCCGGAAAATGGACTTTCCAGAAAGTTGGCGAAGGCATTGACTACAGAATTCAGATCACCATTGCCCCTGAAGGCGAGTGCTCTCAGTTGTGGCAATGTGATGGGCGTCAGTGGCAGTTGACTATGAGCACCGTTTCTAAGGAAGTAAAAATTCCCCTTGTCACCGGAACCTAGCAAATTGCCGTGAAAGTCATACCGATAAACCACCGTCTCTCCATCGGGTCGCACGCCGCTAAAGGTCGGCCGGCCTGCATCGACTGATTCCAGTTGCTGTTTGACCAGGCCATTGACAAAAATAATGGTCGTGGGATTTTCACTGGTGCGATCCAAGTGCTCAAACACATTCCCTGGGATATGCTTGCCTGGCCCCACCAGTGTTTTAGGTGCACTGCCTTCAGTTGCGGATGCCAGCTCGTGTAACGCTGCTCTGACAGGGGAAGACGCTGTTTTGTCGCCAAAATGGGCAAGAAACGCATTCAAGGCGTCAGGCTTTGTCGTCAGGCTTTTCAGAAAATCGTTGATTGCCCGATAGCTTTTAAACTCATAACTTGATTTAAAGCCCTTCTCCGGCATCCACAATACGAAATTCACAGCGCCCGGCTCGATCGGTTCGCGCTTGACGATGAAACTATGTTTGGCCGGATAACGGCCCACGTTGAAGTTATAAGTACTCACGCGAGGTTGTTTGAATCTGTCTGATGCGGCTACCGCTTCCAGTAATGTTTTTCCGTCCGCAGTGAGTGCACCGCTTTTGGTATCGCGCGCGACCGACTCGGAAAAGGTCTTGTAGACTTCAAGTTTTTTCCAGGAAGGTGTGTCACCTTTCGGAAATGCAAAGCTTTCGCCCCACCTGCCCATAATACCGGGCAAGCCGTTGAAGGTGGCGGGTGAAGAACCGTAATAGGGGGAGATGCGTTGCATAGAATAGGCCTCGTTGTCTTATGTCTAAGTCTGCAACCCCCTGAACCACTCCCTGCCAGAGTCACGGTTATCATCACGCAGTGATGACGCCCCTCAAAGTCGCGCTTACTACTTTTTTCCATTAGTTGAAGCTTTTGCTGGGCGTTGATAAACCGTGCAAAACTTTCCCTGCAAAACTAAGCGTGGTCATGCTAGCCACGCGAAGTCATGCTTATGTGGAGTGAACGGGGGAATATGTTCCATTAGAACGACTTAATCGACGTGACAAAGAATGTCGTGAACCCTATATTCCCCACCTAAGTTGCCCCTTCTTCTGTAAAAATCAGCGTTCGCGAGGACAGTGTGTCTAAAGGTGTTGTTTTATCGGTCTTGGCCTCGGTGTTGTTTGCCGTGATGTACTACTTTACCTCGCTGCTCACGCCCTTGAGCGGCCTGGAGATTTTTGGTTGGCGCATGTTGCTGACCGTGCCGTGCATGACTGTGTTCATGATCGTCAGCGGTGAATGGCGACGCGTGTGGGAGTTGCTGCGAATGCTGGCGGCCAAACCGCGATTGATCGGCGGCGTGGTGCTGTCGTCTGCTCTGCTGGGCGTGCAATTGTGGTTGTTTATGTGGGCGCCGCTGAATGGGCGCAGCCTGGATGTGTCAGTGGGCTATTTCCTGCTGCCGCTGACCATGGTGCTGACCGGGCGCCTGGTGTACGGCGAACGCTTGTCGCGTTTGCAGCAAATTGCGGTATTTTTTGCCGCGCTGGGGGTGCTCAATGAGCTGTACCAGGCCGGTGGTTTTTCCTGGGCGACCCTGGTGGTGATCATCGGTTACCCGGTGTACTTCGTGGTGCGTAAATACCTGCGCACTGATCACTTGGGTGGCTTGTGGCTGGACATGGCGCTGATGTTGCCGGTGGCCTGGTGGTTTGTGCAGCACGGCGAACAAGGCTTTGCCGTGCTCGATCTGTATCCCAGGCTGTATGCGTTGATTCCGATGCTGGGCTTGATCAGTGCCTCGGCGTTGGTGAGCTATATCATTGCCAGTCGCTTATTGGCCTTCAGCCTGTTCGGGCTGCTGAGCTACGTGGAGCCGGTGTTGCTGCTCTTCGTCGCCTTGTTATTGGGAGAAGGCATCAAGGGCGATCAGTGGCTGACGTATATCCCGATCTGGCTGGCCGTGATGGTGCTGGTGTATGAAGGCTTCAAACATTTGGTGCGTCAGCGCAAAGCTTAAAATGTGTAGGCACTAAAAAGCCCGGCTGAGAACCCTCTCAGGCGGGCTTTTTGGTTGCTGACACTTAGTCGGTGGTCAGTACACCGCGACGCACCTGGTCACGCTCGATCGACTCGAACAGTGCCTTGAAGTTGCCCTCGCCAAACCCATCGTCGCCTTTGCGCTGGATGAATTCGAAGAACACCGGACCCATCAGGGTTTCCGAGAAGATCTGCAGCAGCAGACGCTTGTCGCCCTCGATCGAGGAACCATCCAGCAAAATACCGCGTGCCTGCAGTTGGTCCACCGGCTCGCCGTGGTTGGGCAGGCGGCCTTCGAGCATTTCGTAGTAGGTGTCTGGCGGCGCGGTCATGAAGCGCATGCCGATCTTCTTCAGCGCATCCCAGGTCTTGACCAGGTCTTCGGTGAGGAACGCCACGTGCTGGATGCCTTCGCCGTTGAACTGCATCAGGAACTCTTCGATCTGGCCCGCGCCTTTGGACGATTCCTCGTTCAGCGGGATGCGGATCATGCCGTCCGGGGCACTCATGGCCTTGGACGTCAGGCCGGTGTATTCGCCCTTGATATCGAAGTAGCGTGCTTCACGGAAGTTGAACAGCTTCTCGTAGAAGTTGGCCCAGTAGACCATGCGGCCGCGATACACGTTGTGGGTCAGGTGGTCGATAACCTTGAGGCCCGCCCCTACCGGGTTGCGGTCCACACCTTCGAGGTACACGAAGTCGATGTCATAGATCGAGCTGCCTTCGCCAAAACGGTCGATCAGGTAAAGCGGCGCACCGCCGATGCCCTTGATGGCCGGCAGGTTGAGTTCCATCGGGCCGGTTTCGATATGAATCGGCTGAGCGCCCAGTTCCAGCGCGCGGTTGTAGGCTTGCTGCGAGTCTTTGACGCGGAACGCCATGCCGCACACCGACGGGCCGTGTTCGGCGGCAAAGTACGACGCCAGGCTGTCGGGCTGGTTGTTGAGGATCAGGTTGATCTCGCCCTGGCGATACAGGTGCACGTTCTTGGAGCGGTGGGTCGCCACTTTGGTGAAACCCATGATTTCGAAGATCGGCTCCAGGGTGCCCGGAGTCGGCGATGCGAATTCAATAAATTCAAAGCCCATCAGGCCCATTGGGTTTTCGTATTGGTCGGCCATTTCGGCACCTCATCATTCTTGTAAGTAGCAAGCAGTCAATTACAGGCAAGGATGAGGTTGCACGGTGGCGCACACGAGAGGCCCCGCACGCTGCGGGCGAGGAAGTCACCAAAAATGAGGGGGGAGCCGAGTAGCTTCATGATTACATCAGTCTCTGACGGCCGAGGCTTGCGTGAGCGCAAGTCCATATTCTTGTATGCGTAAATCGATTCTACACAGCGTAACAGTATTTGTCCGCACTCTTATCAAATCCCTATTGCCTTTGGCTGCGCAAGGGGTTTGTTGCATAAATAGATGCCCAACAGGATCACTGCGCCGCCCAACACCATGGGCAACGTCAGTTGCTCGCCGAGCAGCAGCGCGCCACAGATCACCGCCGTCAGCGGGTTCAGTGCGATGAACACGCCCGCGCGGGTCGCACCGATGCGCCGGATGCCATCGTAATAGCCGATGTACGCCAGCGCGGAGCCGAACACGCCCAAATACACCAGGCTCACCACCTGCGGCCAGTGCAGGCTGGCGAGCCCTTCAACACTGAAGCGCCCGGTGAACGCAGTAACCAGCGTCAGCATCAGGGTGCCGAGCAACACTGACCAGGTAACCGTTTGCAACGGCCCCAGGCTTTGGTTCAGCGCCCGGGAACATAACGAGTAAATCCCCCATCCCAGCACACAGCCGAAAATCAATACGTCACCCTGCCAGGTACTCGAGGCACCTTGCAGCAGCTGCGGGTTGCGACTGACGATCACCAGCGCAGCGCCGGCCAGGCACACGGTGATACCCACAACCTTGGCAGCGCCGAGACGCTCTTTGAACAACCACCAGGAAGCCAGGCCGATCACTGCCGGGTTCAACGCCACGATCAACGAAGCGCGCGAGGCGTTGATGGAGTGCAGGCCGTAGAAGAAACACAGGTTGTAGAAAAAGATCCCGAAAAAACCCAGCAGCGCCAGACGCAGCAGTTGCCGGGGACGTGGCCGCGCCAACGGGATGCGTGCGCACAGCATGAACAGCAGCAGCGCCAGGCTCGCCAGGATAAACCGCAGGCTGGCGGCCAGCAGCGGGTCGACTTGATTGGCCAGGTAGCGCCCGGCGACAAAAGTGCCGCCCCAGATCATGCTGACAGCGGCGAGCTTGAGGTACGTGAGGCGATCAGAGAGAGGGTGCATGGGAAGTTGCTCGACAGGCGACAGGATTGGCATATTCTTCGACTAATGTTCAGTAATCGTAAAATGAGCCTTTACTCATGACCTTGACCCAACTGGAAATTTTTTCTCTGGTGGCCGAACTGCAAGGATTCACCACTGCGGCTCACCGCCTGGGCATCAGCCAGTCGGCGGTGTCCCATGCCGTCAAGGCCCTGGAGCAGGAGTTGGGCGTGGACTTGTTCCGGCGCCACCAGACGCGGGTGGAACTGAGCGATATCGGCGCGCAATTACTCGGGCGCGCCCGTGCCATGCTCGGCCTGGCCGCGACCTTGCAGCAGGAAGCCGCCGATGCCCGCGGGATGAAGCGCGGTACCCTGCGCATCGGCTCCTTTGGGCCTACCGCGTCGGTGCGCTTGTTGCCGGCCATCCTTAGCCATTTTCGGCAGGCGTACCCAGGCATTGAGGTGCACGTGGACGAAGGGCCGGACCGCCAGGTCATCCAGTGGCTGGATGAGCGGCGGGTCGATGTCGGGTTTGTGGTGCTCGCCGACACGCAAGCAGACAGTGAACGCTTCGACACCGTGGCGTTGTTCGAGGATCAGCTTGTCGCGCTGTTACCCGCTACCCATCCGCTGGTAGCCAGCACGTCAGTGCCGCTCAAAGCGCTGTGTGATGATCCATTCATTCTCACCGAGGCGGGTTCTTCGGAGTTGGTGATGCGCCTGTTCAGCGTCGCCCGTTTGCGACCCAATGTGCGTTACCGCTGCGCGCAATTGCTCAGTACGCTGGAAGCCGTCAGCCGTGGCGACGGGGTGAGCATCGTGGCGCAGGCATCGTTGCCGGAACATGCCGACAGTCGTTATGTGGCCCGACCGTTATCGCCGCCCGTGCCGCGCCGGGTCGGCCTGGCGGTGTTGGACCGGCGCCAGGCCTCACCTGCAGCCCTTGCGTTTCTCGCACTCGCGCAAAGGCTGCAACACACCGGCACTCACCGATAACTCATGGTGAACGAAGCCAGCCCGTTGGCTGTACCGGGCTGGATCATTTTTTCGGTTTGGACATAACGAGCAGTCAAGGGGATCGTGACGGTGCCGTTGCTCGTGCTTGTCACCCGCCATTGGTTCAGGTTGCCCACGGACGAAGAATCGGCGCCATAGCTCAGCACTGAGGGGCCACTCAACAGCTGTATTGCTACACCTTTGGCTGTCGAAGTGCGCGTCAGCGACAGCTGATTGCCGCGATTTGCGGGGTTGGTCTGGTCGGTCACCGTGACCCAGATATCCACGCTGCCACCGGTGCCCCCGGCGCAGTCTAGCCTGATGTTCTGGCTCGCGCTGGCGGCGTAGCTGCCTACGCCGGTGAAATCCCGGCTGGCCACAGGCCCCATCGGCATGGCAACCGAGGGTGTCGAGACATGGCAAGTAGGCCGCAGCGGCGGCGCTATCACCGTGTTGCCGAAGCTTACCGATGCGTAGCCTGGGCCTGAGGTCGTGACATTGGTCAACGTGTAGTTGGCAAACGTGCGCGCAGTGATTGTGCCGGCCGAGACTGGGCCGGTAGCCACCAGGTAGAGCCGCCCCTGGAGCCCCCACCCATTGGGCTTGTTGTGTTTGACGGTCAATAACGCCGTGGTGCCATGATTGAGTGGGTGAAAAGCTTGACTGGGGTCCCTGGCCATTACCGCGAACCCCACTCCTGGCAGGTTGGTGGCGTAGACCGGCATCGAGAGGCCCTCCGCACTGAACGTGATACCCGTAGCCGGCGAATTGACCAGGCTGATGTTCGCTGTCACGGGTTGCCCGATAGGCCAATCCTTGTATTGACAGCGCATTACGTAGCCATTGGCGCTGTCGAAGCCGTAGCCGTTTGCTGCGCCCAGGGCCTGTCCGATCTGTACCTGGCCCTGCAGGGTGATGGGCGCAATCGAGACATTCAGGCTGGCCTGGGGTGAACAATCGCCAGCATTGCCAAAGTGAGCCAGGGCAGGCGTTGCGAACGCCCAGCCGCTCAACAGTGCGACGATGCCTGAAAGCCTGATCATAAAGAGCTGAACCCCGTGCATGGTGTGATTCATCAGGTGCTCTCCTCGTAGCGACACTGGCTGACCAATTGATCGGTATTTTCCTGGCGGCGACCGGGCTCACGGGCAGGCAAATGGTAATGGATGAAACACCGCTCGCCCGCCGCCTCAGCCCACTGCACGGTCAGCCTGCCGTGGTCGGCAACCCCGCGCACAAAAGCCTTGCCCGCCTGGCCGATCACCCCGACTTCGTTGCCCTGTTCATCAAATACCTGGGCTGCGAACGGCAGGGGCTTGCCGTTCGAGTGGGTGGCCTTGATCACCACCGCACGGCCACTGACGGTCTCGAACTTGACCAGCGATACGGCGCCCAAGGTCGGCACCACGGAACGGCTCGACTCCTTTAACTCCACGTCCATGGGCATGCCTTGCGGGTCGATGTCCACGGTATTGGGCTGGTACGCCCGCAAGGAAGACATGACCCCATAACCGTGCGTGTCGATACGCACCCCGGAACCGCCGAGCTGCGCGCCTTGGGCATCCGGTGCATACACCAACGCCGAGGCCTCGCCGAGGTTTTGCGCCAGGGTCACGCCACCGCTGTGGGCGATGAGGCCGCCGTCGGCGCTCATGGACACTTGTGCATTGCCCTGGCTCTGACCATAACCGCCGCGCAGGTTGGTGGCGTTACTGCGATAGCCCGCGTAAGCGTTGAAGCTTGAGCCACCGTGATTGCCGGTGCCGCGACTGCCAACCCAACCATAATGGGTTTGCGCCGTATCCCCCAGCACGCCATTGATGCCGACTTGTTGTTGACTGCCGCGCGAAGCACCCGCATCCCGCGACAGTGAACTGCTCAAGGTGGGTGCGCGCGCGCCCTCGCCCAATGGCATGGAGAGGCTCAGCACCCAGTGATTCTCAACGTGTTCGGTTCGCGTCGGGCGGCCGAAGAAAATATCGTCAGCGCGTTCGTGGTCGCTCGCCCGATACACCTCGCTGACCCTCGAACGCTGCGCCGAGAGGTTCCAACTGAGCGACTTCCAGTTGGCGCCATAGCTGGCCGTGAACGACGTCTGACGCCCTTGCTGCCCGGCCCAGTAGTCCGTAGAGCTGCCATACAGGCTCAGGGTGCCCGGCCCCAACTGCTGGCTGATCGTCAGGTCCAGGCGGCTTTTTTGCCGGGCATAGCTGTCCAGGTTGCCGCCGTGACGGCCCAGGTCGCGCACATTCAATGCGTCCGGCAGGTTCAGGTAGCCATCCGTCGAGAAGCGATAGGCGCCGAGCGCAAAATGCGTTCCCGAAAACGGCACGTTCTTGTTGTAGGCCAAGCCAAGGCTCTGTCCGCGAGCCACGGCCTGCCCCTGCACCTGTGTGCGCGAGTGGCTAGTGTCCAGGGCGAACGCGCCAACGGGTGTACTCATCGCCAGGCCCGCCTTGCCTTGGCTATAGCCCTGGGAAAGCGTGGCGCCGCCGTAAACCGTGAGGTTATCGACGAGCCCATGTTGCAGCGTGCCTTGAAACACCGAAGCGTTGGCATCGCTCACGCCATGCTGCTGCACATGTCCCACCGTTGCGCTGTAGTGAGTGGCGCGGTAACGCAACAGCTGCGGGGCCACCGAATAAGGCACGACAAAGGTGCTGCGCCGCCCGTCTACCTCGATGACACTGACGTCGAGGTCACCACCGTAGCCCGTGGGGTAGAGGTCATCGATCACAAACGGCCCAGGCGCCACAGTGGTTTCGTAAAGGGTGTAGCCGTTCTGGCGCACCGTCACCGTGGCATTACTGTCGGCAATGCCGCGCACTTGGGGCGCATAGCCTTGTTGCGATTGCGCAAGCATACGGTTATCAGTGGCCAGGGTAATGCCGCGTACGCGCACGCCGTCGAGGATCTGGCCGCTGCTGAAACTGTCACCCACGGTCAGTTGCGACTGCCAGGCTGAAACCGCGCGTTGCAAATAGGTGGCCGTGGCTTGATAAGGCAGACGGCCGCTTCGCGACGCCCAGGCTTGCCCGCCCTGGTGGCGCAGTCGCCAGTCACCCAGGTTGACCCCGTCGTCCAGGCCCAGGTAACTGCGGTCCTGACCAGCACCCGATGTCACCGCCGCGGCGCTGAAGTGGTAATTGAGCAATATGGCATCAATGCCCTTGTCCCACTCGGCTGGGTCAACGTAGTCGCGTGCGGAGCGCGTGATGTAGACCTGCGGGATGCTGACGTCCAGGGTCAGGGATTCGACATCGACACGGCTGGTGGCCATGGGGAACCATTCGGCGAAATCGCGACAGTGCTCATCAGCATCGGCCTCGGCCTCGACGTTGCGCAGTACCACGCCGAGTTCGGCCAGTTGCTGCGCGCTCACACAGGGTTGCGCACCCTCCTGTTTGTTCTGGCTGGTGAAGGTGACCGGGCGACGGCCCAGCGGTTGCCCGTTAAGTGTCACATCAACGCGATATACCCCAGGCGCCAACACATTGCTGGTATTGAAGCGTGAGATATCCGCCGGGCTGGACAAGCCGCTGGTAAAGGCCTCCAGGTCAAACAACAACGGGGCAGCCTCGGCCGATAACAACAGCGTGCTGAGCAAGCCGAACAGCAACAGCAGCCGAGGGTGGGAAAACAGCCAGGCAGCGCCTTGGCAGAACGTGAATGACAACAAGGCAGGCATAGTCAGTACTTCAGTGGAGCACGCTGCGGCGTGGAAAACGTGCCGTAGTCATTGATGTATTTGAAATGCACCTGGGCATCTGCGGGGATTGTCTGGACGGCCTCGTGCACTGCCAGTGTCAGGTCGCCGCCGGGCGCCACCATGCCCTCTTCTGCCGGTAACAGCCGTGCTTCACTCTGCGCGCCCATGGCCAGCGCCACCTCATTGAAGGTGACGTGGTAGGCCGATGGGTTGTGCACCTGCAGCACCGGCCCCTTGGCACTGCGGCGCAAGCTCCAGCGCAATTGCGCGGGCGCTTCGTTCGGGCTGCCTGGCAAATCAGTCGGGCGAAAAAACACTTTGGTGCGGATACGAAAGGCAAACTGCAGGTGGTTCGCCGGGGCATCGCCCTGCTCGGTATTGACCCTGGGCGGGATCTCCAGCGCATTCAGCCAAAACAACGATTCCCGATCAGCCGGCAGTGGCTCCTGGGTGTAGACCAAGCGCACGGCCTGGCTTTTCTGCGGGTTCAGGCGAAACACCGGTGGCGAAAGGCTGAAAGGCACGTCGCTGTTTGATGGGTCTGACGTTTGGTCACCCTGGTCCAGCCACACCTGAACCAGGCGGGGAATGGCTGGGTCGTCATTGGTCAGGCGCAGAGTGATTTCACGGCGCTGCTGCGGGTATATGTGCCGCGTGCCATCGATCACTACACCGGCACGGGCAACGGATGCCCAGCCGCTGCAAATCGAAATGGCGACCAGCAAAACAATAGCGAGCATGAGTCGGGCAAGCATGGGGCTGTCCTCGAAGGCGCTGTCCAGTGCCTGACGAATCGCCAGGCACCGGGCCTTGATCAGGGGAACGTGACGGAGTACAGCACTTGCGTGCTCACCGGGCCTGGGGTTGCGGCGCCGGTGGCGAAGTACTGGGCCGCAAACGGCAGCGACACTTCACCGTTGTCGGGGACTTTTGCGCTGCTGGAATTGAGCGCCAGGCGCAGGTCCATTGGCTTGTGGGAAGTACCGTCGACAATCTGCACCTCAACGAGGGTGGCAGGCACCGGCTTGGCCGGTGCCTGATTTTTCAAGTTGCCGGTAGCCGGGTTGATTGCCGGGCTGCTGCTCTCGAACAGCACGGCCACCGTAGTGTCCTTGGGGCACGCCCCCACCCGCACGACAAATGGGGTGGCGCCGGCCGTCTGGCCTTTTGCCTTGAGCGCGCTGGCCTGGACCTTGTTGAGCACCACGGCGAAGTTCGGGCTGGCGCCGGGCGCCGAGCCTGCACCGCCACTGATACTGCAGGTGGTGCCGGTGATTTCGCCGGTCAGGCTGATGGTGCCGTCAGCGGCAAAAGCAGGCAGCGCGGCGATGCCGGTAGCGGCCAGGAAAGCAGCAGCCAGTCGGATGTTGTTCATTACGGTTGTTTCCTTATCAGGTGCGTTAACGGGTTACGAAACGAATTTCAACAATTGAAAGTCGAGGGTCGGCCGTCCCGCCAGAAGTGGGCTGAAACGGCAGTGAGAGAGGCTGTAAGGGGTGCTGCTTGTAAGTCTCTTACGTTTTGCAACGATGTTTATCTTGCCAAGCTGAAGCAATCGCAACAACTGACCGAACGGCTAGGTCATGTCGATCCAAACAACTGAGCGCCACTGCGTAATGCCATCTATCATCGGCACATACCTCTCTTTTTATTCCGTTATTGGCTGCCCCTATGCCCCTCACCGCCAAAGGCCCTCGAAGCCGAACTGCACGCGTTTTCTTCAGCAGTGTTTGCGGTCTGCTCCCCGTTTTACTGGGGGTTGTGATTCTTCACTGGCAAGCCGAACGCACCCTGGAACAAAGCACCGCCCAAACCGCCCTGGAAGCAGTACGCCAATTCGATTTAATGCTCGACAACACTGCCCTCGCCGCCCAAGCCTTGCTGCCACTGGCCGGCCAACCGTGCGACAACGGCGCGCAACTGGCACTGCGCGAACAGGTCACGCGGCGCCCGTTTGTGCGGGCGACCACCTTGTCCTGGCAGAAAAACATCTATTGCAGTTCGTTGTTCGGCGGCAGTTACCAGTCGCCCGTCAACCCGGACGATTACGTGGATGGCACGCTGTGGTTGATGAACGGCAACCCGGTAACGCCGGATACCGCACTGTTGGTTTACCGCCTGGTCGATGGCGATAAAGCCGCGTTTGCCTCGGTTGACGGTTATCACCTGACCAACGCCTTGCGCCTGATCAGCCGCTACGCGGATCTGATCCTGCAAGTGGGGCCAAACTGGCTGGACGACGACGGTAAGGTGCACACCACCGCCGTCCCGCAGTTTGCGGTGGCTCATCAGCACCTGGCCTCTGAGCGTTATCGTTACAGTGTCGACGCGGGCATGCCGGCCGGTGAGGTATGGCGGTACATGGAGGCGCGTTACCCAGCGCTGTTCAGCTTGCTGGTATTTTTTGGTGTGTTGGCGGGCGTGTTGGCGCACTGGCTGCAAAAGCGCTCGTCGGCGCCGACCCATGAGTTGCAGCGCGCGTTGGGGGCCAACGAATTTATTCCGTATTTCCAGCCTGTGGTGCGCGGTGACACCCGTGAGTGGGCCGGCTGTGAAGTGTTGATGCGCTGGCAACATCCAAAGGAAGGCCTGGTGCGCCCTGACCTGTTCATCCCGTTGGCCGAACACTCCGGCCTGATTGTGCCGATGACCCGCTCGCTGTTGCGCCAGACCGCCGCACAACTGGCCCCGCATGCCGAGCGCTTCAGCCCGGGCTTCCATATCGGCGTGAACATCACCGCCAGTCACTGCCTGGACCTGGACTTGGTGCAGGACTGCCGGGAGTTTCTCGCCGCTTTCGCGCGTGGCCAGGTGACGCTGGTCTTGGAGTTGACCGAACGTGAACTGATTCAGCCCACCGACATCACTGCCCGCCTGTTCGACGCCCTGCATCAACTGGGGGTGATGATCGCGATTGATGACTTCGGCACCGGCCACTCCAGCCTGGGTTACTTGCGCAACTTCAATGTCGACTACTTGAAAATCGATCAAAGCTTTGTTGCCATGATTGGTGCCGATGCGCTCTCACGGCATATTCTGGACAGCATCATAGAACTCAGCGCCAAGCTGGACCTGGGTATAGTGGCCGAGGGCGTGGAAACAGCAGAGCAATGCGAATACCTTGCAGCCCAAGGTGTGGATTTCCTGCAGGGCTACCTGTTCGGCCGGCCGTTACCCTGTGAAGAATTCATTAAGTCGCTGGCCAGCCATTGAATAGCCATCTAGTCCGTTGGATGAAATAATCTTATTTAGGTAACGCCGTGATTTACTCGTGCGGCATTAACTACTACAATTTTTCCTGCCTGTGCTGAACTCGCAGAAAGGCCACTTTCTTTGAGTTACCTTAAAGCTCTTGGCCTACACGCTTTATCTGCAGTTGATGTCAGCCAACTACACTATTGGAGTACAGATTTTGTCCAGACTCGCCGAATTTCGCGCAGCAGAAAAAGCCCTTCAAGAACAGCTGGCTCAGCTGGAATCCTTGAAGAATGACGCTGGCCTGAAAAAAGAAATCGAATTCGAAGAAAAGCTGCAAGGGCTGATGAAGCACTACGGCAAAGGCCTGCGCGACATTATCTCGATCCTTGATCCTAACCCTGGTAAAGCCAGCGCCGCTGCTGCCGCACCAAAACAGCGCCGCGCACGCGTGGTCAAGGTTTACCACAACCCGCACACCGGCGAACTGATCGAAACCAAAGGCGGCAACCACCGCGGCCTGAAAGCCTGGAAAGAACAGTATGGCGCTGCCACTGTAGATTCCTGGTTGCGCGGCTGATCGAAAGACGCTGCAAAAAACCCCGCTGATGCGGGGTTTTTTTTGCTTCGAAAACGAACTTAATCAAGTGTTCACATTGTTCAAAAACGAGTGAGATAACCCGCTCAAAGTTTAAGGCTATCACGCACTGAACTGACTTCATCCTTACTCGCCTCGTAGGCCTCGGCCTGCCCGGCAAAGGAAAAGACATAGGCTTTATCGGTATCAACTGCGCCAACCAATGTTTGTGACAATATGTGCCGCCCGTTCTCGGTAATCACGCAAGTAGTTTCCAGCGCCTCAAGACGGCTCAAGGTGGTGGTGTGCATCTTGGTGCACACGCTTTGATAACCGCTGCCGGCAAAATCCTTCTGGATGGATTTGCGCATTTCCAGCAATACGCCTTGAAGATTAACTTTATGGCCCGCCTCAATCGGGGTGCCGGTCAACTCCATGACCATCAAGGTGTTGCCGTTTTCATCATTTTTGATTGCGCGTTGGCGGGACACCGCCTGCGGTTTTACCGGCGCTTCGTCGTCGGGCACTACTTCCTCGACTTGCCAGCCGCTGGGCCAATGAATTTCCGGATCGGCCGCCAACACAAAGGGGCTGCCCAGCAACATGCATACAGCGCTCAACAGCGGTTTACGAAATTCAATCATCAAGACAAACACCCAAGGTTCAAGCGTCGAAGTTTGAGCCCGGCACCCTTGGCTCGCAAGGGCTGAGTGACCTTTTTCATTTGGCTCGGCCGGCAACGCTTGCGTATCATGGCGGTGCGGCACGGATGCCGGCCGCAAGCCAAGGGACCACTCAAGTCACGAGTCGCGTTTGCCCCATTTTTTCTGGAGGGCCCATGAGCCTGCACGATCTGAACACTTTCCCAGGCGTCACTGCCCAACCTGACACCGCCACCGCGAACTTCGTGTTCAACCACACCATGCTGCGGGTCAAGGACATCACCAAGTCGCTGGATTTCTACACCCGCGTCCTGGGTTTTTCCCTGATTGAGAAGCGCGACTTTCCGGAAGCTGAATTCAGCCTGTATTTTCTCGCCCTGGTGGACAAGGCCCAGATCCCGGCCGACGCTGCTGCGCGTACGCAGTGGATGAAGTCGATCCCAGGCATCCTCGAATTGACCCACAACCACGGCACCGAAAACGATGCCGAGTTTGCTTATCACAACGGCAACACCGACCCGCGTGGCTTTGGCCATATCTGCATTTCGGTGCCGGATATCGTCGCGGCCTGCGAGCGTTTTGAAGCGCTGGGCTGTGATTTCCAGAAGCGCCTGAGCGATGGCCGCATGAAAAGCCTGGCGTTCATCAAAGACCCGGATGCTTACTGGGTTGAGATTATTCAGCCAGCGCCGCTGTAAGCGTTCTGCGTGACGCGGAGCGTCACCGGATGCATTCCCACGTAGAACGTGGGAACGAGAAAACCCCATGAGTGATCATGGGGTTTTTTATTTGCGCTGAATTTATGCCGGTGCCGACGTGCGGATCAGGTGATCAAAAGCACTCAGCGAAGCCTTCGCGCCCTCGCCTACCGCAATCACGATCTGCTTATACGGCACGGTCGTCACGTCACCGGCAGCAAACACACCCGGCAGTGAAGTTTCGCCACGCGCATCGACAATGATCTCGCCGCGCGGGGTCAATTCCACCGTGCCTTTGAGCCAGTCGGTGTTGGGCAGCAAGCCGATCTGGACAAAAATGCCTTCCAGTTCGATGGTCTTGAACTCGCCGCTGTCGCGGTCCTTGTACGCCAGGCCGGTGACCTTCTGGCCGTCGCCTTTGACTTCACTGGTGAGCGCACTGGTGATCACGTCAACGTTCGGCAGGCTGTAGAGCTTGCGCTGCAACACGGCATCGGCGCGCAATTTGCTGTCGAACTCGAGCAGGGTCACGTGGCTGACGATACCGGCCAAGTCAATGGCCGCTTCAACGCCGGAGTTACCGCCGCCGATCACTGCCACACGCTTGCCTTTGAACAACGGGCCGTCGCAATGCGGGCAGAAGCACACGCCCTTGGCCTTGTATTCCTGCTCGCCCGGCACACCCATTTCGCGCCAGCGGGCACCGGTGGCCAGAATCACGGTTCTGGACTTGAGAGTCGCACCGCTTTCGAAGCGAATTTCGTGCAGCTCACCGGCATTTTTTGCCGGGACCAGGCTGCTGGCACGTTGCAGGTTCATGATGTCCACGTCGTACTGACGCACATGCGCTTCCAGCGCGCTGGCCAGCTTCGGCCCTTCGGTCTCCTGCACGGAGATGAAGTTTTCGATGGACATGGTGTCCAGCACTTGGCCGCCGAAGCGCTCAGCTGCAACGCCGGTGCGGATGCCTTTACGTGCGGCGTAGATCGCAGCAGCAGAACCGGCCGGGCCACCGCCGACAACCAGCACATCAAAGGCGTCTTTGGCGCTGATTTTTTCGGCAGCCTTTTCGATACCACTGGTGTCGAGCTTGGCGAGGATTTCTTCCAGGCCCATGCGGCCCTGGCCGAAGTTCACGCCATTGAGGTACACGCTGGGCACCGCCATGACCTGGCGTTCATCGACTTCAGCCTGGAACAGCGCGCCATCGATGGCGACGTGGCGGACATTCGGGTTAAGCACGGCCATCAGGTTCAGCGCCTGGACCACGTCCGGGCAGTTCTGGCACGACAGCGAGAAGTACGTCTCGAAGCTGAACTCGCCTTTCAGGGCGCGAATCTGTTCAATCACTTCGACACTGGCCTTCGACGGGTGGCCACCGACTTGCAGCAGGGCCAGCACCAGCGAAGTGAATTCATGGCCCATTGGGATGCCGGCAAAACGCAGGCTGATATCGGCCCCCGGGCGGTTGATGGAGAACGATGGCTTGCGCGCATCATCGCCATCGGTGTTGAGGGTAATCAGCGTGGTGAGGCTGGTCACGTCCTGCAAAAGGGCAAGCATTTCCTGGGATTTCGCACCGTCGTCGAGGGAGGCGACGATCTCGATCGGCTGGGTGACCCGTTCCAGGTATGACTTCAACTGAGCTTTAAGATTGGCGTCCAACATACGGGCGATTTCCTATTAATTCGGTTTATTGCAGACAAAAAAACGCCCGAGCGAATCTCGCCCGGGCGTTTTGAGGGCGGTGCAGCTTACTTAAGGTGCGGCAATCCGCCCTTGATGTTTCACAGACTTAGATCTTGCCGACCAGGTCCAGGGACGGAGCCAGAGTCGCCTCGCCTTCTTTCCACTTGGCTGGGCACACTTCGCCTGGGTGAGCAGCGACGTACTGAGCGGCCTTGATTTTGCGCAGCAGCTCGGAAGCGTCACGGCCAACACCGCCGTCGTTCAGTTCAACGATCTTGATCTGACCTTCCGGGTTGATCACGAAAGTACCGCGGTCTGCCAGGCCAGCTTCTTCGATCAGTACGTCGAAGTTGCGCGAGATGGTCAGGGTTGGGTCGCCGATCATGGTGTACTGGATTTTGCCAATGGCTGGCGAAGTGTTGTGCCAGGCAGCGTGAGCAAAGTGGGTGTCGGTGGAAACGCTGTAGATCTCGACGCCCAGTTTCTGGAATTCGGCGTAGTTGTCAGCCAGATCTTCCAGTTCGGTTGGGCAAACGAAGGTGAAGTCGGCTGGGTAGAAGAAAACTACCGACCATTTGCCTTTCAGGTCAGCGTCAGTCACATCTACGAAGTTGCCGTTTTTGTAGGCGGTCGCTTTGAACGGTTTTACTTGGCTGTTGATGATAGGCATCGGTGACTCTCCGTCAGTGGTTGAAAAGTTGATGAGGTGAATCCTACCCACTCTTTCCGTCGATGGCTCATTGGCAAACCTGATGCTGACGATTGGTTTTCCCTATCAGGTGCCTGTATTAATAGAAGAAATCTCAAAGCAGCGGCTGAGTCGCCAAGGTCATGCCCAGAAAGGGGGTTGCTTCAACATAGCGCATGGCAGATTTCATGTCGCTCCAACCGACGTAACTCATCAGCGACTTCAAATCCCAGCCGCTGCGATGAGCCCAAGTGGCAAAGCCACGGCGCAGTGAGTGGCTGGTGTATTGATCGGCCGCGATCCCCGCGCGCTCCAAAGCCTGGCGCAGCAGCGGAATCACACTGTTGGGGTGCAAGCCCTCCTCGCCCAGGTTGCCCCAACGATCTACTCCACGGAACACCGGGCCGCGCACCAAGGCCGAAACGCTCAGCCATTCGCTGTAGGCCTGCACGGGGCATAGCCGCAGCAGTGCCGGGGTCTGGTAGGTCTTGCCGAGATTGTCGCGGTCACTTTTGCTGCGCGGCAGGTACAGGCTGATGCCGGCACCGGGCACTGCTTGCACGTGTTCGATGCTCAGGCGGCACAACTCGTCGCTGCGAAAGCCGCGCCAGAAGCCCAGCAGGATCAGTGCGGTGTCGCGCTTGGCGCGCAGCAATCGCGGCTGATCCTGCGCCTCACGCGCTTGCCTGGCTTCAACCTCCAGTGAGGCCACCACCTGCTCAAGGTGCTTGAGCTGCAAAGGCTCGGCCTGTTTCTCCTGCGCCGGATGCACCGCCCGAATGCCCTTGAGCACCTTGCGTACCACGGGCGCCTTGGTCGGGTCCGGAAAACCCTGGCTGGTATGCCACTGCGCCAGCGCCGAGAGCCGCAGCTTCAACGTGTTGACTGCCAGCACCCCGGCATGGGCCACCAGGTAGCGCGCAACGCTGTCGCTGGTGGCCGGCAGGAACCCACCCCAACTCACTTCAAAATGCTCGATGGCCGCGCAATAGCTGCGCCGCGTGTTATCGCGGGTGGCGGCGTTGAGGTATCGGTCCAAGTCGCTCATGAAAGGCCTACTCGTACTGCTGACGGATGTATTAGCGGGTAAAACGCTTATGACACGGGATAATACGCCAATATCCCATCTGTTAAATCATGAATTTAAACGAGTTTTTATTCGTGATAGAGTATGTATCTACATACTACGTACCACAGTACTAAATCGACGGAGACCCCATGGCGCGCGGCGGCATAAACAAAGCAGTGGTTCAAACGGCACGCTTGGCGATCCTGGCCCGCGGCGAAAACCCCAGCATCGACGCGGTGCGTATCGAGATGGGCAATACCGGCTCGAAAACCACGATTCATCGTTATTTGAAGGAATTGGATGACAGCGAAACGCGGCTAACCATTACTGAAGCCCCGATTGACGACGAGCTAGGTGAATTGGTCGCGCGTCTGGCCCAACGCCTTAAAGAGAAGGCGCAGGAGCCTATCGACTTGGCGCTGGCGCAGTTCGAACAACAAAAAGCCGCCCTACTCGCTCAGGTTGAAGCGCTGGAAGAGACTCACAACCAGCTCAAGCAGCAATTTGATATACAGGCAGCAGCCCTGGCGGAAGAAAGTGCTGCACTGCAAACCGCCAGCACCAGCCTGCAAACCGAACAAACCCGCAACGCAGGACTCAGCCAGGCGTGCAGCGATTACGAGCTGCGCATGAATGACAAGGACGAGCAGATTCGCTCGCTCGAAGACAAACACCTGCACGCCCGCGACGCGCTTGAGCACTACCGCAATGCGGTCAAGGAACAGCGCGAGCAGGAACAGCGGCGCCATGAAGGCCAGTTGCAGCAGGTGCAGGCTGAATTGCGCCAAGCGCAACAAAGCGCCATGGTGCGCCAGGATGAGATCACCCAATTGCATCGCGACAATGAGCGGCTGCTTATCGAGCACCGCGTGACCAGCAAGGAATTGACCGCCCTGCAGGAGCAATCACGCAAGGAACAGGCGCAGCAGCAAACTCTCAGCGAGCAGCTTGGCCGGATGGAAAGCGAACGCACCCTGCTGCAGGAGCGCTTGCGGGTCGCTGTAGAGGAAAGTCACGCGCGCCAGGCGGCGCTGAGTGAGCAACAGCAGGTGAGCAAAACCCTGGAACTGGACCTGATCAAGGCCCAGGCCAGTATCGAGGCATTGCGCCTGGCGGCCGTCGTTGCAACGCCACCAGAGGCAACCGCCGACGCCTGATCAGCCCGACACAGGCGTGCGCATGGTGACGAACTCTTCCGCCGCCGTAGGGTGCACGCCAATGGTTTCATCGAAATGCTGCTTGGTCGCGCCGGCCTTGAGCGCGATCGCCAGGCCCTGGACGATCTCGCCGGCGTCCGGCCCGACCATGTGACAACCCAGGACTTTGTCGGTGTCGGCGTCGACCACCAACTTCATCAAGGTTTTTTCCTGGCAGTCGGTCAACGTCAGCTTCATCGGCCGGAAGCGGCTTTCGAAGATCTGCACCTTATGGCCGTTTTTCTTCGCGTCTTCTTCGCTCAGGCCCACCGTGCCGATATTCGGCAGGCTGAACACCGCGGTCGGAATCATCGCGTAATCCACCGGGCGGTATTGTTCCGGCTTGAACAGCCGACGAGCAACTGCCATACCTTCGGCCAGCGCGACGGGCGTCAATTGCACCCGCCCGATCACATCGCCAATGGCCAGGATCGACGCTTCGGCAGTCTGGTACAGGTCGTCGACTTCGACAAAGCCGCGCTCATTCAACTTGACGCCGGTATTTTCCAGCCCCAGGTTGTCCAGCATCGGGCGGCGGCCGGTGGCGTAGAACACGCAATCGGCTTCCAGCGCGCGGCCGTCTTTGAGGGTGGCCTTGAGGCTGCCGTCGGCCTGCTTGTCGATGCGCTCGATATCGGCATTGAATTGCAGGTCGAGGCCGCGCTTGGTCAGCTCTTCCTTCAGGTGCGTGCGCACCGCGCCGTCAAAGCCGCGCAGGAACAGGTCGCCGCGATACAGCAAGGTTGTCTGTGCGCCCAAGCCATGGAAGATGCCTGCAAACTCAACGGCGATGTAGCCACCGCCGACTACCAGCACGCGCTTGGGCAGTTCTTTGAGGAAGAATGCCTCGTTGGAGCCTATGGCGTGCTCGCGCCCCGGGATTTCCGGGATCTGCGGCCAGCCGCCTGTGGCGATCAAGATATGCTTGGCCGTAAAGCGCTCGCCATTGATCTCCACCTGGTGCGGATCAACCAAACGTGCGTGCCCTTCGTGCAAAGTCACGCCGCTGTTCACCAGCAAGTTGCGGTAGATGCCATTGAGGCGGTTGATTTCACGGTCTTTGTTGGCGATCAGGGTCGCCCAGTCAAAGTTCGCTTCACCCAGCGACCAGCCGAAACCGCTCGCCTGTTCAAAGTCTTCGGCGAAATGCGCGCCGTACACCAGCAGTTTTTTCGGCACGCAGCCAACGTTAACGCACGTACCTCCCAGGTAACGGCTTTCGGCCACCGCCACTTTGGCGCCAAAACCCGCAGCAAAACGCGCTGCGCGCACACCGCCGGAACCGGCGCCAATTACATACAGATCAAAATCGTAGGCCATTTCACTCTCCTCGGCAGCTCATCAGCATACCGACTTACATGGGGCTGAAAAACGAAAAAGCCACCCGAAGGTGGCTTTTTAGGCGGGCTGCTGTGAATCAGTAAGCCTTACCGGTCTTGTAGAAGTGCTCGTAGCAGAAGTTGGTGGCCTCGATGTAGCCTTCAGCGCCACCGCAGTCGAAGCGACGGCCTTTGAATTTGTAGGCAATCACGCAGCCATCTTTGGCTTGCTTCAACAGGGCGTCGGTGATTTGAATCTCGCCGCCTTTGCCTGGCTCGGTTTCTTCGATCAGCTTGAAGATGTCCGGCGTCAGGATGTAACGACCGATAATCGCCAGGTTCGAAGGTGCATCTTCAGGCGCTGGTTTTTCAACCATGTCACGCACGCGAATCAGGCCATCGCCGATGTCGTCGCCAGCGATCACGCCGTACTTGTTGGTTTCCTGAGGGTCGACCTCTTGAACCGCAACGATGGTGCAACGGTATTTCTGGTACAGCTTGACCATCTGGGTCAGTACGCCGTCGCCTTCCAGGTTAACGCACAGGTCGTCAGCCAGGACCACGGCGAACGGTTCGTCACCGATCAACGGGCGGCCGGTGAGGATGGCGTGGCCAAGGCCTTTCATCTGGGTTTGACGGGTGTAGGAGAACGAGCACTCGTCGAGCAGTTTACGGATGCCGACCAGGTACTTTTCCTTGTCGGTGCCCTTGATCTGGTTTTCCAGCTCGTAGCTGATGTCGAAGTGGTCTTCCAAAGCGCGCTTACCGCGGCCGGTAACGATGGAGATTTCGTTCAGACCGGCATCCAGTGCCTCTTCGACGCCGTACTGAATCAGTGGCTTGTTCACCACCGGCAGCATCTCTTTGGGCATGGCTTTGGTCGCTGGCAAGAAGCGAGTGCCGTAACCGGCTGCTGGGAACAAGCATTTCTTGATCATATAAGTCCTTACAAAGGGCTGTGCGTACGGAATTCGGCGCAGTCTAATCAGGCCGCAGTCACCTTACAATGGGTCCTGCTGGCGTTGCGATGTCAACATAGAGAAAAAATCCGCGCGTAAGTTCCGCTGATCCTACGAAGAGCATTCACTCATGGCGCGACAAAACCAGCCTTTGCTCCTTTACTTAAAAGGGCCTTAATGGTTTTAGCATGCTTTTCGATGCAGGGCACTGACCTGCAACAACTTGCGCGCCCCAGGGCCAATTGGCGCTATCATTACGCGCTTGAACCACACCACGAGATTGATAGATGTCAGAACCAAAAGGCGTAAACGGCTACCTGATCACCCAGCGAGCGGACGGCTGGCACCTGATCAACTTCCACGGCGACAGCGTCGCTGGGGTATTCGCGAGCGAAAGCATGGCCATTGCGGTGGCTGAAGTGTTTGTGGACGAAGCCGGCCACGCATCGAGCAAGCGCCCCAAGGACAAAAAGTAAGCGCTATTGCGTTGCGCACAAAGCCCCGGTCGACGGGGCTTTTTTGTGTTTGTCTGTACCTTGATGGCCGTTCGCTATAATCTTGCTGATAACGCCCCACGACAGTGTCTGCGCCCCTCCTACACCCTCGACGACGACCCAACTCATGAACAAGATTCTGGCACTGACTGCGGCCCTGGCGCTGATGACCGGCTGCACCACCACGTCCGACACCTACCTTAAAAACGGCGAGCAAGGCCTGACCATCGACTGCTCGGGCGAAGCCAATTCGTGGGCCAGTTGCTATGAAAAAGCCGACGCTTCATGTGCAGGCACCGGTTACCGCATCGTCGGCACCGAAGGCACGCCGGCACTCAAAGAAAGCGACAAGACCCTGGGAAAAGACGTGGGCAACTTCAAGAGCCGCAGCGTCGTGGTGGTGTGCAAGTAACCCTGCGCGTTACAGATGAACTTCGGCGAACTTGATCCCCAGGCCGCGCAAGGTCTCGATCAGGTCATCCAGGCGCGGGAATGACTCAACCTCGTCCTGATCGTCTACCAGGAAGTAACTGCGACCGCCGCTCTTCTTGAAAAATACGATCCACTCGCCCAGGTCGGCGGGGTTCTGAATGACATGGGTGGCCGATATTTGGCCTTCTGCATGTCGGGCTTTGACGTGTTCTCTTTTCATGACGGGCTTTCCAGGAAGGACAAATGCCGCGCAAACCCAGGGTTTGAGCGGCATGTTTGCATTGAATGGCGCATTGAATGGCCGACAGTTTAACGGATGCCCTGCCCGATCAGCACGCCCTCTAGTGTCTGGCCATAAAGATTGACCCCGTCATTGGCGTGAAACTTGACCCGGGTTTTCTCTATCGAGCCCTCAACCAGGCGCGGATCCTGCGGCCGCTCATGGCTGTTGACGTAGGCCGCCACATCCCACGCCTGCTGATCGCTCAGGCTGCCACCCTTGCCCAGTGGCATGTTGTGCTTGATGAAGGACGCAGCCGTGTTGATTCGATGCATGCCGGCGCCCCAGTTGTAGGAGTCCTTGCCCCACAGTGGCGGCATCACATAGCTGTCACCGACCTTTTGCCCCTGCCCTTCACCGCCGTGGCACACCGCGCATTGGCCCTTGTACACCTCGGCGCCCTGGGCCAGGTTGTAACCCTTGGCCGGTTGCGCCACGTCCGGGTAGCCGCGCCCCGCAAGCTCCACACCCAACGGCGCTTTGCTGGCCAACCAATAGGAATAGACTGACAGCGCGGTAATCTCCGGGCTGTCGGCGGCTGGAGGCGTGCCGCCATTCATGCTGAACTGGAAACAGCCCTGCAAGCGTTCGGCAAAGGTGTTGACCTTGTCGTTCTTCTTTCGGTACGCCGGGTACATCGGGTACGCGCCCCACAGAGGCGCCGAGTTGGCCAAGCGGCCTTGATCCAGGTGGCAATTGCTGCAGTTGAGCCCGTTGCCGACAAACTGCGGCGCCAGGCGCTTGGTGTCAACGAACAAGGCGTAGCCCTGGCGCACCAGCTTGCCGTAGGCATTGTCGGGCAGCTCGCTTTCCTGCGGCGGCTGAAATTGATCGGCAACTGCGGGCTTGGCCAGCGGCTGCAACTGGGATTGGTCTTCCATGGCAATTGGCGCCGCATGGGCAGGCAGTGCGGCCAGCAAGCCGAGTACCGACGCTAAGGTGAATGGCTTCATGGCTTGGCCTCCGGCTTCAACGCCGCAAAATGCTGGGCAACGCCCTGTACTTCTTCTGCCGTCAGGGACTTGGCGATATGGCCCATCAAGTCATTCGGGTCGTTGTGACGGCTACCGTTCTGCCACGCCATCAATTGCGCCGCCAGGTAAGCGGCAGGCTGGCCCGCCAGCGGAGGGAATGCGTCGCCCACGCCAGCACCGGCAGGCCCGTGGCAACTGACGCACGCGGGAATCTGACGCTCCCAGGCACCTTGCAACGCCAGTTTTTGCGCGGCGCCCACTGGCATGTCGCTGCGGTACGCCGTTGCGACGGCCGGAAACGGCATCGCTGCCACCGCTTCGCTGAGCGCCGTCACTTCCTCTTCAGTCAGCGCCTTGGCCAACGGCTGCATTACCGGATTGCTGCGCGCCCCGCTGCTGAAGTCAGCCAATTGTTTGCGCACATACGCGGCCGGCAACCCTGCGAGCCTGGGGAAACCGGCGGCCGCCAGGCCCAATCCATCGGCACCGTGGCAAGCCACACAAGGCATGGCGCCCGGTTGCGATCCGCCTTCGGTAAACAGCTTTTTTCCGTCCAGCGCGTGGGCATTGCCCAATAGCAACAGCAACGCGCTGCCTATCAACAGTCGTTTCAGAGACATCATCACGGCTCCTTCCTTATAGTTATATGCTTAGACTGCAAACGCATAAGCCTACAAATAGTAGGGCAATGATCCTCAGGCGACAACACTCAAATAAACGCAAAAAAAAGCCCGACCCTGCCAAGGCAGGGTCGGGCTTTTCTATCGGGATCAGTAAGCGGATAAACCAAAGGCTTAGCCGGAGATGCAATCCTCCGCGGCTTTCTTGATATCGCCTGGGCGGATCGGCACATTTGACATGCTCTCATAGAGCTTGATACTGCTGCCGCTGGAGCGATCTTCAATCTCGAAGATCGCCGAAGGGTCGGCCGAGAATTTCTGCGGCACAATCACCTGTACGCCATCCTTGTGCGGCTCAATCTGCGACGGCCGGCGGGTCGCTTCCAGTTTACGGACCACGCACGCGGCATATTCAGGCGGTTTTTTGCCTGAAATAACCACCAGGGTTGGCGGGGTCTGCTTGATATCTGCAACCGAAGCACATCCACCTAACGCCAAGGCCAGAACCAACACACTCCACTTCATACTTAAACCTCCGATAAAGACCCTACGACAGCGTAGAGAGGAAATTTCTCCCGCCGATATAGGATTTATCTCTGAAAACTCGGGAAATAACTGTTTTAAATTGTCGAAGTCGTCGACGACGACCCGATAATAATCGCGTCAGGGCTGATAAACTCTATCTTAACCTACGTATCATTCTGATTTTTCAGAAAAAGCCCTTCTGGAGACACCCCCATGAAATTCATCCACCAGCGCGAGCACCTCAACGAGGGCGACATCGTTGTCATCGAATGCTCGCAGACCTGCAATATTCGCCTGATGAGCGATGCCAATTTCCGCAGTTTCAAGAACGGTGGCCGCCACACTTACCACGGCGGCGCGTTTGACAAATTCCCGGCGAAAATCACCGCCCCCAGCACCGGGTTCTGGAACATCACGCTGGATGTGGTCACGCGTCGCGCCATTAGCGTGACCCGTAAACCGGCATTGTCCCACAAGATCCGTATCGTTCGCCGTACCAGCACCAAGCTGAGCTGAGCCGAACCCTCGACAGGAAAACCGCTGTGACCACGACCAAATACGTTATCAAGTACAAGCTCAATGGCGAACGTCGCTTTGAGTTCGCCCAACTGAATACCAACAGTGTTGAAGAAGCCAAGGAAGCCCTGGCAAAAATCCACGATGCCAGCGATGTAATCACCGAAATCACTGTGAGCAAGGCGCTGTAACCCATGCCAGGCCCGACGGCTGATCTGTTCGCTGAGGATGCCTTGCAGCAACCGGCCAGGCGCGAGCAGATTGGCGAAGAGTCCTACGTGCTAAGGGGCTTCGCCTTGCCCTGGATTGACCGCCTGCTGCCTGAGCTACGACTGATACTGGCCCAATCGCCGTTCCGGCAAATGGTCACGCCCGGCGGTTTCACCATGTCGGCAGCACTGAGCAGCTGCGGCGCGCTGGGCTGGACCACCGACAGTGCCGGCTACCGCTACAGCCCGATTGACCCACGCAATCAACAGCCGTGGCCAGCTATGCCCGAAACCTTGCGTGAACTGGCCGCGCTTGCCGCAGCCGAAGCTAGCTTCAGCGCGTTTGCGCCGGACGCCTGCTTGATCAACCGCTATGTGCCGGGCGCCAAGATGTCCCTGCATCAAGACAAAAACGAACGTGTCTACAGCGCCCCAGTCGTTTCAATCTCCCTGGGTTTGCCGGCTGTATTCCTGTTTGGCGGCCACGAGCGCAGCGACAAAACCCAGAAAGTCTCGCTGTTCCACGGCGACGTAGTGGTCTGGGGCGGTGTCGATCGCTTGCGCTTTCATGGGGTGATGCCGATCAAGCAAGGCGTGCATCCGATCATGGGCCCGCAACGCATCAACCTGACCTTTCGCACCGCCGGCTAATTTGACCGCAAGCTTCAGAGTGCCGGCCATCAGCAACGCGGTTAATCTGGCCGTGATCCGTCAAGAGTGCAGGCCATGACCACCGAACAAGACCCACGCTGGGCCGCTATCGTCGCCCGTGATGCCAAGGCCGACGCCCTATTTGTCTATGGTGTGAAAACCACTGGCGTGTATTGCCGCCCCAGCAGCGCCTCGCGTTTGCCGCGCCCGGAAAACATCGAGTTCTTCGACACTGCGGCGCAAGCCGAAGCAGCGGGTTATCGCCCCAGCAAGCGCGCGGCCGGCGACCAGACTCAATTGGCCGCCCACCATGCCCAACTGGTGGCCGAGGCGTGCCGACAGATCGAGCTGGCCGAAACCCCGCCCAGCCTGGAAGCACTCGCCCATGGCGCTGGGCTAAGCGCATTCCATTTTCATCGCGTATTCAAAGCCGTCACCGGCCTGACACCCAAGGGTTACGCCAGCGCCCTGCGTTCACGCAAAGTTCGCCATGGCCTCAAGGGCGAGCACTCGGTGACCGACGCGCTGTATGACGCAGGCTTTAATTCCAACAGTCGCTTTTATGAATCCGCCGATCAACTGCTCGGCATGAAACCCAGCGACTACAAGGCTGGTGGCACTAACAGCAGGATTCTTTTTGCGCTGGGCCAATGCTCGCTGGGGGCGATTCTCGTAGCGCAAAGCCAACGCGGCGTGTGCGCGATTTTATTGGGCGATGACCCGGACACCCTGCTGCGCGACCTGCAAGACCAGTTCCCCAAAGCCGAACTGGTCGGTGCAGACCATGCGTTCGAACAGTTAATCGCCCAGGTCGTGGGTTTTATCGAAGCCCCTGCCCTGGGTTTGAATTTACCCCTGGATTTGCGCGGCACCGCGTTTCAGGAGCGCGTGTGGCAGGCACTGCGCGATATCCCGGTGGGCAGCACCGCCAGCTACGCGCAGATTGCTGCGCAGATCGGCGCGCCCAAGTCGTTTCGCGCGGTGGCCCAAGCCTGTGGCGCCAACAGCCTGGCGGTAGCGATTCCCTGCCACCGCGTGGTGCGCAGTGATGGCGAGCTGTCAGGCTACCGCTGGGGTGTAGAGCGCAAGCGGCAACTGCTGGAGCGCGAACAGTCGGTGAAACCCTAGCGGATACCGATATACACACCGGTCGTTATTTGATTGCTTGCAGCGCCCTCTCGTTTACAGCGCCAGTTTTCGTTTACGGAATTCGGCCACCTTATGCCGGTTGCCACACAACGCCATGCTGCACCAGCGACGCTTGTGGGCCTTGGTTCGATCATAGAACCACAGGATGCATTCCGGGTGCTCGCAGCGGCGAATCAAGTTGAAGTCGCCGGCCACCAATAAGTTAGCCGCTGCTTCGGCAATCGGCGATAAAAATTGCTCGGCGGTCTGCAGTTTGCGTTGGCGCTCCAATTGTGGCGCTCCGGATGCCGGCCAAACCAGTTGCGGATGGCTCACCGCCTTGCGCAAAAAGCCGTTGAGGGCCGCCGGGTTGGCCGCCTGGCCCTGCTTGCGGGCGGCGACCAATTCACGAATCACCTCACGCAGCTCCCGCGCGGCACCCAGCAACTCGCCGTCTGCGAATACCGGCATGCCGCCCTCCTCGACCCACTGCAAGCGCAGCAGCCAGCGTTGTACGTCGGCGTCTGCCTGCCAGAAATCCCACGGCACGCCGTCGATATTTGCCAGGGTATTGAGCATGTCCAGTACCGGTTCATCGGCCAGGACATAGGGTTCGGGCGGTGCGGTTGTGGGCGTTGAAATGGCCATGACGAGTCCTCTTGATCACCGCGCAATCGTAACCGCTATTTTTACAGTTGGATAGTTACAGCGATCCGAAAGCTAACCTGTTTAATTAATTTGACAGGTTACATATTTTGGCGCAGCTTTTTAAGCAGTAACCCGTATAACCAACCAATCAAGTTACAAAAGGCGCCCTTATCATGTCTATCCAAGCCCCTGCCGTTCGCTACCACCACGTCGATGCCGACGGTGTGCGCATGTTCTACCGTGAAGCCGGCGACCCCGCGGCCCCGGTCATTTTGCTGCTGCACGGCTTCCCGAGTTCTTCGCACATGTACCGTGACCTGATCCCGCTGCTGGCTACGCGTTTTCGGGTGATTGCGCCGGACTTGCCAGGTTTCGGCTTCACCGAAGTGCCTGCCGAACGTGACTACCATTACAGCTTCGATAACCTGGCAACCACCGTGGGGCATTTCGTCGACGCGCTGAACCTGACACGCTACGCCCTGTACGTCTTCGATTACGGCGCACCTGTTGGCCTGCGGCTGGCGGTGGCCCATCCGCAACGGGTCAGCGCGTTGGTCTCGCAAAATGGCAACGCCTACCTGGAAGGCCTGGGCGATGCCTGGGCACCGATTCGTGCCTATTGGGCCGAGCCCAGCCAGGCCAATCGCGAGGTGATCCGCAACGCGGTGATCAGCCTGGAAGGCACGCGCTACCAGTACCTGCACGGCGTGAGTACACCGGAGGTGATCGCGCCGGAGTCCTACATGCTCGATGTGCTGTTGATGCAGCGCCCAGGCAACGATGAGATCCAACTGGACCTGTTCCTTGATTACCGCAATAACCTCACGCTGTACCCGGCGTTCCAGGCGTTTTTCAAGGCCACGCAGGTGCCGACGCTGGTGATCTGGGGCCAGAACGACCCGTTTTTCATTCCGCCTGGCGCCCACGCCTACGCAGGCGACAATGCGAATGCCGTGGTCGAATTGCTGGACACCGGCCACTTCGCCCTCGAAACCCACGCCGCGCATATTGCCGAGCGCATTCACGCGGTACTGGGGCACGCCATTGACTGACCTGAGCGCACGAAACTGCCGCTTAGTCCAGTGAATAAAACAGACTGGCCGGGTGCCAATGGCCCTGCTAAAACAGCGCAAAGTCTTACTCACGCTGGAGACGCATCCCATGAGCACCTGGCCAGACACCCGCATTCTCGACCTGCTGGGCATCGACGTGCCTATCATCCAGGCGCCGATGGCCGGCGCCACCACCCCTGCGATGGTCATCGCCGCTAATCAGGCCGGCGCCTTGGGCTCAATGCCCGCCGCCGCGCTGAGCATCGAGCAACTGCGCGAAGCCTTGAGTACCATTCGCCAAGCCAGCAAAGGCCCGATCAACGTCAATTTTTTTTGCCATAAACCGCCAGCAGTTGATCAAGCGCGTGACCAGCGCTGGAAGGCGTTGCTGGAGCCCTACTACCGCGAGCTTGGGGCCGATTTTGATGCACCGACTCCGGTGTCCAACCGCGCGCCGTTCAACGAAGCGGCTTGCACAGTCGTCGAAGAGTTCCGCCCCGAGGTGGTGAGCTTTCACTTTGGTCTGCCGGAAAAAGCCTTGCTCAATCGGGTAAAAGCCACCGGCGCCAAGGTGCTGTCCTCGGCCACCACCGTTGAAGAAGCCGTTTGGCTCGAACAGCAAGGCTGCGATGCAATCATTGCGATGGGCATTGAAGCCGGCGGGCACCGAGGGATTTTCCTCAGCGACGACCTCAACACGCAAATAGGCTTGATGGCGCTGGTGCCGCAAATCGTCGACGCGGTAAAGGTGCCGGTGATCGCCGCAGGCGGCATTGGCGATGCACGCGGCATCGTTGCGGCATTCGCCCTGGGTGCTTCTGCGGTGCAAATCGGCACCGCGTACCTGTTTACCCCTGAAGCCACCGTCAGCGCCTCCCACCACCACGCACTGCGCCACGCCCAGGCCAGCGAAACCGCGCTGACCAACCTGTTCACCGGCCGCCCGGCGCGTGGCATCGTCAATCGAGTGATGCGTGAGCTCGGTGCGATCAACCCGGCGGCACCGGCATTCCCCACCTCTGGCGGCGCCCTGATGCCGCTCAAGGCCAAGGATGAAGCCGGCTTCAGCAACCTCTGGGCCGGCCAGGCGCTGCGTCTGGGTAAAGATATTTCCAGCTATGACCTGACCCGTCAGTTGGCCGAACAGGCGCTGGCCAAGCTCACCCGCAACTGACACCTGGGGCAACTTTGCACTGTACCGGCAATGGCCAACCGCTATATATTCCCATACATAGCGGTAAAGCCTTCTACCTATAACACGCCGTACAACCCCCCAAGGAGCTGCTTCATGATGATCCGTGCTTCACGCCTGGCCCCCACTGCCCTGGCCAGCCTGATTGCCGCTTTTGCTTTTGGCTCGGCCCACGCCGATGAAGTCCAGGTGGCGGTCGCCGCCAACTTCACCGCGCCGATCCAGGCGATTGCCGCCGATTTCGAAAAAGACACCGGCCACAAACTGGTCGCTGCCTACGGCGCTACAGGCCAGTTCTATACCCAGATCAAGAACGGGGCGCCGTTCGAAGTATTCCTGAGCGCCGATGACACCACCCCGCAAAAGCTTGAAACCGAAGGCGACACGGTCAAAGGTTCACGCTTCACTTACGCGGTCGGCACCCTGGCGCTGTGGTCGGCAAAAGAAGGTTATGTGGATGCCAAGGGCGACGTACTGAAGAAAAACGACTTCAAGCACCTGTCCATCGCCAACCCGAAAGCGGCACCTTATGGCCTTGCGGCCACTCAAGTGCTGGCTAAAGAAGGCTTGACCGAGAAGGTCAAGGACAAGCTGGTCGAAGGCCAGAACATCACCCAGGCCTACCAGTTCGTGTCCACCGGTAACGCCGAGCTGGGTTTTGTCGCGCTGTCGCAGATCTACAAGGACGGCAAGGTCACCAGCGGTTCGGCGTGGATCGTCCCGGCGGCCATGCATGACCCGATCAAGCAAGACGCGGTGATCCTCAATAAAGGCAAGGACAGCGCGGCGGCCAAAGCCCTGGTTGAATACCTCAAGGGGCCAAAAGCCGCTGCGGTGATCAAGTCCTACGGTTACGAATTGGCCAACTGAATATGCCGTTGTCGAGTGCCGATTTTTCCGCCATCTGGTTGACCCTCAAACTGGCGTCACTGACCACTGTGATCCTGCTGATCATCGGCACTCCGATTGCCCTGTGGCTGTCGCGCACCCGCTCCTGGTGGCGCGGTCCCATAGGCGCGATTGTTGCGTTGCCGTTGGTGTTGCCACCAACGGTCATCGGCTTTTACCTGTTGTTGACCATGGGGCCCAACGGCTACTTCGGCCAGTTCACCCAATGGCTGGGCCTGGGCACCCTGACCTTCAGTTTCGCCGGGCTGGTGATCGGCTCGGTGATCTATTCCATGCCGTTTGTGGTGCAGCCGTTGCAAAACGCCTTCTCCGCCATTGGCACGCGCCCATTGGAAGTGGCAGCGACGCTGCGCGCCAACCCTTGGGACACGTTTTTCACGGTGATCCTGCCCCTGGCCCGCCCGGGGTTTATCACCGCCTCGATTCTGGGCTTTGCCCACACCGTCGGTGAGTTTGGCGTGGTGCTGATGATCGGCGGCAATATCCCCGACAAGACCCGTGTGGTCTCGGTGCAGATCTACGACCACGTCGAAGCCATGGAATATGCCCAGGCCCATTGGCTGGCCGGTTCCATGGTGGTGTTCGCGTTTCTCGTATTGCTGGCGCTCTATTCCAGCCGTAAAACCAAGATGGGCTGGAGCTGACCGCCATGATTGATGTACGCCTGAACCTGAAGTACCCAGGCTTCGCCCTCGACGTGGACCTGCACCTGCCCGGCCGTGGCGTGACCGCGCTGTACGGGCATTCCGGGTCTGGCAAGACCACCTGCCTGCGCTGTATTGCCGGGCTTGAGCGGGCTGAAGACGGCTTTATCCAGGTTAACGAAGAGGTCTGGCAAGACAGCCGAAACGGCGTGTTTGTGCCGCCGCATAAGCGCGCATTGGGCTATGTGTTCCAGGAGGCCAGCCTGTTTGCGCACCTGTCGGTGCGCGCCAATCTGGAGTTTGGCCTCAAGCGTATTGCCCGCGCGCTTCGCCGTGTGGACATGGCCCAGGCTGCCGAACTGCTGGGCATCGGCCACTTGCTTGAACGCCACCCGCAGCACTTGTCCGGCGGTGAACGCCAGCGCGTCGGCATCGCCCGCGCCCTGCTCACCAGCCCGCAGTTGTTGTTGATGGATGAGCCGCTGGCAGCCCTGGACAGCAAACGCAAGAGCGAGATTCTGCCCTACCTCGAACGTCTGCACGATGAGTTGGATATCCCCGTGCTGTACGTCAGCCATGCCCAGGACGAAGTGGCGCGCCTGGCCGATCACATCGTGCTATTAAGCGACGGCAAGGCACTGGCCAGCGGCCCCATCGGCGAAACCCTGGCACGCCTGGACTTGCCGATGGCGCTGGGCGATGACGCCGGTGTGGTCATCAACGGCACGGTGGTTGCCTTTGACGCGCACTACCAATTGCTCACCTTGCAGTTGCCCGACAGCCCTTTGCAGATCCGTGTAGCCCATGCGCCGCTGGCGTTGGGTAAACATTCGCGGGTCAAGGTGCAGGCGCGCGACGTCAGCCTCAGCCTGCAGGCCGAAGAAGCCAGCAGCATCCTCAACCGCTTGCCGGTAACGGTCACCCAGGAAATAGCGGCGGACAACAGCGCCCATGTACTGGTGCGCCTGGACGCTGGCGGTACGCCGCTGCTGGCGAGGATTACACGCTTCTCCCGCGATCAACTGCAACTGCATCCGGGCCAGGCGTTGTGGGCGCAAATCAAGGCGGTGGCGGTGCTGGCGTAAGTATTTGGCACGCGCGCAAAACCCTGCGGTCAATCAGGTATACCGGCCTGATCTATTGCCAAGGAACTTGCACCATGCCCGACTCTGCGCTGCCTGCCGACCTGCCCCGCGACCTGCATTATGTGGACGACAGCCAACCCGGCATCCGCCGTAAAAAACTACGCGGCAAGTTTGAGTATCTCGACCCCAAAGGCCAGCGCATCACCGATGCCGATGAAATCAAGCGCCTGAATGCGCTGGCCGTGCCACCGGCCTACACCGACGTATGGATCTGCGCCGACCCGCGCGGCCACCTGCAAGCCACCGGCCGTGATGCGCGCGGCCGCAAGCAGTATCGCTACCACGCGCGCTGGCGCGAAGTGCGCGACACCGACAAGTACTCGCGCCTGCAAGAGTTCGGCAATGCCTTGCCCAAACTGCGCAAGCAATTGGAAGCGCAAATCGCCGCGCCTGGGTTCACCCGCGAAAAAGTCCTGGCCACCGTGGTGATGCTGTTGGACGCCACGCTGATTCGCGTCGGCAACACCCAGTACGCCCGCGACAACAAATCCTACGGGTTGACCACCCTGCGCAACCGCCATGTGGACATCAAGGGCAGCGAGATCCAGTTCCAGTTTCGCGGCAAGAGTGGCGTCGAGCACCAGGTCAGCGTCAAGGACCGGCGCCTGGCCACGGTGGTCAAGCGCTGCCTGGAGTTGCCGGGGCAGAATCTGTTTCAGTACCCGGACGAAGACGGCGAGCGCCACACCGTCAGTTCCCACGACGTGAATGCCTATTTGCACAGCCTCACCGGCGCCGATTTCACCGCCAAGGATTACCGCACCTGGGCCGGCACCGCGATGGCGCTGGCGGTGTTGCGCGAATTGGAGTGGCAGCCCGAATCCGATGCCAAGCGGCACGTGGTGGCGATGGTCAAGGACGTCGCCAAGCAGCTGGGCAATACGCCGGCCGTGTGCCGCAAGTGCTATATCCACCCCGCCGTGCTGGAGCATTTCAGCCTGGGCGAGCTGTCCAAACTGCCCAAGCCACGGGTGCGCAAAGGCCTTAAAGCCGAAGAAGTCGCGCTGGCGATGTTCCTGGAGCAATTGACTGCCGACTTGCCCAAGCGCGCCAAGCTGGGTTAGCCTGCGGGTCCTTTCTGACTCACGGGATGAGCGCCGACGTGAACAACTAAGCCTTCCAAAATGTATCTGCAACAAGCCGCCTGGCGCGCTTGTTGGCCTGTTCGACATTTTTTTGGAGGTGCTGATGACTGACGTCAAACGCCTGCCCGTATTGGTTTCCCTGCAACACGTGTGCTTCCAGTTCGCCAATGGCGAAACCTTGCTGGACGACCTCACCTTGTCCATTGATTACACACCCACCGGGATTGTCGGCCGTAATGGTCGCGGCAAAAGTATCCTGGCGAAGCTGCTTGCCGGGGTGCTTGCGCCCTCTACCGGTAGGCTGGAAGGCCAGGCCCGCGTGGCCTACGTCGCCCAGAGCGTGGCGCTGCAAGCTGGACAAAGCCTTGCGCACGTGACAGGCACCGCCCAGGCATTGGGCGCACTTGAGCGCATGGCCCGAGGCGAGGCCCAGCCCGGTGACCTCGAACTGATTGACGATCGCTGGGACCTTGCCGAGCGCTTGCGCACGGCACTGGATGACGCTGGCCTGCACGCACTCGGTTTTGAAGCCCCGGCCAATCAACTCAGTGGCGGCCAACTGGCCAGGGTGGCCGTGATCGGCGCATTGTTGGCGGCGCCGGATTTGCTGGTGCTGGATGAACCCACCAACCACCTCGACAGCCATGGGCGCGAGTGGCTGTTGCGGGTTCTGAGCGAGTGGCGTGGCGGTTTGGTGGTGGTCAGCCATGATCGACAGTTGCTCAATACACTGTCACGCATCGTCGAACTGTCGCCCCTTGGCATGCGTGTGTATGGCGGCAACTACGATGCCTATCGCCAGCAGCGCGATACCGAACAGCATGCCGCCGCCCTTGCGCTTGAGCATGCTCGCCTGCAACGCAGCCGCGAACGCAAACGCCTGCAAAAAGATCACGACAGCCTGCAACGCAATGCCGCCCGCTCACGCAAGCATGCCGAAACCGCCAACGTTGATCGCTTTACCAAAGCCCGCTGGAAAGGCGCCGCCAAGGAAATCGTCAGCACAGTGCGCAGCGCTCATCACGCCTATAAGCACGAGCTGGATGGGCAAGTGCGCCAGGCTTATGCGCGTGTCGTCGATGAAACCCCAACGTTGCTCGCCCTGCCCGGCTCGGCCTTGCCCAACGGCCGACACGTACTCACCCTGGAGCATGCCCAACTACCGTGGCTCGACCCGCACCAGCCTGCAACTTACCTCACGCTCAACCTGATCGGCCCGGTACGCGTGGCCGTGCGCGGGCCGAACGGTTGCGGCAAGTCCACGCTGCTCAAGCTGCTGGCGGGCCAATGGCAAGCTGTCAGTGGCGACTGCGCGGTGTCGGTAGCGGCCGCGTATATCGATCAGCACCTGGCGCTGCTGACGGATGAGCGCTCCATCGTCGAACAGCTCAACCTGCTCGACACGCCCCTGGCCGAAGCCGAGCTGCGCACGCGCCTGGCCTTGTTGCAACTGGACGCCCTGCGCGTCACCCAGCCCACCGGCCAACTGAGCGGCGGCGAACGCTTGAAAGCCGCGATGGCGATTGCCCTGTGGCGCGATTCCCCGGCGCAACTGCTATTGCTGGACGAACCCACCAACCACCTGGACCTGGAATCGGTACTGGCCTTTGAGCAAGCGCTGCGCGGGTTTACCGGGGCCCTTGTCGCGGTGTCCCATGACGAGGCGTTCATTCAAGCGATCCGGCCGACACACCACTTGCTCTGGCAGCCCACCGGCTGGCGACTGGAAAGTGTCTGATGGAAAGTGTCTGAGGTCATTGCACGCGCGGCCGAAGCGTCCTACGGTAGTGGCCGAATAATCTCAACGCGGAGCCCGGTCCCATGTTGCCTTCGTCCCACAGGCCTTACGCCAATGCCGCGCTTGCCCATCGCCAACGCTGGCGCGGGCGGGTCGGTTTGATGCTGGTGGCCAGCCTGTCGGTGCTGGCAGGCATGACCGATGCGATTGGCTTTATGGCCAGTGGTGATTTTGTTTCATTCATGAGCGGCAACACCACGCGCCTGGCGGTGGCGATCAGCGCCGGTGACCTGGGCCTGACCGGGCGCCTGGTGTTGCTGGTGGCGGTGTTTGTGCTGGGCAACGCCTTGGGCGTGGTGGTCAGCCGCTTCAGCCGCCGGCATGCGCTGCCTTTGCTGCTGTGCATCGCCGCCTTGCTGTGCGGCGCGGCGTTGTGGCCTTTCGACGATACTTTAGCGGCGCTGCTGGCGGCGATCCTGGCCATGGGCATGCTCAATGCCGCCGTGGAAGAGGTCAACGGTTTGCCGGTGGGCCTCACCTATGTGACCGGCGCGCTCTCACGTTTTGGGCGCGGGCTGGGGCGCTGGATACTGGGGGAACGGCGTAATGGTTGGCGGGTGCAACTGGTGCCGTGGGCCGGTATGTTTGTGGGCGCAGTGCTTGGTGCGGTGCTGGAGCATCACCTCGGGCTCAAGGCGCTGCTGGTCAGTGGCGCATTCGCCGCCGTGCTGGGGCTGGTGTCGCTGAAGATTCCCCGGCGCTGGCATTTAGGCTACATGCCGCGATAGGAAGGAAACGAGGCCCGCTCGACGTTCAGGCCTCGACGTCCGTGTACTGGTAAAGAGCCATCACGTCGAGCGAGCGGGAGGAATGATAAGCCAATGCCCGGCGACTGTCCCGCCGGGCATTTCCGAAAAATGCTAAGGAGACAGCCTACAGACAGGTTGCCAGTGCGGCCAAACGACGCTTGGCCGGCATCGTGTCCTGGGCTGCATAGTATTTGACGCTGGAGCCGGCACCGGCTACGCGCACATCGGCGAAGTAGTCGCCGCCTGTGGTGTAGACGGTGAAACCGCCGGCTTCGAGCGGTTCCTTGAAACCACCGGCATCAACGCCGAACACCGCCTCGTCCTGCCAGCCGAACTGGATGCACTGGGCAACCACCAACGTGGCTTTGTCCGACGCCAGGGTCTTGTAGGGCTGACCGCTGCGCGCGTCTTTCATCTTCGAGCCTGCACAGCCGGACAGTGCGGCCACTGCCAATGCGCCAATTACCAGCTTTCGCATGCCATTGCTTCCTTGGAAAAAATGCGACTTTACCACTCTCCGGTGATTGTCTGATGCGTGCATGAACTTTGTTTCACTGTGAAGGGTGCGCCTGGCACCTATAGTCGGCAGGCTCATTTTTAAGAAGTCTCCCTTCTGCCCGCTCTCCCGCGGGCTTTTTTTTGCCTGCGATTTCAGGGCGAGATGCGGTCAACCTGTGGGAGCTGGCTTGCCTGCGATGGCATCACCACGGTGTTTCTGAATACATCGAGGTAATGCCATCGCAGGCAACCCCGGCTCCCACAGTAAAAGCAACACCAAGGCGTGCCCCTCAAAACCACCACCGAAACAAATAAAACAACCCCATGCTCAACAGCACCGTAATCAACACGCTACGCGTCCAAAACATCAAGGCCACTGCACAAACACCCGCCAGCAGGTAAGGATTCGCTGGGCTCAAATTCAGCTTGTGATCAGCAAGAAAAATAATCGGCCCGCAAATCGCCGTCAGCATCCCCGGCACTGCAAACCCCAGAAACTCCCGCGCCCCACGGTTAAGCCGCACCGGCAAACGCGGCTCGATAAACAGGTAACGGTTAAGGAAAACTACCAGGCCCATGGCCACAATCATGATGTAGATCACTTCTGCCCTACCCCCAGCCGCTTGCAGGCAAACCCTGCCGTCATGCCCAACACCCCGGATACCACCACCGCCGATTCCCAGTGCAAAAAGCTCAACCACACCGAAAACAGCAACGACACCGCCACACACACCACTGTCGGCACATCGCGCACCACGGGCGTAATCAACGCAATGAAAGTGGCGGCAATCGAAAACTCCAACCCCAACTGGTCAAGCCCAGGAATGCTTTTGCCGAGCACAATGCCGGCCAGGGTAAAGAGATTCCAGGCGATGTAAAACGTCAGCCCCACCCCCAACGCATACCAACGATTGAACGTCTCGCGGTCATAGTGGTTGACCAGCGCGAAGAACTCATCAGTGAGCAGAAAGCCCAGGCTCATGCGCCAGCGGGCGTTGAGTGACGAGAGTGTCGGGCGCATGTGCATGCCATACAGCAAATGCTGGGAAGTCAGCAGCAGCGTGGTCAGCACGATCGAGATCAGGCTGGCGCCGCTCTTGACCATGCCGATGGCCACCAACTGCGCAGCACCGGCAAACACGATGGCGGACAACCCCTGGGCCTGCAGCGGGGTAAATTGCGCGTCAATGGCCATGGACCCGGCGAGCAGCCCCCACGGCGCACAGGCCAGGGATAACGGAATAACGGCGATGGCGCCGCGGGCGAAGGCGTAATGCGCTAAGGCAGTGGGCATGGAGACGGCTCATCGACAGACAGTCGACAAGCATGCCAGCGTTTAAAGCAGGTTGTCTTGAACGATCTTGCGCACTCAGGCGAGCTTGACCGACACCTGCTCCACCGAGTCGCGCGCTTCACGCAGTTCATGGGCGTCCTGATTGAGCCGGTGAATGGTATTGAGCAGGCGTTGGCGCAGCACTTCATCGCCGAGTTTTTCGACGGCGCGCATCAGGTCAAACGCCGCAGTTTCGTTATTGTCCGCGACGGAATCGAGGGTCTTGCGCAGGTTGCGAGTGGCACGGGTCACGCGGGTTCATCCTTCATCAGCAATGGGCAGGCACTTTAGGACATTCGTGTTTCATTTTAATTTCAGTCACTTGTGGTTGATTAGAGGGCATTTGATCCACATCAAACGAATTCAGGAATTGACCTACATATATGGATATTCGTATATTCGGATAACCATATATTAAAAGACCTTGATCATGTCGGATCCCATCTCCCCGCCCACCCTATTCAAATGCCTGGCCGACGCCACCCGCGCGCGCCTGACGTTATTGATCCTGCGCGAAGGCGAACTTTGCGTGTGCGAACTGATCCATGCTCTGGACGACAGCCAGCCAAAGATCTCCCGTCACCTGGCGCAACTGCGCAGTTGCGGGTTGTTGCTGGATCGTCGTCAGGGCCAATGGATCTACTACCGCATCAACCCGGCACTGCCCGCCTGGGTCAATCAAGTGCTGGACACCACCTTGCAAGCCAACCAACCCTGGTTGCACCACGACGCGCAGCGTCTTGATGCCATGGGCGACCGACCACAACGGGCCAGCACCTGCTGCTGAGCCATCGGAGCGTTAATTCATGCTTGTCGCATTTGGCATTTTTATCTTCACCATCGTTCTGGTCATCTGGCAGCCCAAAGGCCTCGGGGTCGGCTGGAGTGCAAGCATGGGCGCCATTCTGGCCCTGGCCTGCGGGGTGATCAGCCTGGCGGATATTCCGGTGGTGTGGCACATCATCTGGAACGCCACCGGCACCTTTGTTGCGCTGATCATCATCAGCCTGCTGCTCGACGAAGCCGGCTTCTTTGCCTGGACCGCCCTGCACGTGGCACGCTGGGGCCGTGGGCGTGGCCGGCGGCTGTTTGCCTATATGGTGCTGCTCGGTGCGCTGGTCTCGGCGCTGTTTGCCAACGACGGCGCGGCGTTGATCCTCACGCCCATCGTCATGTCGATGCTGCTGGCCTTGCGTTTTTCCCCGGCGGCGACCCTGGCGTTTGTCATGGGCGCTGGGTTTATCGCAGATACCGCGAGCCTGCCGCTGGTGGTGTCGAACCTGGTGAACATCGTCTCGGCGGATTACTTCAAGATCGGCTTCAACGAATACGCGGCGGTGATGGTGCCGGTGAACTTCGTCAGTGTCGCCGCCACCCTTGCGGTACTGCTGTGGTTCTTTCGCCGCGATATTCCCCAGGCCTACGACCCGGCCGACCTCGAAGACCCCACCAGCGCCATCCATGATCGTGCGACCTTTCGCGCTGGCTGGTGGGTGTTGGGTATTTTGCTGGTCGGCTGTTTCGCGTTAGAGCCGCTGGGCATTCCCATCAGTGCAATTTCCGCCGTGTGCGCCGTGTTGCTGCTGGTGATTGCCGCCAAAGGCCACAAGATTTCCACCTGCAAGGTGTTGAAAGAAGCGCCGTGGCAGATCGTGGTGTTTTCTCTGGGCATGTACCTGGTGGTCTACGGCCTGCGCAACGCCGGCCTCACCACTTACCTCGCCACCTGGCTCGATACCTTTGCCACTTACGGCGTGTGGGGCGCGGCCATGGGCACCGGCGTGCTGACGGCGCTGTTGTCATCGGCAATGAACAACCTGCCGACGGTGCTGATCGGCGCCCTGTCCATCGAGTCCAGCCATGCCGTGGGCGTGGTCAAGGACGCGATGATCTACGCCAACGTGATCGGCAGCGACCTGGGCCCGAAAATCACCCCGATCGGCAGCCTGGCCACCTTGCTGTGGCTGCATATCCTGGCGCGCAAAGGCATCACCATCACTTGGGGTTACTACTTCAAGGTCGGCATCGTACTGACCTTGCCGGTGCTGTTGATCACCCTCGCCGCCCTCGCCTTGCGCCTGAGTCTCTGAAGGAGATACCGCAATGAAAGTCCTGTTCATGTGTACCGCCAACAGCTGCCGCAGCATCTTGTCCGAGGCAATGTTCAATCATCTGGCACCGCCAGGTTTCGAGGCGATCAGCTCCGGCAGCTTCCCCAAGGGCCAGGTGCTGCCGCGCAGCCTCAGCACGTTGCAGGCAGCGGGCATCAGCACCGCAGGTTTGTACAGCAAGGGCAATGACGCCTTTGAGGGCAGCCCGCCGGATGTGGTGATTACTGTGTGCGACAAGGCCGCAGGCGAAGCTTGCCCGGTGTATTTCGGGCCGGCGGTAAAGGCGCATTGGGGCTTGGAAGACCCGTCGGATGTTCAGGGTGATGAGGCCCGAGTGGATGCAGCGTTCAAGGCCACCCTCAGCACCATCGAAAGGCGTTGCCAGGCGTTCTTCGCCCTTCCCTTCAGCCACCTCAACCCTGCCGAGTTGAAAGATGAACTCGCACGCATCGCAGAACTGTAGCCGGAGACCGCAATGACCACGCTGCCAAACCTCAACAGCGCCCTTGCAGGCCCGCTGCCTGCCGGCCCAGGCCACCCGCCGCGCATCCTGCTGCTTTACGGCTCCACGCGTGCGCGCTCATTCAGCCGTTTGCTGGTGGAAGAAGCTGCACGCCTGCTGCGCCACTTCGGTGCCGACACACGGATTTTCAACCCGTCCGGTTTGCCGCTGCCCGACGATGCACCCAACGATCACCCTAAAGTCCAGGAGCTGCTGGACCTGATGCAGTGGTCTGAAGGCCAGGTGTGGTGCTCACCCGAGCGCCACGGTTCGATGTCTGCGGTGTTCAAGGCGCAACTCGATTGGGTGCCGCTGGCCCTCGGCGCCGTCCGCCCCACCCAGGGCAAGACCTTGGCCGTGATGCAGGTGTCGGGCGGTTCGCAATCTTTCAATACCGTTAACCAACTGCGCGTACTCGGACGCTGGATGCGTATGTTCACCATCCCCAACCAGTCCTCGGTACCCAAGGCCTTTATGGAGTTTGATGACCAGGACCGCATGAAGCCTTCGGCGCTCTACGATCGCGTGGTCGATGTGATGGAAGAACTGGTGAAGTTCACCGTGTTGCTGCGCGACCGCCCAGACTTGGTCGACCGCTACTCGGAGCGCAAGGAAAGCGCGGATGAACTGTCGCAGCGCGTCAACCAACAGTCGATTTGATCGAGCCCTTCGGCGTATGCTCACGCACTTTCTCGAAAGGACGCGGGCATGCTAGCGATCTTCTTTTATGCACTGGTATTCGGTTTTGTGTTTTGCCTCTCACCCGGCGCGGTGCTGGCAGAGACGTTGCGCCGTGGCTTGCTTCATGGTTTTACCCCGGCCCTGCTGGTGCAAATCGGTTCTCTGGTAGGCGACGCTGTATGGGCGGTGATCGGCCTTACCGGCATCGCGTTGCTGATGCAACATGACGCCGTACGCATTCCGCTGACGGTCGTGTGTGCGCTGTACCTGGCCTGGCTGGGGGTGCGCAGCCTGATCGATGCCTGGCACTTGCCCGAAGCGGATAATGCACCGGCCAGCTCCCGTCAGAATGCGCTGGCGGTAGGGGCCGCGATTTCTCTCGCCAACCCAAAGAACATTGTCTATTGGGGCGCGCTGGGCAGTGCCTTGTCCGGCATCGTCGGCGCGACGCCGAGCCATGGGCAAACCTTTATGTTTTTTGCGGGGTTCATGCTCGCGTCGGTACTGTCATGCTTTCTGATTGCCGCACTGGTCAATCTGCTGCGAAAGAATGCATCACCGGTATGGCAACGCATCAGTTATGGCACCTGCGGGGTAGTGTTGTTATATCTGGCTGTTCTGGCGGCCCAAGGGATATGAAGTTATATATCGCGCAACTTGCCGAGGTCTTTATCTGAATGAACTCTGAACGCGGGATAATTTAATTAATCATGCGTTGACATTTTGTATACAGCTGAGTAGATTGCCCCTGCCCACAACTGGGGCCTTTTTTAAACCTCACAAAAGAAGCCAATGGACACAGTATCTAGTCGCTGTCCGAGCACCGCATTAGCGGGCATCGGGCGCCAAACCCAGAATATGACAGGACTCGCCTTCCAGGTCCGGTAAGCTGCGCTAGAGCTTGATGCTCCACCGTAACTGCCTCACCGGTCGCCCGTCCGGTCCCGAGGTGTGTTATGACCTTTCAACTGATTGTTTTGCCTGATATTCGTACGCTAGCCGCAGCCCTGCGCGCCAAGCTGTGCCGCGAGCCTGTAGGCTTTTCACCTACGCGCTCAGCCTTTGCTGCACCCTTCCCTCAAGCAAGCAAAGATCAACTGCGCCCAGCACCCCCGCTGGCGCACTGGCGTGTCTGCCCTGCCAGCGGCCAATTGCTGCAGCACTGGGACCACGCCGACCCTCAAGACCCGCAGAGACCCAAGGTTTCCACCCTGGCTCAAGCCAGCCTGTTGCTCGAGTTTTACCTGAGCAATCGCGCCGCTTAAACCAGCTGGAAACAGCAACTTTCTGATGATTATTCTGGAGTTCGTTATGAACACATCCAGTAGTAGCCCGCTGCGCGCCAGTTAACTAACGCGCACTTGGCGGGCGCTGTAGAAGTTATGTGAACACCTTATTTAAACCGATCGCGAAGTCCGCGGCTCGGCATGCTTTCGCTCGCCTGTATTCAGGTAAGTACCGGGTATGTTTTGTCGAGAATTGGCGACAGGAGTACAGACAATGAGCGCCGTAAAAAACACGCCTCTGCACAAAAAAAATGGCACCGCACCCGACACCAAACTGTCGATGCGTGCCGCCCGTGAAGCCCAGAACGGCCTGTCGGCCACCCTCGCCAATGTGCGTGCCACCCAGGACGGCCTGACCGAACTGGACGCCTCGGCGCGTCTGCAACGCGAAGGCTACAACGAAGTGGCCCACGACAAGCCGCCTCACGCCATCGTCCAGTTCCTGCAGGCACTGAACAACCCGTTCATCTATGTACTGCTGACCCTTGCCGGGATCAGCTTTGTCACTGACTATTGGTTGCCGTTGCAGGCCGGTGAAGAAGTGGATTTGACCAAGGTCATCATCATCATGACCATGGTGCTGCTCAGCAGTCTGCTGCGTTTCTGGCAGGAACACCGCTCGGCCAAATCCGCCGAAGCCCTCAAAGCCATGGTGCGCACCACCGCCACCGTATTGCGCCGCGAGCAAGTCGGCAGCCAGCCGATCCTGCGCGAAGTGCCGATGCGCGAGCTGGTCGCCGGTGACATCGTGCAGCTGTCTGCCGGCGACATGATCCCGGCCGATATCCGCCTGATCGAGTCCCGCGACCTGTTTATCAGCCAGGCCGTGCTGACCGGCGAAGCCTTGCCGGTGGAGAAGTACGACACCCTCGGCGATGTCACGCAAAAATCCGCCTCTACGCTGGCGGCCGACCAAGGCAACCTGCTGGACCTGCCGAATATCTGCTTTATGGGCACCAACGTGGTCAGCGGCCGCGCTAAGGCCGTGGTGGTTGCCACCGGGCCGCGCACTTACTTTGGCTCCCTGGCCAAGGCGATTGTCGGCTCCCGCGTGCAAACCGCCTTCGACCGTGGGGTGAACAGCGTCAGCTGGCTGTTGATCCGCTTCATGCTGGTGATGGTGCCGATCGTGTTCTTCCTCAACGGCTTCTCCAAAGGTGACTGGGGCGATGCGTTCCTGTTTGCCCTGGCGGTTGCCGTGGGCCTGACCCCGGAAATGCTGCCGATGATCGTCAGCGCCAACCTGGCCAAGGGCGCCACGGCCATGGCCAAGCGCAAAGTGGTGGTCAAACGCCTCAATGCGATCCAGAACTTCGGTTCGATGGACGTGCTGTGTACCGACAAGACCGGCACCCTGACCCAGGACAAGATCATCCTTGAGCATCACGTCAACGCCTTCGGCCAACGGGATGACGCGGTGCTGTCCCTGGCCTGGCTCAACAGCTTCCACCAGAGCGGCATGAAAAACCTGATGGATCAGGCCGTGGTGCAGTTCTCGGAGCAGAACCCCAAGTTCCAGTTGCCGCTGGCCTACAGCAAGGTCGATGAACTGCCGTTCGATTTCGTACGCCGGCGTCTGTCGATTGTGGTGCGCGACACGGCCGGCGACCAATTGCTGGTGTGCAAGGGCGCCGTGGAAGAGATGTTGAGCATCTCCACACACATGCTCGAAGGTGGCACCGCCGTGCCGCTGGATGATCAGCGCCGCGAAGAACTGTTGGCATTGGCCAATGACTACAACGAAGACGGCTTCCGCGTCCTGGTGGTGGCGACGCGCAATATCCCTAAATCCATGGCGCGCCAGCAGTACACCACGGCCGATGAGCGCAACCTGGTGATCCAAGGCTTCCTGACCTTCCTTGATCCACCGAAGGAAACCGCAGGCCCGGCGATTGCCGCGCTGCAACAAATCGGCGTAGCCGTAAAGGTGTTGACCGGCGACAACGCGGTGGTCACCAGCAAGATCTGCCGCCAGGTCGGCCTGGAACCCGGCCAGCCGCTGCTGGGCGTGGAAATCGAAGCAATGGACGATGCCACCCTGCTGCGCCGCGTGGAAGAACGCACAGTGTTTGCCAAGCTCACGCCACTGCAGAAGTCCCGCGTACTTAAAGCCCTGCAAGCCAACGGCCACACCGTGGGTTTCCTCGGCGACGGCATCAACGATGCGCCGGCGCTGCGTGATGCCGACGTGGGTATCTCGGTGGACAGCGGCACCGATATCGCCAAGGAATCAGCCGATATCATCCTGCTGGAAAAGAGCCTGATGGTGCTGGAAGAAGGCGTGCTCAAGGGCCGCGAAACCTTCGGCAACATCATGAAGTACCTGAACATGACCGCCAGCTCCAACTTCGGCAACGTGTTCTCGGTGCTGGTGGCCAGTGCGTTCATCCCGTTCATGCCGATGCTGGCGATTCACCTGCTGCTACAAAACCTGATGTACGACATCTCCCAGCTGGCTTTGCCGTGGGACAAGATGGACAAGGAATACCTGGCCAAACCGCGCAAGTGGGATGCGAAAAACATCGGCCGCTTCATGATCTGGATCGGGCCGACCTCGTCGATCTTCGACATCACCACCTTTGCGCTGATGTGGTACGTGTTCAGCGCCAACAGTGTGGAAATGCAGACGCTGTTCCAGTCCGGCTGGTTTATCGAGGGCCTGCTCTCGCAAACCCTGGTGGTGCACATGCTGCGCACCCGCAAGATCCCGTTCTTCCAGAGCACGGCCGCCTGGCCGGTGTTGATGATGACCGCCATCGTCATCGGGCTGGGGATCTATGTGCCGTTCTCGCCGCTGGGCACCCTGGTGGGCCTGGAGCCGCTGCCGCTGGCGTACTTCCCATGGCTGGTCGGCACCCTGCTCGCCTACTGCTGCGTGGCCCAACTGATGAAAACGATCTACATCCGCCGCTTCAAGCAGTGGTACTGATCACCCCCGCCGTTTAAACGGTGGCGGTCGCCCGATCGCCACCGTGCATCACAAGGACCCTGACTATGCGCGTGCTTATCTGTGCAGGTCGTCATTACGCTGACACCAAAAAGTCCCGCCAAGTGCTGGACGCCTACCACCGCCTGCGCCCCGTGCAGGTTTTGATTCACGGCGGCAACCAGTTCCTCGGCAGCGACATCGAGGAATGGGCGCGGGAAATGCGCATCGACGTGGTGCGCTACCCGCCCAATTGGCAACGCCACGGCAAGCAGGCGGAACGCCAGCGCAACCATTTCATGCTCGCCGACAGCCGTCCCGACGTGATCATCGCCCTGCCGGGTGGTGACGACACCTCGGAGCTGGTCTGCCAGGCCAAAGCCAGCGGCATTTCGGTGCTGACCGTAGAAAGCTGAATTAAAGCGAGGTGCATCATGCACAAAAAACACAGCCCACAGCGTCCGGACGGGTTTGCCAAATACCGCGAACGTCACTACCGGGGCGCTCGCCATACCCTGTTGCTGCTGCCACCGGCCAAGCGCCGCGCGCTGCAACGTAACCTGATCTTTATCGGCACCACACTGGGCCTTATTTTACTGATCGCGCTGTTTTCCAAAGCCCAGGCGGCCGGTGGTTCCTATGTAGTCGACGACGGTGGAATCAACGATCCGGGCGAATGCAGCGTTGACGCCTGGTACACCGCCAACCGCCATCAAGGCAACATTCATAACCAGACGCTTAACCCGGCGTGTACCTTCAGCGCGCTGCCTGCCGTGGAATGGAGCGCAGCCCTGTCGCGCGCCAGTAATGCGGGGGATGCCGAGACGCAGATCAGCCCGCAAGTTAAGGCGCAAGTGTGGTCACAGGAAAGCCTGGGGCTGCAAATGGCAGTGTCTGCCACCAGCCACTTTGCCCTCGACCGCCAGCATGCGTTCGACGGCGCGGACTTTAACGTGCCGTTGACCTGGCAACCGCTGCAGGCATTGCGCCTGAGCCTCAATGGCGGCTGGACCCATGCCTACAACGGCGGCGAGCAAAACCACCGCCTCACCTGGGGCACCGGTTTTGAGTACCAGTTGGCGGACGCGCTCACGCTGATCGGTGAGCGCTACGGCCAGGAAGGCGGTGACCAGGCGTGGCAAGCCGGGCCGCGCTTCCATGTGGGCAAGCTGGTGGATGTGGATGTGGTGGTTGGGCAGAGCCTCGCCGGTGATCACAACCAATGGCTGACCACCGGCGCAACCGTGCGGTTTTAAACTTTTTTAGCTTGCTGCTCCAGATGCAGTTGCAACTCTGGTTCGAGTTGCAACTGCGCCGCCAGTTCGTCCAGGTAGCCGCGCTCTGCGTCCTGCTGATCGTCGACCAGCATCACGCTGGCCAGGTAGATCTCGGATGCCAACCCTGGATCAGCGGCATATTCGGCAAAATCGGCGGCATTCAGGGGCTTTGCGACTTCGTCGTTGAGCCACTGCTTCAACTGCGGCTCATCGGTATGGCGGCCCATCTCGGTTGAGATCATTTGCTCCTCGTTATCATCAATCCTGCCATCGGCTTTGGCTGCCGCAATCAAAGCACGTAACAGCGCATGGCTATGGGCTTCAGCTTTCTCACCCTCAAGCTGGTCAACCGTCTGAATGGCTTGCTGCGGTGCGCTGGCCTGCTGGCGTTGCCACGCCTGATATGCCTGGAACGCGGCCATCCCCAGGGAGGCCAATGCCGCATAGTTCATCCCGTCGGAGCGTGTTTGCTGGGTGCCACTGGCCGGCGCACCGCCCAAAAGTCCGCCCAGGCCACCTAATAAACCACCCAGCCCACCACCTGCCGAAGCGCCGCCGTTGCTGCTGCCGGAGCTGTTCAACAAGCCGCCCAGCAAACCACCCAGGCCACCGCCCGAGGCCCCGCCGCCTTGCTGGCTGGCACGCAGCAGCTGTTCAAGTAAATTGCCGGTATTCATGGTGTCACTCTCCCGCAGCATAGTATTGGCGTTTATCAACCATAGCTTGCCGCCGCAGGAACACCAAGACCGCCGGGCGGGCACGCCTTATGATGGCCTCACCACGTTGAAGGAGAAACCACGTGAACCGTCTTGAACATATTTTGTTGCTGGCTGACTACAACCAGTGGATGAACCGCAAGGTGTATGCCGCCGCCAGCCAGCTTACCGATGCCGAACTGACGGCGGATCGGCAGGCGTTCTTCGGCTCGATCCTTGGCACACTGAACCACCTGACGCTGGGTGATACGGTGTGGCTCAAACGGTTTGCCGAGCATCCCGCGGGCTTTGCCGCACTGGCGCCATTGGCTTCAATTGCCATGCCCTCTGACTTGAAGCAACTGACCTTCGCCAACTTGCGCGAGCTATCGGCCCGCCGCACCTGGCTCGACCAATTGATCATCGACTGGGCCGCCAGCCTGCGCGAGCCCGACCTGGACCAGCGCCTGCAGTACCACAACATGCGCGGCGTGGCGAACCACAAGCCGTTCTTTGCGCTGTTGGTGCATTTTTTCAACCACCAGACCCACCACCGGGGCCAGGCAACCACGTTGCTGACCCAGGCGGGCGTGGACGTCGGCACTACCGATCTGCTGGCACTGATTGATTGAACGCAGCGTAGGCTTGCATCAAGCGCGGGAAGTCCTGCGGCTCAGGCAACTGCGCAAAGCTTTCGACCGCCGGCGTGGCGGCCCACGGCAGTTTTTCGCTGGTCCAGGTTTCCATGAAGGGCACGTAGTCGCAGGCGTTATCCAGCAAGGTCGCACGCACATTGACGAACTCATCGATGCCATGGGGGCGTGTAAACAACCAGCTCATGCAGTGCGGGCAGCAATAATGGCGGTCCACGCCGTGCAAGCCCCCCATCACCGGGCAACCCTGAATCACGGTAAAGCCAGCGGCGGGAATCAATGCGCTAAGGGAAAACGCACTGGCAGTCATCTTCTGGCAGCCGCTGCAATGGCATGCCATGGTGATTACCGGCGGCAAATTCACACTGAAACGCACCCGGTTACAACGGCAACTGCCTTCCAGCGGCAAGGTTTCGACGCTCATCACTCACTCCTTTTTATGATTGTTGGCTCCACAGGGTAGCGTGAACCGCTCGTGGAATAAAACCGAACGCCGCGCCGCCGGCGAGGTCACAACCCTGAGGGCTCGGGGTTGATTGCCCCCGCCCTGCCCACGCGCCGCCGCTGCCTTATGGCCGCGCGTACCCCCATAAGAAGGAGACGCTTGCATGGTCACTCACTTCAAGGTCGCCGGCCATCTGGCTTGCGGCCATCACGGCACCAACCTCACGTCCAGCACCGAGCTGAACCGAGTCAAATGCCGCACCTGCCGCAATACCGACGCCTACAAAGAAGCGCGCCGCACCCAGCGCAATGCCGCCCGCCGCTCTGCGCGCAAGGCCAAAACCCATACCGCCGTTGACTGGCGCAGTGCCTGGACACAACGCCTCACCGACCTGCCAGGGTTGCAGCGCCTGCCACGGGGTTTCAGCGGGCAGCCATTTGTCTGAGCTATTCAGGCTTTGAAAACAGATTCACACGGCCCCCATCGGCATCCTGCAGCAGATGCTGCATATCAGTGCGCCTTGTGCTCGGCTGGCGGTGCATCGGCCTGCAGCTTCTGCACGTCGCTGACCGCCAGCTCACCCGACTGACCGCCCCAACCCTGGCGCAGATAGTTGAGCAGGTCGGTCAGCTGTTGGTGATTGAGCTTGTCGGCAAAACCCGGCATCGGTTGCATGCGTTCAAACCCGGTAAATTGCTGCTCGCCGATGCCGTCCTCGATCACCCGTAGCAGGTTGCGCGGATCTTCCAGGCGCAACGTGGTGTTGCCGCGCATGGCCACCGCGATGTGCGGCTTGCCCTCGCCGTTCGGTGCGTGGCAACCGGCGCAGACGTTCAGGTAATCCTGACGGCCGCGTTGGGCACTTGGGCTCATGGCGTCCAGCGACGTCTCGCTCAGCACTTTGGCCACCGGCGGTTGATCGCCCAACAGGAAGGTCGCCATGGCCGCCAGGTCCGGATCGGTAAGGCCCTGGGTGCTGTTGTGGAACACCGGGAACATCTCGTTGAACATCGTGCCCTGGGCACTCATGCCGTGCTTGAGAAACGTGCTCAGGTCCTGATGATTCCAGCCGCGAGCGGCCAGGTCAGTGGCCAACAGGCTGGGTGCCAAATAGCCGTTGAGCACGCCGCCGGTCAGGCGTTTATCCTGCTGCATCGCGCCGGGCAAGCCCCGTGGCGTGTGGCATTCACCGCAGTGGCCGAGCACTTCGACCATGTATTGGCCACGCTGGAAGGCTGCGCTTTTGCCCTCGGTCGGCGCAAGTTTCACATCCTTGCCGTAGAGCATGTTCCAGCCCGTCAGGCCCAGGCGCACGTTGAACGGAAAGCTCAGGCGGGTAACCGGCGCCGCACGCTCGATGGGCTCGACGGTTTTCAGGTACGCATGGATCGCATCCGAATCTGCACGGGGCATCAGGTGGTACGAGGTGTACGGCATCGCCGGGTACAGATTCGCGCCATCCCGGCGTTTGCCTTCGGTGAGCGCGGCGAAGAATTCGTCATCGTTGTACAGACCAATGCCGTGCTCTTTGCTCGGGGTGATGTTGGTGCCATAGATGGTGCCGAACGGCGAGACGATCGGCAAACCGCCCGCAAACGGCGCGCCACCCGGTGCGGTGTGGCAGGCCATGCAGTCAGCGGCGCGGGCAAGATATTCGCCGCGTTTGACTTGATCGTCCGCGTGCGCCAGCAACACCGGCGCGGCCAGGCCAACCGCCAGCGCAAGGCGGGAAAGTAGTAGCTTCATGCTCAACCCTCCTTGACCAGGCCGAGATCGGTCAGCACGTTGCGGGTCGCGTTGTAGTAACGCACGTAGCCGGTGCAGCGGCAGATGTGGTGGCCGAGGCTGTCTTCAATGACTTTTTCCAGCTGGCTTTTGACGATGGGCTGACGCTGCAGCTTCTCCACCAGCACGGTCGCGGCATTCACGAAACCGGGCGCGCAGTAGCTGCACTGGAAGGCGAATTCATCGACGAAGCGCTGCTGGATCGGGTTCAGTTCAGTGACTTTGCCCTGCTCATCGCGAGTCGCGTGGCCTTCGATGGTGCGGACTTTTTTGCCTTCGAAATAGTGTGCCCCCGTGATGCAGGTGCGCACTTCTTCGCTGGTGCCGTCCGGGTTGTCGACGATCACCACGCAGGCGTGGCAAATGCCCTGGCCGCAGCCGAGCCGCGAGCCGGTGAGGTTTTTGTATTCGTGCAGGTAGTCGATCATCGGCAGGTCATCAGGGATGTCCACCGGGCCGACGGATTGACCGTTGAGGGTCAGTTGAAACGGACGGTTAGCCATTGAGGGCCTCCTTGATGCGCGCAGGTGTAATAGGCAGGTCGCGGACACGTTTGCCGATGGCGTGGGCCACGGCGTTACCGATGGCGCCGACGATCGGGATCATCACCACTTCGGCGATGCCCTTGGATGGGTCGCTCGGCGACAGCGGCGGCAGAATTTCGGCCGTTTGGTTCCACACCGCGACGTGCCGAGCCATCGGCAAACGGTAACGGTTGAAATTCCAGTCACCCTCCCCCGGCCCGCCTTCGTACAGCGGCATCTCTTCCATCAACGCATGGCCAATACCCATGGCGATCCCGCCTTCGAGCTGGCCCTTGACCAGTTCTTCCACCAGCACCCGACCACACTCGACCCACGAGTGATGGTTGAGCACTTGCACCTCGGCGGAGCCCTTGTTCACTTTCAATTCCACCAGCGTCGCGACCGGGCTGTAGTAAGTCACCGCCGCGTTGTTCAACTGGGTGTCCGGGTAGTGGACGTTCTGGCGATCCAGCAGGTGGAAACCGTTGCTGGTCATCTGGGCCAGTTTCGCCTTCGGCGCGCCGTCGCCGTACTTCACAGCCAGAGCGTCGAGCGGCAGGCGTTCACGCACGCCGTCGATGCTGTAGTCGGCCTCGGCCCAGCTCCAGCGGTTGAAGCCGTGCACGGTGGCGCCGGTCACCAGGCCTTTTTCGTGGGCGTGTTTGGCCAATTGCGCAAAACTCAGCGGCTGCATGCCGTTGGCGGTGAGTTTGCCGTCGACCCAATGCGCGTCTTCGCGGCGCACCACGTACGGGTTGGCCTGGCCGCCGTAAGGGCCTTGACCCCAGATCTGCAACGCCGCCGGCCACAAGCCGTGGTTGAACAGCACCCGTGAGGCTTCACGGGTGGCGTGGCTGAAGTAGTACGCCGAGTTGGTCGCCGAGGAGGCCGACGCCAGTTTGCCGACCCAACGCGGGTTGCGCAGCAAACCATCCTGTTCGGCCTGGCTCATGGTGTACGGGTTGCCGCCCGTGATCAGTTGCAACTCTTCCCATTCGGTTTCGCCGGTCTTCACTTGCGTGGCCGGGATGCCGATGAAATCCGCCACCACCAGGGCTTGTGAGGTGGACATGCCGGTGCCGATTTCAATGCCGATATGGCGCAACGTCACGTGGCCTTCGGCGGTGAACTCGATGCTGGCCATCGGCGCCTCGGAACCGGTGCCGAAGTCTTTTTGGCAGATGGCAAAACCCACGCCATACCAGTTATCCGGGTCAGCGGCTTCGCGGGTCTTTTTGAACTGGTCGCGGTTTCTCCAAATGTCGTGGGCAGCCGCTTTGTCGAGAATCTCGTGTAAGCGCAACGCCCCGGCCGGCACCGCGCCCTGGGTGTTTTTCATGCCCGAGAGCAGGGCGTTTTTCTTGCGCAGGTCGATGGCATCGATGCCCAGACGCCCGGCGATTTCGTCGACCATCATCTCGGTCGAGGCCATGCTTTGCAGGGTGCCGTAACCGCGCATCGAACCCGCTTCGACTGCGCGGGAATGGTAGGCCGTGACCTGCAAATCGTTCTGCGGCACATAGTAGATAGACTGCGCTGCCGTAGCGCCAACCGCTGCCACCGAAGGGCTGTAGTTGATCCGCCCGCCGCCATCGACGTTCATCTCGGCGCGAAAAATCTGGAAACTGTGATCGTTTTTATCCACCGCCAATTGGTAGCGGATGTCGAACGGGTGACGCTTGATGCCGCTCTGGAACTGCTCATAGCGGTCGTTGGCCAGGCGCACCGGGACACCGGCGCCGTACAACGCAGCGAGGGCTGCGTAGTAGACAAAAATGTTGTGGTCCTTGGAGCCGTAACCGACGGTGTAACCCGGGTGCATGTTCAGGTTCGCCAGGCCGAAGCGCGATGGCGCGATCATTTTTGCGGTTTCGGTGGCGGCTTCCAGCGGGCACTGGGTCGCGACCACAAAGTGCAAAGTCTTGGTGGCCGGGTCGTACCAGCCATTGCCGTTGTCCGGCTCCATCGCCGCCGGTTCGATTGACGGGGTTTTGTAGCGCTCGTCGAACACCAGCCAGTTATCGGGCGGCGCGTCGATTTGCTGCTGCATCCGGTCGGCGTAAAACAGCCCGCGCTCGGTCAGGTTGCCGTGCAGGTCCGGCTGGGAATTCCATACCGGGCGACGGTTTTTCAGCATCGGGAACAGGATCGAATCCTTGAGGCTGGCGAATTCATCCTCGTCCGCCGAGGTCGCACCGCCGACACGTACGTAGCGGAAGCTGCCGTACGGATCACGTTCGTAGTACGGCACCTGGGCGCCGTAACGGATGGCTTTGTCATTGAATTTGAGTTTGGCCTTGGCCTGGCGGAAACGCTCGAAGTCGTTCCAGATCAGGATCGCCACAGGGTGCCCGATGAACATCGGCACCTTGCCTTCCGGCAGCAGCGGATCCGGCGCGTGTTCTTCCGGGAAGACGATACCGTCCTTGTCGAGGTCGGCGGCGGTGACGATGCGGTCAGGTTGCAAGTCGGCGCCGAGCCACGACAAATCGTAGCCGGCGTAGATGCGATCGGCCTTGGTGGTTTTCAGCAACATGGCGTGGCCCTGCTGCTGCGGCCAGCCTGGCATGTCCTTGGCGCGGATGTCGCGGGCAAACACCTTGCTCCCGCAGACTTTGGACAAGGCGTCGTTACGCGAGCGTGCCTTGCCGTTGTTACCGAGCCATTGCTCGGACGGCACGGTCACGCTGTTTTCCATCAAGGCAGCCAGCGCCTGGGTGCTGAGCGGTGTAAGCGTCACGCTCACACCCGCCACCAGCCCGCCCTGAAGGAACGAGCGCCGGGAGATATCACGGTTGGACATGGATCATCCTCTGGGCGGTTATGGGTCCGCCCTTTTAGTTATGTACTGGGGATCTCGATCCTTGCAGGAGCGCTTTCGCTGGAAGCAAAAGGCTTGAATTGACAGTGCAAAGCTGACCGAAAGGTTAACTTTATAGGTTTCTGCGCTTGCCGCAAACAATCTGTTACAAAAACCGAGCAAAGAATCAACGCGTTGCCGCTTTGCTCTGAGTAAAAGCAAAGGTCGCGAAGGATCAGGGGAATGTCAGGATGGCTACACACGCAAAAGGATCGGCAAACTGGTCTTGCCGACAAAACGAGCGGTGGAGTTTTCTAATTTTGGGGAGCACAAACGAAAAAGGGCTCGCATGAAAAATCATGCAAGCCCTTGATATCTATGGTGCCCGAACCCGGAATCGAACCGGGACGCCCTTACGAGCGGGGGATTTTAAGTCCCATGCGTCTACCAGTTTCGCCATTCGGGCGGTAGCGCGGTGTTGCAGGGTTGGGAATATATAGACCCTGGCGCCTGGATGCAAGGTCGAAGCGTACCTTTATCGTGCTTATTCCAAGCTGAAAAAGCTTGTCAGATCAGTGATCTACGCAGCAAACCCAGCCTTGCACCACGGCGGTTGGCTGACCGCACTGGGCCGATGCCATGGGCTCAATGCAGCCCTTTTTTCCAGGATCAGCTAAGTTCAAGACTTTGGCGATACCAAAACCAATGATCAGATAGGAATGTTCACCATGCGCACCTTTTCAATCCAACATATAGATCATGTTGTTTTACGCGTGAAGGACATCACCCGCAGCCTGGCGTTTTACACTTCGGTACTGGGATGTGAGGTCAAAAAGCGCCGTGACGACCTCGGCATGATCCACCTGAGTGCCGGGACGTCCCTGATTGACCTGGTCGATGTGAACGGGTCGATCGGTCGTGAAGGTGGGGAGCCGGCGGGCAAGCAGAGGCATAACGTCGATCACGTCTGTTTGAGGGTTGAGCCATTTGACGAGTCGGCCATTCTCAGCCACTTGGCTGATGCGGGTGTGTTCGCGGAAAAGGCGCAGAAGCGCTATGGCGCAGACGGGACAGGCTGGTCGATCTATTTCAATGACCCGGATGATAATCGGATCGAGCTGAAGGGCCCTGCCACTTAGGCTGGCGTCAGGTGTTATTTTCAGTTGCCTGTTCCGGACCGCTCAAATGCAGCGCGCTCAATTTTATAAAAACGATTCTCTTGCGAACGCCCAGCAAACGTTTTTATTGAGGTATGCGAAAGCTGCCCGCCGATTTTTTTCATTGCCCGTTGCGAGCGAATGTTGTGAGCACCGACGTGGAACCATACGGTATCAACCCACTGAAAGGCGTGTGTGAGCATCAGGCATTTAAGCTCGCCATTGGCGCCGCCGCCCCATTTTTCACGAGCTAAAAACGTGTAGCCGATGGCCACCTCTCGCTGCTGCTCATTGAAGTCATAGTAGCGAGAGCTGCCCACCACCCTGTTGCTTTCACGGTCGATCACCACCAGTACGCTGGGGGATGCCAGCGCCTGTTCGAACCACTCGCGAAACACCGGCTCCTGGTAGCGCGTGGGGCTGGGGTGCTGGGCCCAGATCAACGGGTCGCAGGCGACGTTATACAGGGCCTCGAAATGCCCGGCTTCCAGCGGGAGCAGCTCAAGTAAGGTGCCCTTGATAGAGGGCGGGATGGGTAGCGATTGCATCACTGTGCTCCAAGCGCTGAGGGTGCCAGATCATCGCGCATGGCACACGGCACTCGCAAGTACATGGGCAGCGCAGTACCGCTCAGTCGACCAGTTCGCCCTTACGCGCCAACGCCCACGGCGCAATCAACCGTTGCGGCGTCTGGCAGGTTTTGCGCTTGAACACAAAGTTGCGGCACTTCTCGGCAAACTGCTGGCGGTTGTGCACCATGTCCAGTTCCATCTGTGCCAACTCGTTTTGACGGCAGCGATACATTTTCTCAAGGTCGATATTGGCTTTGCGCGCGCGTTGCGCGGCGTATTTCTGATCGCTCAGTGCGCTTTTCGCCGCTTGCAGCAACCAGGCACTGAACTCATTCGGGCAACGTGGGCCAATGTCCTGAACCATGCTCCACTGGTGTGCCTGAATGGCGCTGATCGGCAGGCACTCTTGCGTGAGCTTATGGGCAATTTCGCTGCCCACCGCACGCGGCAGGCTGTAGGTCCAGTATTCGGAACCATACAGGCCCATGCTCTTGTAATGCGGGTTGAGCACTACGCCAGCGCGGGCGAAGACGATATCGGCCGCCAACGCCAGCATTACGCCGCCAGCGCCCGCACTGCCGGTCAGGCCGCTGACCACAAGCTGCCGGGCGGTCAGCAGTTCCTGGCACACATCATCGATCGCCTGGATATTCGCCCAAGCCTCCAGCCCCGGCACGGCTGCGGCCTGGATGACGTTGAGGTGTACGCCATTGGAAAAGCTGCCGCACCCGCCCTTGATCAGCAGCACCTGAGTGTTGCGCGCCTTGGCCCAGCGCAGTGCAGCGACCAGCCGCTGGCACTGTTCGGTGCTCATGGCGCCGTTATAGAACTCAAAGGTCAATTCGCCGACAGGGCCGCACTCACGGTAGCGAATCGGTTGATACGCCTGTTCATTGAAGGCTTGCTGGGCAATTGAGCTGTCCAGCACGGGCACACTCGCCAGATGCCCGGCCAACACGTGACGGGCCGGCAACTTGAAGGCCTCCTCGCCTGGCGGGGCCTTGCATTTAAGCGAGCCGACCCACACGCTTTGATCACCGGCCGCGACCAATACCGCATCATCCTGAACCGCAAGGATCTCGCCTGGCATGCCCCGGCGTGCATCCAGGTGCGCGTCGTACAGGTAATACTGCTCGCCGTGGATGCTGGCCAACACCCCCGGCTGGCCGTCGGCGGCGTCGATGCTGCGCTTGATGAAGCGTGCGCAATCGTGCCAGCTGAAAGCACGGTCAACCTGCTTCATGTTCGGCTGCAAGCGCCCGATAACGTTGGGCTGCGTGTAATCCAGGGGCGTGGGGAGCACACCACGGGTGAATTTTTCCACCACGTCGCGGATACAGATGATCGCCGCATCACTCACCAGTCCGTTATACAACTCGGACTTGCGCACCTCGGCGGGCATGTCGAATTCACAGGTCGACCACACCGGCCCCGCGTCCATCTCCTCCACCGCCTGCAACGCGGTGACGCCCCATCGGCGGGCCTGCTGGGTGATGGCCCAATCCAGCGCGCTGGCGCCACGGTCACCGACAATACCCGGATGAATAATCACCACCGGGCGGTCGAGGTTGCTCCATAGCTGCTGCGGCACGCGGTCCTTGAGGAAGGTGCAGATCACCAGGTCGGCGTCGGATTCCTCGATTTGCCGGCACACCGTGGCTTCATCGGTGAAAAGCACCACGCTGGGATCAAACCCCGACTGGCGCAAGTCCAGCCAGGCTCGCTGGGTCAAGCCGTTGAATGCTGAGGACAACAAGATGATCTTCAATGATCGCATGGCAGACTCTTCCTTGAGGTGCACGGCCACAGGCTCGCATTGAGCCGTCCCTGGCCTTTGATGGAAGCACAAGGTTAAAAGGCTTGCCAGGCGGGACACATGATCAAGATCAATCTTCGGCCAGCCAAGGGTGAATTGCAGCGCAAGAACCGGAGTTTCAGCGACTGGGCTCCTGCCTACACTGGCGCAAATGCACTGTGACCGAGGCTTTCATGACCCCACTTGCCACCGCCCTGGCACGCCTGGATTGGCAAACCATCGGCCTGGAACTCGACCGCGAAGGTTTTATCGTGCTTCCCGGCCTCTTCGAGCTTGAGGCGCCAGGCTTGTTCGGCAACCTCATGAACGGGTTTTACCCTCCATTGGCCCAGGTTTCCAACCAGTGGAACAACATCCTGCAACTGCCCTACCGCTACCCTCCCAAGCTCACCGACTTTCACGCTCAGTGCCGGGCCGTCGGGCAGCAGCAAGCACTGCCCCAGCTGAAATGCCTGCGCAAAAATGAATACCTGGCGCTGGGGCAAGATGCCGAGGGCGAGTACATATTTCCGTTTCAACTGGCCGGCGTGCTGTCTGCGCCCGGCGAGGATTTCACCGGCGGTGAATTTATCCTCATCGAGCAACGCCCCAGAATGCAATCGCGGCCGATGGTGGTGCCGTTGCAGCGCGGCGATCTGGCGGTCATCACCACGGCGCACCGTCCGTTCCAGGGCAGCAAGGGTTACTACCGGGTGAATATGAAACACGCGATCAGCAGGGTCCGAAGCGGCGAACGACGCAGTTTTTTGCTCAGTTTTCACTTAGATACTGGGACGACCCATGACTGCTGAACGCCTGTGGCGGCTGTTGGGCAACGATGGTCAACCCTACTCAAGCACCCAACCGGGCACGCTGGGTGGCCATCGACGCGGCAAACGCTACGGCCTGCTGGATTGCCGCGCGGCGCTGCACGCCATCGCCCGTAGTGGCTATGTGCAGCACCGGGTGTTTTTCCTCAATCAAGCCAGCGCCATCGCAGCGGGCTATCGCCCTTGCGCCGTGTGCATGCCGGCCGAGTATCGCCAATGGAAACGTCAGCAGCCTTGATGAACACGCACCTGGAACATCTCGATTGGCCAACGATAGAAGCGGCCCTGATGAACGACGGCTTCGCGCTGCTGCCAAGACTGTTGACTCGACAAACCTGTCAGCAACTCGCAGCGCTCTATGCCGATGAAAGCCATTTCCGCAGCCGCATCGTCATGCAGCGCTACGCTTTCGGGCGCGGTGAATACCAATACTTTCGCTACCCGCTGCCGGCACTCGTCGACAACCTGCGCTCGCGCCTGTACGAGCATCTCGCACCGGTCGCTAACCGCTGGCATGCGGCGTTGAAGATCAATCAGCGATTCCCCGACACTCATGAGGAGTTCAAAGCGCGATGTCACCAGGCCGGCCAATGCCGGCCCACGCCGCTGATGCTGCGCTATCGGCAAGATGACTACACCTGCCTGCATCAGGATTTGTATGGTGAGCAGGTGTTTCCGTTTCAGGTGGTGTTCCTGCTGGACCAACCGGGCCTGGACTTCGAAGGGGGTGAATTCGTCCTCACGCAAACCGGTTCCAGCAAGCCCGCACGGGCTGAGGTGGTCCCCATTGAACAAGGCCAAGCGCTGATATTTGCCGTCAACAGCCGCCCGGCTCGCTCCGCACGAGGCTTTTGCAAACTCAGCGTGCGCCATGGGGTGAGCCGCCTGCATCGTGGAGAGCGCCACACGCTGGGGATCATTTTTCACGATGCTAAATGAGTACGGTCATCGAGTCGGAATTCTGCTTTTATGTGGGAGCGGGCTTGCTCGCGAATACGGTGTGTCAGACACCTGAATACTGACTGATCCACCGCATTCGCGAGCAAGCCCGCTCCCACACGATGAGTGCAGCCCTTGGATTTGGCGCCTATAACTGCTGCAGTGAAAAACCACCTGACGGAGCATCGACATGAACCCGACGAAAACCGCATTGGTCTTGATTGAATTCCAGAACGATTTCACCACCCCGGGCGGGGTATTTCACGACGCAGTCAAAGGCGTCATGCACAGCACCGACATGCTGGCGAACACTGCAACCACCATTGAGCAAGCACGAAAACTCGGTGTGAAGATCATCCATATGCCGATCCAGTTCGCCGATGGCTACCCCGAACTGACACACCGCTCCTACGGTATTCTCAAGGGTGTGGCAGACGGCAGCGCCTTCCGCGCCGGCAGTTGGGGTGCCGAAATCACCGAAGCGCTGAGCCGTGAGCCGGATGACATCCTCATTGAGGGCAAACGCGGCCTTGATGCGTTTGCCACCACCGGGCTGGACCTGGTGCTGCGCAACAACGGCATCCAGAACCTGGTGGTCGCAGGTTTCCTGACCAATTGCTGTGTCGAGGGCACGGTTCGTTCGGGCTATGAGAAAGGCTACGACGTGGTGACGTTGACCGACTGCACCGCCACCTTCAGTGATGAGCAACAACAGGCCGCCGAGAATTTCACCCTGCCGATGTTCTCGCAAACGCTGAAACACACGCAGTTTCTACACGCGTTGAACGCCCAATAAAAAACGGCGGCGACTCATCACTGAGTCGCCGCCTTCTTACAGGCCTGCCTCACTCGTCAGGCACGTACTGCATCTCACCGTTGCCAAACGACCAATCTTCGCGCTTTACATCCACCAGGCTGATCCACACATCTTCTTTGCGCAGCCCGGTTTTGGCGTGGATGCCCTCAGCGATAAATTTATAAAAAGCCTTTTTCACCGCGATGCTACGCCCGGCACTCCAGGTCACCTGGATAAACACGATGTTCGGCGTGTAGGTAATCCCAAGATAACCCGCTGCCGGATACACCAACTCATCCTTGGCGTGACGATTGATGATCTGGAACTTGTCGTGATCAGGCACGTTGGCCACGCTGGTCATGGCGGCGTAAACCACATCGCCAATCGCCGCGGCGGTTTCAGTGGAGGTGTCGGCGGCCAGGTCGATTCGAACTAAAGGCATGGGAAATTCCTCGGCAGGTCAGTGGCCGGAGCTTGAAAGTGGCCATTGGCGCTACGCTAGCCCGAACGACAAAATACATCAAGCGCATATTTTTTTATTTAATAATGCGTAAATTGCATGTTATTCGTTATCTCGGCAAATTCATAATCAGCGCTGATCGACGCGGCGATCAGCGCCTCGCGGCCCTAAAGCATCGGCGACAGGCTGACCACCCGCAGCGCCAACCCTTCATACGCGTCCAACGTGATGGTGAACTCACCCTCAGCAGTAAGATCGCCCTCGACCCGCTCATTGATAATGTCCACCACCGGCCCCGGCGCAATGTCGGGCAGGTGCAGGGTTTCGGTAATCGCCGTACTGCCAAAGTTGAGCGCGGTGATTTGCGTGCCCTTGCCGGCCGGCAACTCGTGAACCATGATCAGCAGGCCCGGATGCTCCACATCCGGCACCAGGATCTGGCGGCTGGCGGCGATTCCGTAGGCGTTGCGCACGGCGAGAATTTTCTGCAACTGGGACGCGAACGATTCCGGGTCTTGCAACTGGCTGTTAAGGCTACCGTACAAGGTCTGCGCCCGCGGCATCTGGCCGGCGGACAGTTCGGCATCCGGGTTCAGATCCACCAGGTCGTAGGCGCCGCGATGAATCCAGCGGGTGTCGCCATCGCCCATCAAGTGGGCAACCGCATCGGCCGCCAATGGCAACGCGCCGACCAGGTCCCAACCCGACAAGGCAAACACCCCAGGCTGCATGGCGTTGTACATCACCAGCAGTACATGGATACGGCGAATCTGCTCGATATCGGCCGGCGTGATCGCCTCCAGGTCACGGATGCCCAAAGCCGCCGTGATAATGCTGGCGGTGGTGCAGGAAACCCCGTTGGTGACGAACTTGAGGTTATACGGCGCATGCTCGCCGGCCAGGCGCTCATACATCTGCTCGCGGATATGCTCGCGCAGGCTGTTGCCGGGGAACGTCTGGCCTTGGTAGAGGTAGCTGTCATGGGCGTGCAAGGTCCAGAAGTGCACCAGCTCCAGGGTCAGTTCATCGTGGTTTTGCAGCGCGTGAATCAAGGAACCGGGGTCAATGCCCTGGCTGTGCATCTCGCGCAGCATCAGGCGCAAAAACTCGGTATCGCCCATCAGCAATGCATGCTGATACGCCGGACGTGTGATGAAGTCGTAGGACAGGTCGGCACCGCCGTGGGACATGGCGGCGATATCGTCGACGGTGAGGTTCAGCTCCTGAAAACTGAAGCCGCCCGCCTTGCGAATCGCCCCGCCCAGCAATTGGTTGCCGGTGATCGACAGCGGATGGCTTTCCGACCAGGCGGTGCCGTCCAGCTTGCGTTCCACGCCGAGAAAGCCATTGGCGTCCAGGCGCAGGATCTTGGCGCCCATCACATCAATGGCATGCAGGGCGTCGCCGATGATCATCTGCTGCGCGGCAAACGAGGGGTCGAGCCAGTTCAGCGACGGCTGGCCTTCCTTGAAATAATGCAGGTACACCCAGCGGCGCGGCTTGGCGTCCACGCCAACGACCACTGGGGTAGCGCTCCAGTCGGTTTCCTTGACGCCGGGTTCGAAGAAGATCACCCGCTGCAACTGGCCGACGATGTAATGCTTGTCGCGCAGCGCATCCACCTGCGCGGGGCTGAGGTTCTGCGCATCACGCCCTTCGGCCACATCGGGCAGCAAGGGCCAGTCTTCCTCGCGGATCTCGACCATGTGGTAAAGCCCCGGATAGTCCTCATACGCCATCTCGGCCAGGCGGAAGTCTGCGCCCTTGCCGGTGTGGGATGGGATCACGTCATCGATGATCACCGCATTGTGCGCGGCGGCCATGCGCGTCAGGGCCTGCAACTGCGCCTCGGTGCCTAGCTGTGGGTCAATCTCGAAGCTGATGCGGTCGAAATTGCCATCGATGGTCGGCGTATGCCGCGTACCGTCTAGCCCGCCGGACTTTTTCAACGGGCCGTTGTGAATGCCCTGGATGCCGATCTTCGACAACGCCTGCCACAGGCTTTCGTCGCCCAGGGCTTCGAGCACCGTGCCGTTTTCACGGGTCACGATCGATGCCGGGTAGGCGGTGAACCACACGGACGACAACGCTGAGGCATCACGCGGCCGGGTCTGCGCATACGGCTGCTGCCACAAGCGCCCTTGCCCGCTATAGAGCCTGGCCCGCTGACGCGCCGCATTGAGCATGGATTGTTGCACCAGCCAGTTCACATGATCGTTGTCCGCCGCCGTCATAAGCCTGTTTCCTATTGCCGTGAAAAGGTTATTCGTAAGCATAGGAGCAGTGCGCGGCGTGATTCGTTGCATTTACTCCAATTGCCGGTACTGCCTGGGTGTAAACCCGGTCAAGGCCTTGAACTGGCGGGTAAACGCGCTGTGGTCGGTGTAGCCGCATTGCAGCGCCACCTCGGTGATGGGCAGGTCGGTGTGCAACAGCCGGTGCGCATGCTCCAGGCGCACCTTCTGGATCATCTGCCGAGGCGTGAGATGGAACACGCGTTTGCAGTAACGCTCCAGTTGCGCCACGGAAATCCCGGCAATGCGGGTCAGCTCACCGAGGGTGACGCGCCGGTTGAAATGCAGGCGTATGTGTTCATCCACGGCGGCCAGGCGCTGGTAGGCCGGGTGCTTTTCGCTGGCCGATTGCAGGTCGACCGAAATGCCGGCCAGGCCGATGATCGCGCCCTTGTCGTTGTACAGCGGCCATTTGTGCGTCAGGCACCAGCCTGGTTCGCGGCTGCCATACAGGTGCAGCTCAAGCTGGTCTTCGAGCACAAAACCCTGCTGCAGTACGCGCCGGTCTTGCTCGGTATAGCCCGGCCCCAATTGCGCGGGGAACACTTCGGCGCTGGTCTTGCCCAGCAGCGGCTGCAGCTGTTTGAGGCCGCAGCGTTGTACCAGGGTGTGGTTGGCGAGGACGTAGCGGGCGTCGATGTCCTTGATGAAAATCGCGGCGTTGGGGATTACGTCGAGCAAGGGCAACAACTGCGCGACCCCGGCCAGTAGCTGCTCGATGCTGGTGGGGCGATTGGCCTGAAGAAGGTTCGAGAAAGCACTCGGCAACATGGCCTGACTCCGTTTTTTTTAGGCAGATTGCCCTATGCCAGCCTTAGTATCCACACAAGGTTTGAAAGCCACACCTGGTCAAAAATGTGGGAGCTGGCTTGCCTGCGATGGTATCCACTCAGTGTGCCTGATGTACCTAGTCAACCGCATCGCAGGCAAGCCAGCTCCCACATAAAAGCGTAGATCGGCGGATTCAAACTGTGCCGAATTCGTCATTCACATCAACGCAAAACATCAATCGCCGCGCCCTTGATCGGTTCAGGATATCGCCACTGCATGCCTATCCAATAACTCACAAGAAGGCGCCGCCATGTCTGCTCAAGGCAAGTTCAAGAAACAACTTTCACTGATGGACCTGACCTTTATCGGGTTAGGCGCCATCTTCGGTTCAGGCTGGTTATTTGCAGCCAGCCATGTGTCCGCCATCGCCGGCCCAGCGGGGATTATTTCCTGGCTGATCGGCGGTTTCGCCGTGCTGCTGCTGGGCATCGTGTATTGCGAGCTCGGCGCCGCCCTGCCCCGCGCCGGTGGCGTGGTGCGTTACCCGGTGTATTCCCATGGACCGCTGCTGGGCTACCTGATGGGCTTTATCACGCTGATCGCGTTCTCAAGCCTGGTGGCAATCGAAGTGGTCGCCTCGCGCCAATACGCCGCGGCCTGGTTTCCCGAACTGACCAAGGTCGGTTCCAGCGACCCGACCACCCTGGGCTGGCTGGTGCAATTTGCGTTGCTGTGCCTGTTCTTTGTGCTCAACTACCGCAGCGTGAAGACCTTCGCCATCGCCAATAACCTGGTGAGCGTGTTCAAGTTTATCGTGCCGCTGCTGGTGATTGGTGTGCTGTTCACTTTCTTCAAACCGGCGAATTTCCAGACCCAAGGCTTTGCCCCGTTTGGCATGTCGGGCATCGAGATGGCGGTGTCGGCCGGCGGCGTGATTTTTGCCTACCTGGGCCTCACGCCGATCATTTCGGTGGCCAGTGAAGTGAAGAACCCGCAACGCACGATCCCGATTGCCTTGATCCTCTCGGTGCTGCTGTCGACCGCCATTTATGTGCTGCTGCAAACCGCCTTCCTCGGTGGCGTGCCGACCGAGATGCTGGCCGATGGCTGGGCGGGTATCAGCAAGCAGCTGGCGCTGCCGTATCGCGATATCGCCCTGGCGCTGGGCGTGGGCTGGCTGGCCTATCTGGTGGTAGCCGACGCCGTGATCTCACCCAGCGGCTGCGGCAATATCTACATGAATGCCACGCCGCGAGTGGTGTACGGCTGGGCGCAGACCGGCACGTTTTTCAAGGTCTTTACGCGCATTGATGAGAAGTCCGGTATCCCGCGCCCGGCGCTGTGGCTGACCTTTGGTTTGTCGGTGTTCTGGACCCTGCCGTTTCCGTCCTGGGAAGCTTTGATCAATGTGGTGTCGGCGGCGCTGATCTTGAGCTACGCCGTGGCCCCGGTGACCGTCGCCGCGCTGCGCCGCAATGCACCGGACATGGTGCGGCCGTTCCGGGTCAAGGGCATGGGGGTGCTCGGCCCGCTGTCGTTCATCATCGCCGCGCTGATTGTGTACTGGTCGGGCTGGAGCACCGTGTCGTGGCTGCTGGGCCTGCAAATCCTGATGTTTGTGGTGTACCTGCTGTGCGCACGCTGGGTGCCGACCGCGCACCTGAATATCAAGCAGCAAGTGCGCTCGTCGGCCTGGCTGATCGGCTTTTACGCGGTGACCATCCTGCTGTCCAAGCTCGGCAGTTTCGGCGGCATCGGCGTGATCAGCCACCCGTTTGACACGCTAGTCGTCGCCCTCTGCGCCCTGGGCATCTACTACTGGGGCGCCGCCACCGGCGTGCCCGCGCACCTTGTGCGCCTGGAACACGAAGACGACGAAAGCGAAGCGGTCAGCGACGCGCATTACAGCGCGCCACTGTCGCCAGCCACTCACTGATGGAGCCTGTTATGAAGCGCCTGCATGTTATCGACTCCCACACCGGCGGCGAACCCACGCGTCTGATAATGGACGGCTTCCCTGCGCTGGCCGGCGCAACCATTGCCGACCAGCTGCACACCTTGCGCAGCGAACACGATCAATGGCGCCGCGCCTGCCTGCTGGAGCCGCGTGGCAATGACGTGCTGGTCGGTGCGCTGTACTGCGCGCCGGCCACGCCCGGCGCCACCTGCGGGGTGATCTTCTTCAACAATGCCGGCTATCTGGGCATGTGCGGCCACGGCACCATCGGCCTGGTTGCCTCCTTGCACCACCTGGGCCGCATAACGCCCGGCGTACACACCATCGACACGCCGGTCGGCCCGGTAGCCGCCACCTTGCACGACGACGGCGCCGTGACCTTGCGCAACGTGCCCGCCTACCGGCATCGCCAGCAGGTGCCGGTGGATGTGCCAGGCTATGGCGTGGTGCATGGCGATATTGCCTGGGGCGGCAACTGGTTTTTCCTGGTGTCGCAGCACGGCCACCGGCTGGCGATGGACAACGTCGACACCCTCACCGACTACACCTGGGCGATGCTCAAGGCCCTCGAAGCCCAGGGCATCCACGGTGCAGAGGGCGCACTGATCGACCATATCGAACTGTTCGCCGACGACGCCCACGCCGACAGCCGCAACTTCGTGATGTGCCCCGGCAAAGCCTACGACCGCTCGCCGTGCGGCACCGGCACCAGCGCCAAACTCGCGTGCCTGGCGGCTGACGACAAACTCGCGCCCGGCGCCATCTGGGTACAAGCCAGCATCACCGGCAGCCAATTCGAAGGCCGTTATGAATGGGATGGCGAGCGCATTCGCCCCTTCATCACCGGCCGCGCCTACATGACCGCCGACAGCACCTTGCTGATCGACGAGCAGGACCCTTTTGCCTGGGGCATCTGAGCCCGGGCCTTATTTAACTGAACGCTGGAGTTAGAACAATGAGCGACAACATCTTCACCGGTTGCATCCCCGCACTGATGACCCCGTGCACGCCTGAACGCACACCGGACTTCGACGCCCTGGTCGCCAAGGGCCGTGAACTGATTGATATCGGCATGAGCGCCGTGGTGTATTGCGGTTCCATGGGCGACTGGCCGCTGCTGACCGAAGCCGAACGCCAGGAAGGCGTGGCCCGCCTGGTCGCCGCTGGCGTGCCGACCATCGTCGGCACCGGCGCGGTCAACAGCCGTGAAGCGGTGGCCCACGCCGCCCACGCGGCCAAGGTCGGCGCCCATGGCTTGATGGTGATCCCGCGCGTGCTGTCCCGTGGCGCCTCGGCCACCGCGCAAAAGGCGCACTTCTCGGCGATCCTCAAGGCTGCGCCGAACCTGCCGGCAGTGATCTACAACAGCCCGTATTACGGCTTTGCCACCCGCGCCGAGCTGTTCTTTGAACTGCGCCGCGAACACCCCAACCTGATCGGCTTCAAGGAATTCGGCGGCGGCGCCGACCTGCGCTACGCAGCAGAAAACATCACCTCCCAGGACGATGCCGTGACCTTGATGGTCGGCGTCGACACCCAAGTGGTACACGGCTTCGTCAACTGCAACGCCACCGGTGCCATCACCGGTATCGGCAACGCGTTGCCGCGCGAAGTGCTGCAACTGGTGGCCCTGAGCAAAAAAGCCGCCACAGGCGACGCCAAGGCCCGGCGCCTCGCGCGTGAGCTGGAGGCCGCGCTGGGCGTGCTGTCGTCTTTCGATGAGGGCTGCGACCTGGTGCTGTATTACAAGCACTTGATGGTGCTCAACGGCGACCAGGGCTACGCCCTGCACTTCAACGAAACCGACGTGCTCAGCACCGCCCAACAGCGTTACGCCGAAAACCAGTACGCGTTGTTCCGCCAGTGGTACGCCAACTGGTCGGCTGAACAGAACGTCGCCTGACGACTATGCGCGCCGCTGTGGATCTCACAGCGGCCAACCCTCTTTTTTCAAGGACTCCCCATGACTCTGACGGGCAAGATGCTGATCGGTCAGCACGCAGTCTGCGGCCATCGCGAAGCGATCCAGGCCATTAATCCCGCCACCGGCCAGCCCTTGGCGCCCGCCTACCCAGGCGGCGATGGCGAGCATGTCGAACAGGCCTGTGCCTTGGCCTGGGCGGCGTTTGACACCTATCGCGAAACCTCGCAGGCAGCGCGCGCAACGTTTCTTGAAACCATCGCCGACAACATTGAAGCCCTCGGCGATGAGTTGATCGAACGCGCCGTGGCCGAAACCGGCCTGCCACGCCCGCGTATCCAGGGCGAACGCGGCCGCACTTGCGCGCAATTGCGCACATTCGCCCGCACGGTGCGCGCGGGTGAATGGCTGGATGTGCGCGTTGACACCGCGCAACCGGCGCGTGAGCCAATGCCGCGTGCAGACTTGCGCCAGCGACATATTGCTTTGGGGCCGGTGGCCGTATTTGGTGCGAGCAATTTTCCCTTGGCATTTTCGGTAGCGGGCGGCGACACCGCTTCAGCACTCGCTGCCGGTTGTCCGGTGGTGGTCAAGGCTCACGGCGCGCATCCCGGCACCAGTGAACTGGTCGGCCGTGCGTTGGCAAAGGCGGTTAAAGACTGTGGTTTGCCCGACGGTGTGTTTTCGCTGTTGTATGGCTCGGGTCGCGAAGTCGGCATTGCCTTGGTCAGCGACCCGCGTATCAAAGCCGTGGGGTTTACCGGCTCACGCAGCGGCGGTATCGCCCTGACCCAGGCGGCGCGAGCGCGACCGGAGCCGATTCCGGTGTATGCGGAAATGAGTTCGATCAACCCGGTGTACCTGTTTGCTGCGGCGTTGCAAGCACGTGCAGAGGCATTGGCCCAGGGTTTTGTCGCCTCACTGACCCAAGGCGCCGGGCAGTTTTGCACCAACCCTGGCCTGGTAATTGCGGTTGCAGGCCCGGCACTCGAGCGCTTTGTCGCCACGGTGAGTGAGTTGCTCCCGGCATGCGCTGCCCAGACCATGCTCACGCCAGGCATCTTCCAGGCGTATCAAAGCGGCATCGGCACCTTGGGCCAGCACGCACAAGTGGCGGCCAAAGGCTTGGCAGCCGAAGGCCCGAATCAAGGCCAGGCGCAGCTGTTTGTGACCCAGGCCAGAGCGTTTTTGCGCAATGAGCATCTGCAAGCGGAAGTCTTCGGCGCCGCCTCCTTGATCGTGGCGTGTGCCAACGACGAAGAAGTCCGCCAGGTTTCCGAGCATCTGGAAGGCCAACTGACCGCCACGCTGCACATGGACGACGCGGATCTGACACACGCCAAAGCCCTGCTGCCGGTATTGGAACGCAAGGCCGGGCGCCTGTTGGTCAACGGCTGGCCGACCGGTGTGGAAGTGTGCGACGCCATGGTCCACGGCGGCCCGTTCCCGGCCACTTCCGACTCGCGCAGCACCTCGGTCGGCACCGCGGCGATCCTGCGCTTTCTGCGCCCGGTGTGTTACCAGGACTTCCCGGACAGCTTGCTGCCCACTGCACTGCAACACGCCAACCCGCTGCTGTTGCGGCGCTTGCTCGACGGCCAGAGAGAGGCCTGAACCATGAGCGACAGCAACCGTGCTGATATCGCCGTGATCGGCGCCGGCATCATTGGCGTCGCCTGTGCCCTGCAATTGGCCCGGCAGGGCCAGCGCGTGGTGGTCATCGACCCACAGGCGCCGGGCATGGGCGCCTCCTATGGCAACGCCGGGCATCTGGCCACCGAGCAAGTGTTCCCGATTGCCGACGTGTCGATCCTCAAGCGCCTGCCCGCCATGCTGATGGATCCCATGGGCCCGTTGCGCCTGGACTGGAAGTACCTGCCACGCGCCCTGCCCTGGTTCGTACGCCTGTTGCTCAACCTGCGCCCGGCAAGCTACCGGCGCACGGTGGCGGGCATTCGCGCACTGAATGAGGCCAGCCTGGGCGCTTGGCAGCGCCTGCTGCAGTCCATTGAGCAGCCGCAGTTGTTGCACGCCGAGGGTTCGTTGCTGGTATTTGAGCGTGCTGCGTCTGGGGAAGCCATCGACGCGTTGCGCCAACGCATGCAGCAGCAGAATGTACCGGTGGATTTCTGGTCGGGCGAGGCGATACGCAAGGCCGCACCGCAACTGAGCGATGCGATCCAAGGTGGCCTGTTCTTCCCAGGCACCGGGCATTTTATTGATCCGTACAACGCTGTTTGCGCACTGGTGAACGCGGCCAAAGATTGCGGTGTGCAGTTTCTGCAGCAACGGGTGCTCGATGGGCGCCTGGAATCGGACGGCGTATCGCTGCGGACCGACCAAGGCACTCTCACCGCCCGCCAGGTAGTGATCGCTTGCGGCGCCCATTCGGCCAAACTCACCGCTGCACTCACCGGCAAGCAGGTTCCGCTCGACACCGAGCGCGGCTATCACCTGATGCTGCCCCACGAACACGATCGCCTGCCCTTTGCGGTGACCTCGTTCGAGCGAAAATTCATCATGACTCCCATGCACGATGGCTTGCGCCTGGCCGGCACGGTTGAGTTCGCAGGCTTGGAGCGCCCTGCCAATATGCAACGCGCCTGGCAGTTGCACCGCTTGAGCCAGGGCTTGTTTCGCCAGGACTTGAGTGCCCAAGACGCAACCCCATGGATGGGCTTTCGCCCGTCGTTGCCGGACTCGCTGCCGATCATTGATCGGGTGGCGAATGGCAAGGTATTGCTTGCGTTTGGGCATCAGCATTTGGGGTTGACGCAGGCGGCGGTAACGGCGGAGATGATTGCGCAACTGGCCGCGTCTGATAAATGCACGGCGCTGCCGAACCTGGCCCCTTACCGCTTGGCACGCTTTTAAGGTCTTGGGAGTTTTTGTGGCGAGCAGG
>NZ_JAAAFV010000031.1:523583-599443 GCF_019352915.1 Pseudomonas sp. Xaverov 259 | reverse complement strand
GTTGGGCTGCGCAGCAGCCCCATACCGTTACACCTGACTCACCGAGTCGTCTGAATGAGGGGCGGCTTCGCCACCCAACGCAGGGCAAGCCTGCTCGCCACAGTCACAGTCACAGTGACTGTGTTCGCCCTCAACGCTACTTGACCAAGCGCTTTTCTTTGGACGGCCGATAGCCGAAATACGCGCTATAGCACTTACTGAAATGACTCGGCGACACAAACCCGCAGGCCACCAGCACATCCACCTGCGACAACTCGGTGTGCTGCAACAGCCGCCGCGCTTCGGTGACGCGCAGTTCCATGTAGTAGCGTTGCGGCGTGGTGCCCAGTTGCTCCTTGAACAGGCGCTCGAGCTGGCGCCGCGAACGGCCGGCGTACACAGCCAGTTGGTCCAGCTCCAGCGGCTCCTCGAGGTTGGCGTCCATCAGTTTCACCACTTCGCGCAGTGGTGCGCTGACGCTGATGTTTTCCGTGGGTTTGATACGCCGGTAGCGCGATTCTTCAAAAGCCAGGATGTCTTCGATGCCTTCGACCAAGGCTTTGCCATGCAGGCTTTTGATCCAGTCCAGGGCCATGTGGAACGCGCCCGAAGGGCTGGAAGCCGTGAGGCGATCGCGGTCGATCACGTAGGGTTCGCTGGTGACCTGGGCAGCTTTGGAGACTTCCGACAGCGCCGGGCGATGTTCCGGGTGGATCGCGCAGCGGTAACCCTGTAACAACCCGGCGCGGCCGAGGAACCAGGCGCCGTTCCACAGGCCGGCGAGGCTCACGCCTTGTTCGACGGCGCTGCGCAACAGCTGGATGAAATCCTCGCCGGCTTTGAGTTCGGTGCGAAAACCACCGCAGATCACCAGCAAATCCAGCTCGGGTAATGCCGACGCTTCCAGCCGCGCATCCGGGCGGATCACCAGGCCCAGGTCGCTGATGACTTCGCCCTCGTCACACCCGAAGGTACGCGTGGCAAACAGATCAGGGCGCAACAGATTGGCGGTGATCAGGGTGTCGAGGGTCTGGGTGAATGCCGGCAGGGAGAAGTGTTCGAGCAGCAAAAAACCGACGCGGGTGACCGACGACGGCTGTTGGAAGTTTTCATTCAGGTAGCGCAGGTTCTTGCCTTTCATGCCACCGCTGAACTGGCGTCTTTCCATCGAGGGTTGGCCCACTTTTATTGTTGATGCAATGGCCGCTATCTTAGGGGCAAATGCGCCGGCTGTCGTGCCGCATTCCCGCGAAGAATAATTGCTATGCTGCGCGCCTCTCTACTGGCAGGCGCCACGATAGAGGACGCTTGCCTGGCGCTGTTAACCCTCTACTCGCCAGGAACTGAACATGACTCTGCAAGCCAAACTCGACGCTTTTAATGCTGACTTCGTCGCCGGCAAACCACCCTACAACGCGCCACCCGAGGTACACGTGGTGATGAAACGTGCGACCGCCGAACTGATCGCCACCGGCCAGGCCGAACACGCACTCAAGGTCGGCGACAAGGCCCCGGCCTTCACCCTCAATGACCCCGAAGGCAAGCCTGTCTCCTCCGCTGAGCTGCTGGCTCAAGGGCCGTTGATCATCAGCTTCTACCGGGGCGTGTGGTGCCCTTACTGCAACATGGAGCTGCAGGCGCTCGAGCAAGCCCTGCCGCAATTTCGTGAATTGGGTGCGAACCTACTGGCTATCTCGCCGCAGAACACCGTGAACAGCCGCAAGTCGGTGCGTGAAAACCACCTGAGCTTCCCGATCCTGTCCGACACCTTGAGCGAGGTCGCCGACGCCTTTGGCCTGCGCTTCACCCTGCCTGACTACCTGATAGAGCTGTACAAAGCCTTCGGCAACGACCTGCCGGCCCTCAACAACAACCCGGCGTGGGTATTACCGATGCCAGCACGTTTCGTGATCGGCCAGGACGGCGTGATTACCTACGCTGAGGTCAACCCGGACTACACCCAGCGTCCCGACCCTTCTGAGCTGCTTCCCGCACTGCGTGGTTGAACCGCAACAGGCCCCTCAAGGCTGATCTTTACAAAAGCGCCCGCCTCCCAGGCCCGTAGCCTGGCAGCTGCGGGCCCATCTGATACGGTTTTTTCTTTGCTATCTGCGTCTGTATCGAAACGCCTGCGAAGCGGACAATGGGCGCCATCCCGACACTCCTGTCGACTCCCTTCCCTTCGGAGGCCTTATGACCAAGATGGCACTTTTCCTGTTCGGTTTTCTGGTGCTGACCATCGGCATCGGCTTGCTGGCAACCATCTCGCCGGTGTGAGGTTCAGCGCAACGTCGCTGCTTCACGCAAACAGCATCGGGTACAACGACAGCACCAGCAACCCCGCCATCGACCAATTGAATACCCGCAACCAACGCGGCTCGCGCAGCACATTGCGCAAGCCACTGCCACACCCCACCCACACGCACACACTGGGCAGGTTGACCACGGCAAACACCAGCGCAATCACCAGCACATTGGTCACATAACCCTCGGCCGGTGTGTAGGTGGTGATCGCTCCCAGCGCCATGATCCACGCCTTGGGGTTGACCCATTGAAACGCGGCCGCGCCGAGAAAGGTCATGGGTTTGCCACGCTCGTCCGGGTGCTCGGACATGCCGCCAGCGGTGGCGATCTTCCACGCCAGGTAGAGCAAATAGGTTGCGCCCACATAGCGCAGCACCGTGTAGGCCCACGGGAATAGCTTGAACACTTCACCCAGGCCCAGGCCTACCGAAATCACCAGCAGCATAAAACCGATGCTGATCCCCAGCGCATGGGGCATCGAACGGCGAAAGCCGAAATTGACCCCCGAGGCGAGCAACATGGTGTTGTTCGGGCCGGGAGTGATCGAGGACACGAAGGCAAACAGCACAAAGGCGGACAACAGGCTGGTGGACATGAACATGGCGCGGCATCCAGACGGGTGGTATGCCTGCGACAGTAGTGGGTTACGGCCCTGGCCGCCCCGTACAGCTAGGGGCGGATCGAGGCATACACTTTGGCTTTATCCAGCAATTCGCGACAGTGTACGGCGCAGGCTTGCGTGGCCTCGACCATCGGCAGATGGCCGATCCCGTCCAGAATTTCCAGGCGCGCATGGGGAATGCCGGCCTGCCAGGTCTGTGCACTGGCCACCGGCACCATACGGTCTTGCCGGCCCCACAGGATCAGGCTCGGCACCTGTATGTGCGGCAACCAGGGTTCCATGCGCGGGCTGCCGGAGAAGTCGGTAAAAATCTCGCGTAGCTCTTCGCGGCGCTTGATGTAGGTCTGCGCCTCGGCGGCCAGCAGCACTTCGGGAATAAAGGGTGGCGCGGCCATGGTCATGGCAAAGAACCGGTCGAACTGCGCGCGGTTATGCATCAGGAACGGGTTGTCGCCGCTGTTGACCAAGGCTTCCACTTCATTGGGTTGCGGCAGGTTCACGCCCGCAGCGCCGATGAGGCCCAAGGACAGCACGCGCTCAGGGTGGTGGGCCGCCAGCCAGCTCGCGACATAGGCGCCCATGGAGCTGCCGATCACATGAACCTTGTCGATATGGCACGCATCCAGCAGTGCCACCATTCGCCGTGCCTGGGCGGCAATGCTGTAGTCGCCGCCCGCCACGAAGGTGTTTTTGCCATGGCCGGCGAGGTCCGGGATGATCACCCGGTAGTCGTCGACAAAATGCCGCGCAAACCCCAGCCACACGCCCTTGTCCGCGCCGAAACCGTGTACCAGCAGCAGCGCCGGCGCATGCGCAGCGCCGCCCTGGTAGGTGGCCAGGGTCATGCTTTTGATCGGCACGCGGATGGCTTTCAAACGCGAGCGCCGCGCTTCAACCCAACCGATCAACTCGAACAACAGATTGCCCACCCGCGGATAGGTCCACCACACCCACAGGGCAATGAGGGCAAGTACGCCGAGGGTCACAAACATCAAGGTTTCTCCGACAGTGGCGAGGGGGTTTGCTTCACTGTTCGGTATAGTTGCGCACCTTGCTTGAATCTGCGCTGAACACATCACAACTGCCTATCGACCAACTACGGTTCCCGGTGAGCCCGCCGGGAACCGTTGATAGTGGCTGACAAACCACACGCCTCAGTTTTGTGGCCGCTGCTTGGTCGAGTCCAGCTCAGCCTTTTTGCCCGTGGAGATCTCGGTGATCTGCGCGGACTTGGCGATGGCAAAGTCGAAGGTGTCCTGCATTTTGGCGATGGCGTCGGTCGAGGTGCCATCGAGACCACCCTTGGCCGCCCAATCGAAGTTCCACACGCCGGAGAGGTTATCGGCCCCCGCCACGTCGTGGGTTTCGATCGCGGTGAACACGTCCGGGTGGCGCTCCATGTACTTGGCAGCGTCGGACACATCCGTGGGCACCTTGCCCGATGCGTTGTTGGCCAGTTGCGTGAGTTCCTGCTTGGTAATCGCCGACTTGCCGGTCTGGCGCATGTAATCGGCAATCACCTTGCTGGACTTGGCAATGTTCAACTTGTCGTCGAACGTGGAAGGCGAAGACTTTGGCGTATTCGACCCGCCAGACGCGGGCGTTACGGTAGTAGACATCGGCGCTGCTCCTTCAATGGAACGAATGAAATCGTCATGCTGACGATACCCCGACGCGGACGTTAGCATGGGCAAAGGGCCATTCCGCACGCTTCACAACATTTCACAACGCCAAGCGGGTTTTGCCGGTGTTTTCGAAGCACTGCGCAATCAAAAATGTGGCAGCGGGCTTGCCGAGAAGTGTCCACCATGTCCCCGTACACCCGTCCACCATGTGTCCGGTCCGTAGAGTCATCGAAAAGGATGTAAGGGCCGGAGCAACACCAACAGCAACAGCAGAGCCATACTCGGTCGAAGGTGGGAGCTGGCTTGCCTGCGATGGAATCAACTCGGTGTGCCTGATGTACCGAGGTGCCTGCATCGCAGGCAAGCCAGCTCCCACAGAAAAGCAACAGCGCTGCCACTCACTGAATAATTAGTCTTTACGCAAATACGCAAACATATGCGGCACATAATCAGCCTTGCCCAGTGGCACTCCGTTATGGCGCAGGATGCTGTACGCCGTCATCAAGTGAAAATAGAACTGCGGCGTGGCCCAATTAACGGCGTATTCATTGCCGGTCAGCTCGAAGGTGATGCCGCCGGGAAGCTCGAGAGTAATTAAGTGCCCTGCCCGGCCGTCAATCACGTTGCGATCAGCCTCAGCGAGAATGTTGAGCGTCTGATCGATCAGGCCGACCGCCGCACTCATGGAGCCTGGTGTTTCCAAGGTCGACACTGAAACGCCACTCAGCCGCTCAACCGCCTCCCGCGCCTGGGTGCAGGCGTAACGGACCTGGGACGCCAGGGCGTGCATATCGGGCGCAAGGCGTGAGTCCAGGAGGTTTTGCGGGTCGAAAGCCAATGCCTTTGCATGGGCTTCACCCTTGTCGAGCAAACCTTTGAGCGTGTTAAGCATCTGCGCAAAGCAGGGAATGGTGATGGCGTAAACCGACATAGTACTTCCTTGTTCCAGGTTGAAAGTTCTGGGTTAAAAACGGGATCAAGCCGGGCGCATATCCCGCTGCCTGGCCAGCCCTTCCAGCGTAAACCGTGCCTGCATCAGCACCACATCGCGCACCGACTCCATCTCCTTCTGGTTCACCTCGGTCCACTTAAGCGCTTCCAGTAACTTGGGCTTCTGCACGCGAAACGCCAAGCCTTGGGTGAACAGCGCCATGGAGTGAATCACCGTGCGCTCGTCTTCCAGGGCAAAGCCGGCCACGCGCGCGATCAGTTCGCGAATGACGCGGCCGATGCGTGCCTTGAAGCGGTCTTCAAAGGCGGTGGTTGCGCTTTGCGGGCACAGGCCCGCCTGATGACGATCCATGAATGCGCGCCAGATCGTGGTTTGGGGGCTGTCCTGGATGGTGGAGACCACCGTGCCCAGAATGCCCAGCGAGACATCGATCAAGGCTTTATCGCTCGCCTTGGTATCGGCCAGCGCGGCCTCGGCGGCTTCCACACACGGCGACATCTTGCGCCACAGCAGCGTGATCAAATGCTCGACACACTCCAGGTACACGCCTTCCTTGCCATCAAAGTAGTACTGGATCGCCGGCGCATTGACCCCGGCCGCCGTGGCGATGTCACGGGTGGATGCGCGGTCATAACCGCGCTCGCCAAACACCTCGACAGCCGCCTCGACAATACGTGCGCGGGTTTCTTCACCGCGCTGGTAACCACCTTCGGCGGCAGGTTTATGTCGTGCCATGTGCAGCTCCTTTCGAATACCTGAACAAAATATACCAGTTGACAAAAATTGGCGAAAAATAGAATTTATTCCAACCGTTATAAAACTCGCACTCTAAAACCGGCTCACACCCATAGGAATGACCCGATGTCCGCTGCAACACCCTCCCCTCAGGTCGTTCCTGAAGACACCGTCAATGGCCAGCGCAGCAAGGCGCGCCGGATTCTGCTGGGTATCGCCACCCTCGCGCTGCTGGGCGGCCTTGGATGGGCCGCGTGGTGGTGGCTGAACGGGCGCTTTGTCGAGACCACCGACGACGCCTACCTGCAAGCCGACAGCATCAGCGTGGCGCCAAAGATCAACGGCTATGTGGCCGAGGTGCTGGTCAGCGACAACCAGAACGTCAAGCGCGGCGACGTGCTGGTGCGCCTGGATGCGCGCAAATACCAGGCGGTGAGCGACGAAGCCTCGGCGACGATTGCCGCGCGCAATGCCGACTACGCCAAAGCCCAGGCCGACCTGGTGCAGCAGGACTCCACCATTGCCGAAGCCCGCGCCCAACTGCAAGGCGCCCAGGCCGACGCACAACACGCGCAAACCGAAGTGGCCCGCTATGCGCCGCTGGCCCGCTCCGGCGCCGAGCCAGAAGAACGCCTGGCGCAACTCAATAATCAACTGGCGCAGGCGCGCAGCACCGTAGCGGCCAAACAGGCTGCACTGCGCTCCAGCGAAACCCGCTACGGCACCCTGCAAGCCCAACTCAAACAAGCCCAGGCGCAGCTCGGCGTGGCCAAGGCCAGCGAAGCCCAGAGCCAACTGGATGTGGATGACGCAGTGATCCGCAGCCCGCTCGATGGTCGGGTCGCCGACCGTGGTGTGCGCGTCGGCCAGTACGTGCAGCCCGGCACACGCTTACTGACGGTGGTGCCGATCAGCGCGATCTACCTGACCGCCAACTACAAGGAAACCCAGATCGGCGAGATGCGCCCCGGCCAGGCCGTCACGGTGCACGTGGATGCACTGCCCGGCCGCAACCTGCAGGGGCATATCGACAGCCTGTCGCCCGGCACTGGCGCGCAGTTCGCCTTGCTGCCGCCGTCGAATGCCACCGGCAACTTCACCAAGATCGTGCAGCGAGTGCCGGTGAGGATTGCGCTCGACGTACCCGATGATATTCGCGCCTCGTTGATGCCCGGCTTGTCGGCCACCGTCGACGTCGACACGCGCACCCACGCTGTGGATGCCAATCATGGCTGAGGCGCTGATGGCCGAGGCCGTCGCCGAAAAACCGCGCAACGCCTCGCTGACCGACTGGATCGCCGTCGCAGCCGGGGCATTGGGCGCGTTGCTGGCGACGCTGGACGTGTCGATCACCAACTCGGCGCTGCCGCAGATCCAGGGCCAGATCGGTGCGACCGGCACCGAAGGTACATGGATCGCCACCGGCTACCTGATGTCGGAGATCGTCATGATCCCGCTCGCCGCATGGCTGACGCGGGTATTCGGCCTGCGCCGCTTTCTGATCGGCACAGCATTGATGTTCACCGCGTTTTCGATGTTTTGCGGCCTGTCATCCAGCCTCGGCGCGATGATCGCCGGGCGCATCGGCCAGGGCTTTGCCGGCGGCGCCATGATCCCCACCGCGCAGACCATCGTGCGCACGCGCCTGCCGCCGCACCAGTTGGCGATCGGCACCACGATGTTCGGCATGACCGTGATTCTTGGCCCGTTGCTGGGCCCGGTGATCGGCGGCTGGCTCACGGAAAACATCAACTGGCGCTGGTGTTTCTTTCTCAACCTGCCCATCAGCATCGCCCTGATCACCTTGCTGATCACCGGCCTGCCGACCGAGCGCATGAACCTGCAGCGTTTTATCAGCGCTGACTGGCTGGGCATTCTGGGCCTGGCCATGGGCCTGAGTTCGCTGACCGTGGTACTCGAAGAAGGCCAGCGCGAGCACTGGTTTGATTCGCTGCTGATCATCTGGTTGAGCATCGCCACCGTCACCGGGTTCTTCCTGATTGCCGTGGGCCAATTGCGCTCAACAACACCGATCCTGCGCCTGCAACTGGTGCTCAACAAAAGCTTTGGCAGCGTGTTGTTGATCGGCACCGCAGTCGGTGCCGGGATCTATGGCACGGCGTACCTGGTGCCGCAGTTCCTGGGCATTTTGTCGGGTTACAACGCGCAGCAATCGGGCGCGATCATGCTGTTGTCGGGGATCCCGGCGTTTCTGTTGATGCCGATTCTGCCGAGAATGCTGGGCCGCTACGACCTGCGCTGGATGGTCGGCGCCGGGCTGTTGCTGTACTGGGCCAGTTGCTACGTCGACACCACGCTCACCACCGACAGCGTTGGCCACGACTTTATCTGGTCGCAGCTGCTGCGCGGCTTCGGGCAGATCCTGGTGATGATGCCTCTAAGCCAATTATCCATGCGCTCGGTGCAAACCCACGAGGCCGGGGACGCCGCCGGGCTGTACAACATGTCACGCAACCTGGGCGGCACCATCGGCCTGGCCCTGCTCGGCGTGTTGATGGACCGGCGCAGCCACTTTCACGACGACATGCTGCGTGAAGGCATCCAGGCCAACAGCCAATTGGCCCAGGACCATATGGCCAGCAGCACCGCCAGCTACCTGGCACAAACCGGTGATGCGTCCACCTCACAGCTGCAAGCCTTTGCGCAACTGGCCAATGACATTGCGCGGCAAGCCTCGGTCATGGCCTACAACGACTCGTTTTATCTACTGGGACTGGCGATGCTGGCGTGCCTGCCCCTGATCTTCATTCTGAAAAAGCGCACGGTACCTCGATGATTTCTCGCAAGCTTGCTCTTCTGCTCAGCGTTGCGCTGCTGTCCGCCTGCACGGTCGGCCCCGACTACCAGGGCGCACCCAACGTCGCGCCCAAAACCCTGGCGGCCGGGCGCCTGCCCCATGCCGATAACACCTCCGCTGGCGCACCCGCTGTCGCGCAGTGGTGGCGCACACTGGGTGACGCGCAGCTCAACGAGCTGGTGGACCAAGCCCTGCAAAACAGCCCGGACATCGCCACCGCCCGGGCCCGTTTGCAGCAATCGCGCGCCAGCCTCAGCGGTGCCCAGGCCAACGCGATGCCCAAGGTCAGCGGTGACGCTGCGATGCTCAAACTGCGCTCGCCCGACACCTCCGCGTTGGGTGGCAACAGTGGTGGCGGCCGTGGCCCGCTGAACCTCTACCTCGCCGGTTTCGATGCCAGCTGGGAAGCCGACCTGTTCGGCGGCACCCGCCGCGCCGTCGAAGCCGCGCAAGCCGAAGCCGACGCATCCCAGGCGCAATTGGCCGATGCCCAGGTGCAACTGGCCGCCGAAATCGTCCAGGCCTACACCGACTTGCGCGACCAACAAGCACGCCTGGCACTGGTGGACTCCAGCGTCGACATCGAAAACCAGGCCCTGAACCTCACCCAGCAGCGGCGCGAGCGCGGCGTGGCCTCGCAACTGCAACTTGAACAGGTCATCACCCAAGCCGAAAACACCCAGGCCCAGCGCCTGCCACTGCAAGCCGCCATCGTCGAATCCCTCGACCAACTCGACCTGCTCTGCGGCCTGGAACCCGGCGAACTGGATGGTCAACTCGCAACCGCCCGCGCCCTGCCCGCCTTGCCCAGTGCCGTACCGCTGGCCGACCCGGCGGCGCTGCTGAAGGCGCGCCCGGATATCCGCATGGCCGAGCGCAAACTGGCCTCCAGCAACGCACAAATCGGCGAAAAAACCGCCGACTGGTTCCCCAAACTCAGCCTCACCGGCGACCTCTCCTTCTCGGCCAGCGACCCCGGCCACCTTGCGCGCAAAGACAGCGGCACCTGGCTCATCCTGCCACGCATCACCTGGAACGCCCTCGACTTCGGCCGCGTCGCCGCCAGCGTCAAAGGCGCCGAAGCCGGGCGCGATGAAGCGCTGGCGCAGTACAAAAGCGTGGTGCTAAGTGCATTGCGCGATGCGGATGTGGCCTTGGCACGCTATGGCCATCAGCGCCAGAATGTGGTGCTGCTGCGCAATGTCGAGTCTTCGGCGGTACGCGCCGCCGACCTGACCCGCCAGCGTTATCGCGCGGGCACGGCCAGCACTCTGGATTGGCTGGATGCCGAGCGCACGCGCTACCAGGCGCAAGAGAGCCGAATTTCCGGCGACGCTGAGCTGCTGAAGGATTTTGCCTCGCTGCACAAGGCCCTTGGGTTAGGCTGGACGCTGTAGCGGGTGCTACGCGGATAAACCAAGGAAGAATATGATCACCATTCGTAAAGCGACAACCGCCGATATCGATACGCTTCGCGAGGTCGGTTGCCAGACCTATCGCGAGCATTTTTCGACGTTATGGTCGCCTACCGGTATGCACGGTTTTCTTGAGCAGGATTTTTCATCCAATGCGCTGCGCAAGTCACTCGATTTGCCCGGCAGGCATGCGTGGTTCATGGCTTTAGATCAACAAGGCAATGCCGTCGGGTATGCCAAAGTGAATTGGGCAGTGCCTGCGCCGTTAACCGGTGAGGTAGGCGCGGAGCTGCAGAAAATCTACTTGCTCAAATCCGCCGCCGCATTGGGTTACGGCAAGCAACTGTTGTGGTTTGTTCGCGATGAAGTGGCGCGACGTGGTGAACAGTTGTTGTGGCTGGATGTACTTAAAACCAATGCCAATGCACAGGGCTTTTATGAGGCATTCGGGTTTCGGCGCATGGGCGAAATCCCCTTCAGCACGGACCTTGTCGACATCGGGATGGTCGTCATGGGACTTCAACCAAAACAGCAGGCGCAGCGATAAATGGCCGAACTGATAGAGGGCCTCGACGGGCCCAGAACCGCACAACAAGAACTGTTTTACGACCTTGACGATGCACAGGCAGTTATCGGCTGGTCGGTGGTTGAGCTGACAGCGATGGCCGCAAACGGCAGAACACCCGAAGAAGCAGTGGCACTGATGAAAATGTGCGCACTGCTGGCTGCGCAACAGGCCAAACTTGGCGTGTACGCCGAAGAAGTGAAGGCGCAACGGATTGTCCGCGCTGAGGCCTAGTGAGTAATAAATAAGGAATTTATACATGCCGTTTTCATTGGAAGAAAGAACCGCTTTGCTCGCGCTCAAGGGCGTAGGCCCCACCGTGATTACACGGCTGGAGCAGTTGGGCATTGACTCATTGGCGGTGCTTGGAAAGTCGGAGGTGGGTGACATTCTCGCGCAAGCATCGGCAGCAGTCGGGTCGACCTGCTGGAAAAACAGCCCTCAGGCGCGGGCGGCAATTACAGCAGCGGTGACGCTTGCGAGGGCGACTAAGCCACCCATGCCCACCACTCGCAGCGGAACGATATTATCAGGGGAGCACACGGGCTGGACGATAACGATCCGGGATGACACCACAGGTGAAACCGGAGGCTATTACCTCTACCTGGCCGACGACCAGTTCAACGGTTTCGATGCATGGTTTGAATCCAGGGAACCGTTGGAAAGGGAGATTTCTGAACTGGAAGTTCGCTGGGAATAATGTGCTCGAGAGCCGTCAGTCAATGATCACATCCAGACCTTGTGCCTTCAAACGGGCAAGGTTGTCCTTCATCTGCTGCAGCCGCTCAGGCGCATGCCCCTGCCACTTCGTCACCTCAGCCACCACTCGCAGTGGCTCCAGCGAGCGATAGGACAGCGTGGGGTTGCCGGGGAATTTCTTATCCGTCACGTTGGGGTCGTCAACGATCGGCCCGGTGGGCTCTACCACATAAATCCGCTGTGCGCCCTCGCTCAGCGCCAGCTCCGCGCCCCAGATTGCAGCGTCCAACGTGCCCGCGAAATAGACCCAGGACAGTGGCTTACCCTTTGTGAAGTTGGAGGGGTAGCCGACGCGAATGGAGTCACCTGGCTCCAGGTCAGCCCGGGTGCCGTGGAAGAACTGGCGGGTGAATACGCCGGCAATAGTGGACATAGGCTGGGTGATCCTTGGAGGAAGGGAGTTGGCTTAATAGCATAAAAAAGGGACGGATTCATTTCGCTGAAAATAGAACCGTCCCCCTGTGCGTCTGCACGCTAAAGGCAAATTCAGGCCGTATTTTTAATAAAAAAGCAATTTATTTGCTGTGTTCCCCCTGCACAATCTAGCCTCGGACATTTCCCACAACCTAACGAGGTTGAGCCATAGGAAGCAACTTGGCTAGGATCCACCGTTGCAGTAAATCCTGTGGCCGGGTGTCGCAACCTGAAGTAATCTGAGGCGCGGTAGCGCCATAGCTCTGTAGCAGGCGCTTTTTTTATGCCTGTTTACCGCATCTATGGTGGACCGTGTGAGGCGGGCTCTTGCCCGGCTGGTTTCCTCAGAAACTGGTTTGCGACCCTTGCACGGTCCACCACCCACCCGTGTCGCAACGACGGTGGTGGCCTCTTAATTTTCTGAGGGTCAAGAGGATGTTTTCTACAAATCGCAACTGCCCAGTTATTGAAGTCGAAGTGACAAACCTGAATGCTCACTCAGTGCATTACACGGTGGGGGATTATTCATGAAAGCTAGCAAAGAGGGTGAAGAACTCTCCACCAGTGTTTTCAAAGTAAGGACTGATGTGACTTCAGAAGATGTTCTGATCAATGCAAGTGAGATTTTGGCTTCGGCATCTATTATGGCTAATGAACAAGCGTTCGAATCAACCGGGTCTCGGCGCCTTCAAATATTCGGATTGGCGCATCTGATTGAGAACGCGCAACTGCTCGTGGATGATGCGCTGGATAAAGTTAGTCCAACAGCCGCTAATCATTGACCGCCTAGCAATTGGATACGGGGAAGACCACCATTTTTAAAATTCAGAAATTGTGGTCTGTCCCCGATATTAAAAATATCGGGGATTCCTCAGGACCTGCCCCCATTTAGTCTGGGTAAATCTCGGGCAAAAAAAACCTTGCCGGAGCGAGGTTCCTAGTGAAAACATTGCAGCAAAATTTATGTATTTTGAGCCTGATTTAGGAAATGTTCTGTTTCTTCCCGGCTCATATCCACAAGCTTCCCCTCAAAATCTTTGTACTCCATCTCAGTTTTAATTTCGGCGTATTCTAAAGCAGCCTTTGCCTGAGACGCCGTTTCTATAAAAATTTCGTCATGCGTAACTATGCGCGACACAAAATTCTGTATAGACATGACACTCTCCTTTATAGTAGAAGACCTACAAATAAATTATCCGCTCTTATATTTTTTTTACACCTGTTAAAAGTAACAGGTCTTTATATCGATTCGGAATTCAATACAACCCTGAATCATTCAAATCATTATTAAACATCAATAACTCAGTATTTAACCACCCGAGCGCGTCTGCAAATGCCCTCGAGAGAGTGGTCCGAACATCAGAGGAAGAATCCTGAAGGATGTCGCTCATGTAGTTGGCCCGAGGCTCAATGCGCGAGCCATGCGTGGGGTTGCGGAAGGGATCATAAATCGCACCCAATAAAAAACCCCGTAGACGTTAATCTACAGGGTTTTCAAGAGTGGAGGCCGAGGTCGGAATCGAACCGGCGTAGGCGGATTTGCAATCCGCTGCATAACCATTTTGCTACTCGGCCTCAAACGATCAATGCCCTGACTACTGACATTCACCGCATAAAAACTTGAGTGGGCTGTAAAACCCTGCCTCTACTCTAACTCATTGAATACATTGAAGTTTTAAATGCTTCGTTGCGTTCGATGGGCGCCATTATGTACGTATTTGCTTTTACCTGCAACCCCTTGATTTCAAAAATATTTCGTATAGCCATCAAGGGGTTGCGGGCCTGCCCTACTCCTGGATGCGTTGCTGCTGATACTGCGGGTCGGCCTTGATCTGGGCTTCGGTGAAGGGCAGCGCACGCAGCTTTTTCTCGGAGAAGGCTTGGGTCTGGTCCTTGGCGTGTTTGGATGCGGGGTTGCTGGATTCGGAGAAGGCCAACACGCCCAGCGCCTGGGGACCGTTGTCGTCGAAGGTGACGATTTGCAAGTAGCTGGTGCCGCTGACGACTTCGCGTTTGCCGTCGGCGCGGGGCACGGTTTGCATGGCGTTGTAGATGCCCAGTTGTTGCGGGCCGCCGTGCATGGGAGTTTGGCCGCTGACCTGGATGTCGCCCCAGCGCGTGGCCTTAAGTTTACTGACTTCGGCACTGGAAGCCAGCATGGCTTCGCGCAGGGCTTTGGCCACCTCCTCGCGGTCGATGGCCAGGCCACGTGGCGTGGTCAACGGTTGCGCCGGGTCGAAAGGCACCCGCCAGGCGTCGGGAATTTGCTGCAGGTGTTCGACCAGGTTAATGAAGTGCACCAGGCCGATGCCGCTGTCGAGGTTGGCGTGCTGGTCCCAGGCTTTCAGGCTGGTGCACAACGGTTGCAGCGCGGCAGCGTCAGTGCCCAGGTGTTTGGCGCAATATTCGAGCAGGTCTGGCATGACCTGGCCGGCGAGGTACACCTCGTTATCCATGACCATGTTTTGCAGGTCGGCCACGCTGATGGGTTGCTTCTCCAGGGATTGCAGGCGCTGCACGGCGAAACGTGCGCGTGGGCCGAGGCCGATGTGGTCCTGGCTGATCACTGGGGAGAAGCCGGTCAGTGGCGACTTGGGGTTGGCCAGCCACGCCGAGTCGTTGGAGTGTTGCACGTAGTCGCTGCGTTGCAGTTGCGGCAACTGGTCGGCAGCGAAGATGCCAGGTTGCGCCGCACGCGGGTCAACGTCCCAGGCGCAGGCGCTGTGGGCGCCGTCGAGCATGATCATTTGCAGGCCGGCGCGTGGGTCGCTGCATTGCGCCAGTTTGGCGGCGCTGACGTTGGGCACCACCGACAGGTTCATGTACAGGCTCTGGCCCTGATCGTCGGCGGCCACGGTATTGACCCACGGTATGCCTTGCAGGGTGTGCACCGAGGTTTGCAGTTCTTTCAGGCTGGTGGCGCGGTTCATCGCGTACCACTGTTGCAGCACGCGGTCGTTACCCAGGTTGGCGTCGCGCAGGCTGAAGGCGTAGTGGCTGTCCCAGTCCAGTTTGCCGGGCCATTGCACCACCGGGCCGAACTGGGAACTGTAGACCGTATGGCTCACCGCTTTGAGGCTGCCGTCCGGCTGTTTGACCTGCACCTTCACTGAAGTTTGATCGAGGGGAATGGATTTGCCGTCCAGCAGATAACGCGTGGAATCCTTGGGGTCGAGGGTCAGGCGATACAGGGTGAAATGCTTGGACGTGTCCACTGTGTGGGACCAGGCCACGTGCTGGTTAAAGCCGATATTGATCACCGGCAAACCCGGCAGTGCTGCGCCCATCACGTCCAGTTGGCCAGGGATGGTCAGGTGCATTTCATAAAAACGCATGCCACCGACCCACGGAAAATGCGGATTGGCCAGCAGCATGCCACGGCCATTAAACGAACGATCACGGCCCACGGCCACGGCGTTGCTGCCACGGTCAAGGCTGAAGCGCTGTTGATTGGCTGCGGCCAGCGCATAGGCTTTGGCGCTTGGTGCCAGGCTGGCGGTGGCTTGCGGCGGCGTGGCACCGACCAGGGCTTCGGCGAATTGGCCGACACCGCCTTCCACCAGCAGCCTGCGCGTCAGCTTAACCAAGTCTTCCACTACCAGCGGGCGCACCCACGTGGCGTGGCACTGGGTTGGTGCGCCCTGCTCTTTCAGATAACGGTTATAGCCGGCGACATAGCCTTCGATGCGCTGCTGCATCTGCGGGGTTTGCGCCTTCCAGAATGCGGCAACAGCCTGAGGCGTATTCAGCCAGTTGAAAAACACATCACTGGCCAGGTTGTTGCGCTCTTCGAGGGTCGCCTGGTCCGGGCCGAAAAACCGCGCGCGCTCGCCGTTCACCGTGACCACTTCATTGGCCAGCAGGCACAGGTTGTCTTGCGCGAACGCGTAACCAATGCCGTAGCCCAGGCCACGTTCATCATTGGCGCGGATGTGCGGCACGCCGAAGGTGGTGCGACGAATATCTGCAGAAGCCTGTGTCACCTGTTCACGCGCTGAAGCATTCAGGCTCAGCCCCAGCAACAGCCCTGCGACGCACGCCTTGGACAACCGGTTGGAAATAATCACGCAAGCTCCACAGTCAAATTGAACACCCTAACAAGGGGCAACGACCCCACCGTAAGAACGCAGGCAACCGGAAATAATTTAGGCGCAGCGGGTGTTTTTTAAACGGCGGTTGACGTGTGACAAAGTGGATACCGACAAAATTTCTACATCCGGGACTTCATGATTTCGCTCGCTCGTTCGTCTTATTCAATAAGAGCGCCATCATTTTCCTGATCAGGCTCTGATAAGGAGTTTTTGCATGTACAACCCGCAACCGCCCACGGATGGACATTCACCGGCTGCCGACGCCAATTACGGCGGCGGCGCACAAGCGTTCGGCAAAGCGCCGGAGCACGGCAACCAGCGTATCCGCCATTTGCTCAAGTGCTTCGGTTTGCGCACCAGCCTGATCCGGCTGAAGGTCATCGACGCCCTGCTCACCGCCGCCGACAACCAGCGCACATTGGGCGTGCGCGGCGTACACAGCCATTTGCTCGAGCTGGGCATTCCGTTGTCGTTTCTCAGCGTGCGTGAGGTGCTAAAGCGCCTGTGCAGCGAGGGCGTGATCACCCTCAATGCCGATAAAAGCTACAGCCTCCATGCAGAGGCTGCCAAAGTGCTCGACGGTCGCGCCTGATGCTTTGACCGGGCGCTCTGCCAGACATCAGAAGTGAGGCTTGACCTTGCGACGCATGATGCCGTTGATCACCACTACCACTACGGCAATCGCAATCGCCAGGTACTGGAACGTTTTTTCGCTGATCACGCCGGTGTTTTGCAGATAAGACAGGCCAAACATCGACGCCAGTACTGCCAGGGCGATCAGAATCGAATATTTCAAACGTTGCTTTTGGGTCATGACGGGTTCCTGAAGCTTAAGAATGTATCCACTTTGTATCGCCGAGCATGCCAAGCACATACCCGGTTACGGGGATGGCACCGGTTCGGCAGGGTCATATGTTACAGGCGCTGAGAAATTTTGGCTTGTTCCGCGCCTGATTGAACCTGTCGGTACTTTAGAGGATGTAAAAATGCTCCGTCGAATCACACTGCTGATTCCATTGCTGATCATGTTGACCATGAGCGGCTGCTTCTTTTTCCCTCGCGGCGGCGGTGGCGGCTGGCACGACCATCGCTACGATGGCGGCCCTGGCTACGAGCACCGCTGATAGCAGGCGCCTCTCGCTTTCCAGGACGGAAAGCGAGAGGTTCGCGGTTCAGCCGGCATGCACCCAACGTTGATGCAACCACCGCGCAAACGCATCCAGCGCAAACCCCAGCAAGCCGATCACCACCACCATCGCCATCAACTCCGAATACGCCAGTCGATCGCGCGTGTCGAGGATGAAATACCCCAGCCCCGCGCTCACCCCGAGCATCTCGCACGGCACCAGCACAATCCACAAAATGCCGATGGCCAGGCGCACGCCGGTCAACACATGCCCGACCACACCTGGGATGATCACCCGTCGCAGGGTTTCCCAGCGCGTGGCACTCAGGCTTTTACTCAGCTGCAACCAGCGCGGGTCCAACTGGCGTACGCCGGCGGCGGTGTTGAGCATGATCGGCCACACGGCGGCAAACGCCAGCAGGAAGTAGATAGGCTGGTCGCCCACGCCCATCAGCATCACCACAATGGGCATCCAGGACAGTGGCGAAATCATGCGCAGAAACTGGAACGCCGGTGTGGTGGCCGCCTCCAGGTTGCGCGAACTGCCCACCAGCAGCCCCAACGGCACACCCACCAACAGCGCCAGAAACAGCCCAACGAATATGCGTTTCAGGCTCACCGCGATGTGCAGGTACAGCTCGCTGCGCCCAAGCAATTCCCACAAGCTGCTGGCGGTTGCCGCCAGCGAGAAGCGTGCCGACAGACCGTCAGCCTCGCCAAACACTTTCACGCCCAGCCACCACAGCAACAGCAAGCCGACCAAACCACTCAGCCCCAGCCACCAGCCAGGGATTCTGCCGTTGTTCAAACGCCGATCTCCTCGTGCCGTTCGTAACCGTCGGGCAAGCCGAAGGTTTTCATGCCGCCCACGGATTCGATGGCATTGCGCACGAAGCGGTCGTCCACCAGGTCTTTGGCCACGAAGGCTGGGTCCAGGTCAGCGAGGAATTTCTTGTCGCCTTCGATCAACGTGTCCTTCAGGCGCCGCACCAATTCCTCGGTGTAGCTGGGGAATGGGTAAGGCTGGAAGTCGATGCGATGCTCGTCCCAATTGGCATGCTGGATCGCGCCGTCAGCCAGGTACGCGGCACGGTCGGCGGCGGCCGGGGCCAGCACCTTGCTCAACACCGGTTCAGCGTGCGGGGTGTAGCGGTTCGGGCCGTCCTTGGACAGCAGCTTCACCGCCTCTTCGCGGTTATCGCGGGTCCACACCTGCGCCTTGACGATGGCATTGACCACCTTCTGCGACCACTCCGGGCGGTTGGTCAGGTCATGCTCGTGCATGAACACCACGCAGCACGCATGGTTGCGCCACACATCGCCAGTAAAGCGCTGCACGCGACCGACCTTGAGGTTTTCCGCCAGGGCGTTGAACGGCTCGGCGACGATATAGCCGTCGATGCGCTTGCTCGCCAACGCAGGCGGCATGTCCGAAGGCGGCAACACGATCAGGTTGACCTCATTGGCTGCAATCGCAGTGCCGGCGGCACGCGCTACTGGCGTGAGGCCGTTGTCGCGGAACAGTTGCTGCACCACCACGTTGTGGATCGAGTACCAGAACGGAATCGCCACCGACTTGCCGCCCAGTTGCTTCACCTCGGTAATGCCCGGCGAGACCGTCAGGCCCGAACCGCCGACATGGTTCCAGGCCACGACTTTGGCCGGCACCTTGCTGCCGTAGCGCGCCCATACCGTCATCGGCGACAGCAAGTGAATCACGTTGACCTGCCCGGAAATAAACGCCTCGATCACCTGCGCCCAACTGCGCAGCAGCACCGGGCGCTCGGCCTTGATGCCTTCGGCCTCGAACAAGCCGTTGTTATGCGCCACCAGTAATGGCGTGGCGTCTGTGATCGGCAAATAGCCGATACGTACCGGTGCGTCCGGCTCGCTGGCGGCGCGGGCTTGCAGGCTGCTCAACAACGGCAAGGCACCGGCAGCACTGAGCACTGCCGAGAGTTTGAGAAAGTCACGGCGCGAGTGCGTAAGGTCATCCAGACACATGTGAAAACTCCTGTTGGTCAATGGGGTTGGGTTGAGGGCGGCTCGCCTGCCGTAAGGTTTTCAGAATCTCGATACGCAACGCGCCGATGGCTTCAACCTGCTCTTCGCGCGGTTGCGGCAGATCAATGTGCCATTCGCCCAAGGTCCGCGCCGGGCGGTTGCCCAGTAGCAGGATGCGGTCGGACAGCAGCAGCGCTTCATCAATGTCGTGGGTGATCAATACCGCCGCCGAACCTTGCTCGCGGTTGACCTTGAGCAGCAAGTGCTGCATGTCGGCGCGGGTGACTTCATCCAGCGCGCCGAACGGCTCATCCAGCAGCAAGACCTGCGGCTGGCGCGCCAGGCAACGGGCCAACGCGGTGCGCTGGGCCATGCCACCGGACAACTGCGCAGGGAATTGCTGACGCGCATGTTCCAGGCCGACCGCCGCAATCGCGTGGTCGACGCGCTGGCGGCGCTCGTCAGGGCTCAAGTGCGGCTGACGAGCGAAATCCAGGCCAAAGGCGACGTTCTTTTCCAGGTTCAGCCAGGGCAACAGGCTGGGGTCTTGAAACGCCACTGCCACCCGTGGATGCGGCCCGGCCAGCGGCTCGCCCAGCACCTGCACGCTACCGCCCTGCGGCGCCTGCAAACCGGCCAGCACGCGTAACAGGCTGGACTTGCCCACGCCGCTTGGGCCGAGGATCGACACCACTTCACCCGCTTGCAGCTGCAAGTCAAACCCTTGCAACACCGGCCCGCTGGCATAGCCCAGGCAAATCCCCTGGGCGTGCATTACCGCCTGGCTCATAGATTGGCCTGACGGTGCAGCTCGGTGCGCAGTTGCACCAGGCTGGGCGTCACAATCGGCACAAAGGCCGACTCGCGCCAGCGCCGTGCAAAGCCACTGCCATGGGCGGTGAGGTAGGCCTTGCCGCCGCTGGCTTGGAGTTCCAATTGCACCGCGCTGGCGGCCGTTTCCGCCAAGGCAATACGCAGTTTGAACAAAGGCACCGGCTCGACGGCAAAACGACCGGCCAACAGGCCACTTTTGAGTTCTGTGACCAGGTGATCCAGGGTCGCTCGCAAGGCTTCCAGCTCGTCACGCAACACCGTGCGCGATGAGCCCAGGTGGTTGGCCACCTCCGCCAGGGAGCGCCGCGCCAGGCCAATGGACATGCCGCATTGCAACCCCAGGAACGCCGGGCGTACGGCCGGCAGGAACTTGCGTGCGTCTTCATGCAGCAACCAGTCGCGGCTCAGCTCCACGCCTTCCAGGCCCAGGGCTGCGGTATTGCTCGATTGCAGGCCCATCAGTTCCAGGTCACGCGAACGCTGCAGCCCTGCGACCGAATCCGGGATGGCCAGGATAAACGGCGCGCCGCCGCCGGCATGCTCGATCGCCGCCGCCGCAACAAAACCGTTCTTGCGCAGGTTGGTCACCCAGTGCAGGCGGCCGTTAAGGGTCCAACCGTCTTCGGTTGGCTCCGCGCTGATTTGCAGGGTCTCGATGCCGGACAAAAACTTCATCGCGTTCGACAACCCGGTGGCCCCGGCCAGCTTGCCACTGAGCAGGTCCGGCAACAGTTGCTCGCGCAGCCGCTCATTCGGGCTCTGTAACAAATATTCGATAAAAGAGCGCTGGCCCCAGCACACAAATGCGGCCGCCAGGGAATGGCTGGCCACATTGGCAATGGCTTCCACCGCGCCGGTCACATCACCGCCCAGGCCGCCCAGCGCCTTGGGTACGCCGATACTTAATACATTCGACTCTGCCAGCCTTGGCAGCACTTCCTGTGGATCGCAACTGCCCACATCCAGGGCCTGCGCTTGAACATCGAGCCAACGGCTCAAGATTGGGTCAAGCATTCGTTTCTCCTTTTTACAGCAGGTGGACCATCGCCGATTCAGCTTGCCGGTTTTTCCCAACGGTATTGCGCCAGCTCCGGGTTCAGCGGGGTACGAGCAAACACGTTAGCGAAGTTGCACAGGGTTGCCAGGCTGACGCCCAAAATAACTTCCAGCGCCTGGCCATCGGTATAACCGGCGGCGCGGAACGCTTCAAAACCCGCGTCGCTGACATCGCCACGGGTGGCGATCACTTCACGGGTGAAGGCGGCGAGTGTCTCATACCGGGCGTTGGGCAATTCACCGCGCTGGCGCAGGGCGTCAATCACGTCTTCGGGCAGCTTGGCTTTATTGCGCGCGACAGCGGTGTGGCCGGCCACACAGAAATCGCAGCCGTGGGTGGTGGCGGCAATCAACTGCACCACTTCGCGGTCGGCGAGGGTCAGCTCCGACTTGGCGTTGAGCCCGGACACGGTGATATAGGTCTCCAGCGCCGCCGGTGCATTGGCCAACACGGCGAGCAGGTTGGGGATGAAACCCGAGCCTTTGAGGGCATTTTCCAGGAATGGCTTGGCCGCTTCCGGGGCGGTTTCGGGGGTGAGCAACGGTACACGGGACATGGAGTGGTCTCCTGATGGGTTCATCACCTAAGTCTGTTGGTTATAAAAAAACGCCTCAATAGGCTAAAGTAGCGATTACTTGCTCTAGAGTCTTTCCGTTAGATGAATTCGTCCAGTTCTCTCGTTGATTGGTTATTAGACAGCCTCGAACTCAACACCAGCCTGTTTCATGTCGGCCGCTATTGCGGTGCCTGGCATGCCAGCACCCACGGGCTGGCCAGCGCGAGTTTCCACCTGATTGTGCAGGGCCAATGCTGGTTGCATATTGACGGCGAACCCCTTCCCCAACACCTGAATAATGGTGATGCGGTGTTTCTGCTGCGTGACCTCGAGTATCGGCTGTCTGGCGAGGCCACGGCCAAAGCCGCGCAGGAATGCCCGCGCCGACCGATGCTGGCGCTGGACAGCAACGCCGACGACGGCGTCGGCCTGGTCTGCGGCTTTTTTCACTTCCATTCCGGTTTGTCGGCGATGATCGTCGACAGCTTGCCCGCTTGGATTGTCTTGCGCGCCGGCGACCCATCACTGACCGCCGCGCGCAACCTCTTCGAATTGATCCTGCAAGAGTGCGAGCGCGTCCCGGCGCCCTCCTCGGCATTGCTTGAGCGCTTGTGCCATTTATTGTTTCTGTATGTGCTGCGCCAGCAGGTTATCGATAACACCGAACTGGGCGGTTTGGCCGCACTGGGCCGCCAACCGGCGTTTGCCGAGTTGTTGGAACAATTGATCGCCCGTCCGGCAGACCCATGGACACTGGAAAGCATGGCAGCCTGCACCGGCTTGTCGCGCTCGGCATTTTTCAAGCGCTTCAGCGAGCTGTGCGGGCAGTCGCCGGGGCACGTGCTGTTGATGATGCGCATGCGCCATGCATGCCGCCTGTTCAAACAGGACATGACCGTGGCCGATGTGTCACTGGCGGTGGGCTACCAATCGGTGGCGGCATTTACTCGCGCGTTCCACAAAACCACCGGCCAGCAACCTGGGGCTTATCGCAAAGGTCAATGGCAGAACTGACACACAGCATCCAAGCGCGAGCGACTTGCATAACTCGAGCCTGGACAGCATTGTCGCCGGGGCCAATGATCAGTTCGACCGCACCCAGGGTTCAGCTTTCACTGAGGTGAAGCCGGACAAGGCTGGCGAATAGATTTGTTCGGCTAACCGCGCCTCCATTCGGTGACCTTGCGCAGCAAACGCCAGCAGGGTCGCCGCTCACCCAACAACTTTGCACCATGGTACCTAAAGCTCCTTCTCGCCAAGCCGATAGCCCTACGAAGCTCTAACAAAGCCGCGTCGATAATAACGCTTCGTAAGGACGACCCCATGCCCCCACTGCGCTCCATCCAAACCCGCTACACCCTGTTTCTGGTGTTGTTCGTCCTGCTGATATTGGTGTTGACCGTCGTCGGTATCGGCCAGTTGGTGGCCCCTACGCTGCGCCATACCGAAGAGCAGGTGGTGCTCAACCGCGTCGCCGAAGTGGCTGAACGCATCCAGGGCGAACTGAATAAGGTTCAGGCCCAGCAACGCAGCATCACCCAAACCATTCCCCTGCTCGACAGCGACGCCATCGACAAGGTGCTGCCCGGCCTGGTGGACCAGTATGGCGAGTTGAAAGTCTTCGGCGGCGGCATCTGGCCGTTGCCCAACCAACGCGCGCCAGGGCGCAACAAGTTCAGCACCTTCTGGCACCGCGATGCCTCAGGCAAGCTGGCGGTCAATACGTTCTGGAACAGCGACGCCGCACCCAACTACTACGACCAGAGCTGGTACAAAGGCGGCCTCGCTTCGCCACGCGGCCAGTGCGCCTGGGCGGCGGCCTACAAGGACGACGCCAGCCAGGAGCCGCGCACCAATTGCGCCATGGCTATCCAGCGTGACGGCGCGGCCTACGGGGTGGCCACCATTGACGTAACCCTGGGGTTCTTCAATGAGCTGGTGGCCAGCAAGGAAAAAGACATCGGCGGCCAGATGCTGATCGTCGAAGGCGACGGCAAGATCATCAGCAACAGCTCGCGCATCAGTGGCCCGGTGGTGTTGAAGAACATCAGCGAACTGGCCGGCACCTCGGCGTTTGCCGCCCAGGTGAGTATAGCCCTGGCCCATCGCGACCAAGGGCTTGTGCGCAGCGAGTTCGACAACCAAGGCGTGGCCAGCACCTTCTACTTGCGCCCGATCGAGGGCACGCCGTGGTTCCTCGCCACCGCCCTGCCCACCTCGTTGATCACCGCCCAACGCGATGACGTGCTCGGCAGCCTGGCCCTGATACAAATCCCCATGGTGTTGCTGCTGGTGCTGCTGGCCGCTTATGCGATCCGCCAACTGGTGCAGCGCATGAAGTCACTGAAAACCAATATTGATGCATTGTCAGCCGGCGACGCCGACCTGACGCGGCGCATCACCATTCGCGCCGAAGATGAACTGGGCGCCATCGGCCATTCGGTCAACCACTTTATCGTCTACCTGCAGAACATGATTGGTGAGGTGACCCAGGCCACGGGCGCCATGTCGTCAAGCCTGGCTCAGTTGCAGCAGACCTCGGCCCACACCAACCAGATCCTGGTGCGCCACGCCTCGGAGACCGACCAGACCGTCACCGCCATCACCGAAATGAGCTCGACTGCCGACACCGTGGCGCAAAATGCGGCGGAAACCGCCTCCTTCACCCAGCGCGCCAATGAGCATGCCGACCGCTCCCGCGTGGTGGTCGGCGAAGCGTCCACCAGCGTCAGCGCCTTGATCGGCGAAGTCGCCAGCGCCACCCACACCGTGGAGGCCATGCGCCAGGACGCTGCACGCATCACCGAAACCCTCGGCGTGATCGGCGCGATTGCCGGCCAGACCAACCTGCTGGCCCTCAACGCCGCCATTGAAGCAGCGCGGGCCGGCGAGCAAGGTCGTGGTTTTGCGGTGGTGGCCGATGAAGTGCGGGCGCTGGCGGCACGCACCCAGGCCAGCACCTCGCAGATCAACGAGATGCTCGCGCGCCTGACCACGGGCGTGAGTTCGTCGGTGGCGGCCATGGAAAACACCCAGGCCAGTTGCCAGTCGGCGGCGGATGCCACGGCGCGGGTGAACACCGGGCTGGATGAGATGGCCGGTTCCGTCAGCCATATCAATAACCTCAGCACCCAGATCGCCACAGCCGCCGAGCAGCAAAGTGCGGTGACCGAGGAGATCAACCGCAGCATGGTGCAGATCCGACAGATGGTCGACGAGTTGGTAGAAAGCGGCCACGCCACGCAAACCAACACCCAGAGCCTACTGGACGCCAATGGCCGAGTGATTGCATTGATGAGCCGCTTCAAGGTGCGCTGATAATTTACTGAGACACTCCCGTGCAATGCGCGGGAGTGGGACTATTCTGACAGTTCTCAGGACAAAATCTCGCCACACAGGAGGTGTGTCATGCATGCAACTGAGCATTCGGTCCGCTTGGAGCGGATCAGTCAGGAGCGCTTCATCCAGGCGCCTATCGAGGTCATCTACGACTACGTGACCCAGCCGGATCGCTGGCACGAGTGGCACCCCTCCTCCCTGAGTGCCGACACCGGCACCAGCGGTTCACTGCCGGCCGGTACACGCTTTACCGAAATTATCGACCTGCTGGGCGTGCGCGTGCCCATGAGCTATCGCGTGCAGATCGCCCGCCGCCCCAGTGAATTCAAAACCGTGTTCACCTCCCTGGCGGTCGACGGTTCGATTCACTACTTCCTGCAGCCCCACCGTGACGGCACGCTGTTCAAGCGAGTGCTGACCTACGAGACCGAATTGCAACTGGCCACCTTGCACGCGCGCATGATCGAGCTGTCGGGCATTGCGCTGGACCAGCTCAAGCATCGGCTGGAAAACGCGGCCTTCGTATAATTTAGAAACATTACTCCCTCACCTATCACCCTGTGGGCGCTGGCTTGCCTGCGATGACGTCGGCATGATCGCCGCACAATTGCGACGCCATCCTCTTGCCCACGAGACCCGCATGAAAAACCCCTTGCGACTGGCCTTACTCTGCGCCCTGTTCACCTCAACCCTGGCCCAGGCCGCCGACCTGATCCCTATCGACGTCCACCGCGACGCCAACTGCGGTTGCTGCAAAAAGTGGATCAGCCATCTGGAAACCAACGGCTTCAAGGTCAACGACCATGTCGAAGCCGACATGAGCGCCGTCAAGCAACGCCTGGGCGTCGCACCGCGCCTGGGCTCGTGCCATACCGCCGTGATCGACGGCAAGTTCGTCGAAGGCCATGTGCCCGCCGAGCAGGTGCTGGCGCTGCGCAAACGCGATGATCTACTGGGTATTGCCGCACCCGGCATGCCGATGGGCTCGCCCGGCATGGAAATGGGTGAGCGGCGCGAGGCCTACCAGGTCATTGGCCTGACGCGCGAGGGTCAGGATGTAGTGGTGGCTGATTACCCGGCCCACTGATTAATGTTCGTCGGTTACCTCGGGCTGTTTTTTGCCGCTTTTGGCGCGGCCACCCTGCTACCGCTGCAATCGGAAGCCGTGCTGGTCGGCCTGCTGCTCAGCGGGCACTACAGCCTGTGGGGGCTGCTGGTGATCGCCACGGTCGGCAACGTGTTGGGTTCGGTGGTCAACTGGTGGCTGGGCCGATCGGTTGAGCGCTACAAGGCGCGGCGCTGGTTTCCGGTCAGCCCCAAGCACCTGGAAAAAGCCCGCCGCCACTATCAACGCTGGGGGCATTGGTCGCTGCTGCTCAGTTGGGTGCCGATTATTGGCGACCCACTGACCTTGGTGGCCGGGGTCATGCGTGAGCCGTTCTGGCGTTTTGTGCTGCTGGTCACGCTGGCCAAAGGCGCCCGCTACGCCGTGCTGGCAGCGTTGACGCTGAACCATTTGGCGAAGCCGTAACAACTGTCAGTGGCAGGTGCTTTTGGCGTAGGAATAAGCTGTGTCTGTCGTTCGGTACACAGGATTAATCCTCGATTAATCCTGTGCCGACAGCCTCCGTTTTTTTCACTACGGAGCACACCATGCGACCGACGCGCACGCTATTTCTCACGAGCTTGCTACTGGTTACGGCCCTTACCGGCTGCGCCACCGGCAAAGACGACAGCTACGGCCCCGAGCTGCAAGGTTTCCAATACCCTTATCCGGTCGAACGCTTCAAGTTTAGGTCTCAGGGCCAGTCGCTGCAGATGGGCTACATGGACGTCGCGCCCACGGGCAAGCCCCTGAACCGCACCATCGTATTGATGCACGGCAAGAATTTCTGCGGCGCCACCTGGGACAACTCGATCAGGGCGCTGAGCGCGGATGGCTTTCGCGTGGTGGTCCCCGACCAGATTGGCTTTTGCACCTCAAGCAAGCCCGAAGGTTACCAATACAGCTTCCAGCAACTGGCCAACAATACCCACCAGTTACTGGAAAAACTGGGCATCAAAAAAGTCACGCTGCTGGGCCACTCTACCGGCGGTATGCTCGCCACCCGATATGCCTTGATGTACCCAGCACAAACCGAACAGCTTGGGCTCGTCAACCCTATCGGCCTGGAAGACTGGAAAGCCTTGGGCGTGCCTTACCGCCCGCTCGAACAATGGGCGCAATCAGAGCGCAAGCTCACCTACGCGGGCGTGCGCAAGTATCAACAGGACAATTATTACGGCGGCCGCTGGGAGCCGGCCTATGACCGTTGGGTCGATATGCTCGTCGGGCTCTTTAACGGCCCGGGTCACACCCAAGTGGTACGCAACTCCGCCTTGATCTGGGACATGATCTATACCCAGCCCGTGTACTACGAGTTCAAGGACCTGCAGGTGCCGACGCTGCTGTTGATCGGCACCGCCGATACCACCGCCCTCAACCGCGACCTGGCCGCACCTGAAGTCAGGGCGAAGCTCGGTGACTACAAAACCCTGGGCAAGCACGTCGCCCAGTTGATTCCCAATGCCAAGCTGGTGGAGTTCGAAGGCCTTGGCCATTCGCCACAGGTGGAAGAACCCGAACGTTTTCACCAGGCATTGATGCAGGGTTTATTGGCGTATTAAACCCTCCTGCGTCGGGGCGCAGCGAGGCCGCTGCGCCACCGTTAATCCTCGCTTAATCCCCTCGTCAGAGCATCCGGGCACTGTTCCTGGAGCCTGACCCATGACGCCGATCCGTTCTCTGTGCGCCGCAAGCCTGCTGTTGATCGCTGGCCTGCCCGCTTTTGCCGCCACCGAAGGGCCGACCTACGGCCCGGAGCTGCAAGGCTTTCAATACCCTTATCCGGTCGAACACTTCAGTTTCCAGTCCCAGGGCAAAACCCTGCAGATGGGGTATATGGACGTGCCCGCCAAAGGCACCGCCAATGGCCGCAGCGTCGTGCTGATGCACGGCAAGAACTTTTGTGGCGCCACCTGGGAAGACTCGATCAAAGCCCTGAGCGAAGCGGGTTACCGCGTGATCGCGCCGGACCAGATCGGGTTTTGCACGTCCAGCAAGCCTGACCACTACCAATACAGCTTCCAGCAATTGGCGATCAACACCCATCAACTGCTGGAAAAACTCGGCATTCAGAAGGCCACAATCATCGGCCACTCCACCGGCGGTATGCTCGCCACCCGGTATGCACTGCTGTATCCCACGCAAACCGAGCAACTGGGGCTGGTCAACCCCATCGGCCTGGAAGACTGGAAAGCCCTGGGCGTGCCTTATCGCAGCGTCGACCAATGGTATGAGCGCGAGTTGAAACTGAGCGCCGACGGCATTCGCCAGTATGAACTCAATACCTATTACGTCGGGCGCTGGAAGCCCGAGTACGACCGTTGGGTCGATATGCTTGCCGGCCTGAACAAAGGCCCCGGCCATACGCAGGTCGCGTGGAACTCGGCGCTGATTTACGACATGATCTTCACCCAGCCGGTGTACTACGAGTTCAAGGACTTGCAGATGCCCACGCTGCTGTTGATCGGCACGTCCGACACCACCGCCATCGGCAGCGATATCGCGCCGCCGGCGGTCAAGGCCAGGCTCGGTCACTACGACGTGCTCGGCAAGCAAGCGGCCAAGCTGATCCCCCATGCGACGCTGGTGGAGTTCCCAGGCCTGGGCCACGCAGCGCAAATGGAAGAACCGGCGCAGTTTAATACAGCACTGTTACAGGGGCTGAACGCCCTTTAATCCAACCTTTTTCGAGGCACTCGTGAATGTCGGTACAGATCGCAGTCATTGATGATTGGCAGAATGTGGCCAGTGGTGTGGTGGATTGGTCGGCACTGGCGTCGGTGGGCCAGGTGCATTTTCTGCACGACTACCCCGCCGATACCGCCACGATGGTCGAACGTTTGCAGGCGTTCGACGTGATTTGTGTGATGCGCGAGCGCTCGACCTTCGATCAGGCCCTGCTGCAAGGCCTGCCCAAGCTGAAACTGCTGGTGACCGGCGGCATGCGCAACGCGGCCATCGACATCGCCGCGGCTAAAGCCCTGGGCATCCAGGTGTGCGGCACCGACAGCTACAAGCAGGCGGCACCGGAGTTAACCTGGGCGCTGATCATGGCCTCGACCCGCAACCTGCTGGCCGAAGCCAACTCACTGCGGGCCGGCGGCTGGCAGGTCGGGCTGGGCGGTGACCTGTATGGCAAAACCCTGGGGGTTCTCGGGCTGGGCAGCATCGGCCAGAAAGTCGCGCAGTTTGGCCAGGCATTTGGCATGCGCGTGATTGCCTGGAGCGAGAACCTCACGCCGGAGCGTGCTGCCGAGGCGGGTGTAAGCTGGGTCAGCAAGCGCGAGCTGTTCGAGCAGGCCGACATTCTTAGCGTGCATCTGGTGCTCAGCGAGCGCAGTCGTGGCCTGGTGGATGCACAGGCGCTGGGCTGGATGAAGCCAAGCGCGCGCCTGGTCAATACCTCACGCGGGCCGATTGTGGATGAGCAGGCGCTGATCGAGGCGTTATCCGCCGGGCAACTGGCAGGGGCCGCACTGGATGTCTATAGCGAAGAGCCGCTGCCGGCTGATCACCCCTTCCGGCGCTTGCCCAACGTGCTGGCGACGCCCCACGTCGGTTATGTGAGTGAACAAAATTACCGACAGTTTTATCAGCAGATGATCGAGAACATTCAGGCCTGGGCCAGCGGGGCGCCGATTCATAGCCTGTAAGCGGTATGTCAAGCAGGGTTGTCTTGGCAAGCAGGCTTGTTGTGGCAGGAGGGCTTGTTGTGGCATGTGGGCTTGTTGTGGCGAGCAGGCTTGCCCTGCGTTGGGCTGCGCAGCAGCCCCATAATGAGCACACCCGATCTATCTGATGTACCGAGTGGGCCATTTGGGAGCGCTGCGCGCTCCAACGCAGGGCAAGCCTGCTCACCACAACAACCCTGCTCGCCACACCTAGGCCATTAGCCACTATTGCCCCGCCGTTCTCGCAAAATCACAACAGTTTCGAACTGTGCATATCGTTACAAGTTTTTTGTCCTACAAAAAACACCTACAAACCCTGCAGGCTCTGGGATCTGTCCTAGACTCATGACCGATGGGTCCGTTCCAAAACAAAAACCCCGCAAAAAATCGAAACTTTACAACTCTGCCGCAGGTCAAGTTTTTAAGGGAGACGAGCGCAGGCGATTCAGCCGAATGCCCGTCCATCCACTCTTTTTTCGCAATGGGTACAACTGGCATACGCCTTGCCAGTTTGTACAGTGCTTGTGCGCCTGGCCGCAGGATGTGGCCAATCGGAGCCGGTGGCAGCGGGCCATCAGCCGACCAAACATGTAGGAGAGAACAATGATCAGTGCTGCAGTCGATACTCAGGGAGAGCGTTTTAGTCAGCCGGCAGGGGGACCGACTTCGTTGGCCGACCTGCCCAACACTGTGCGGCCGATCGTGAGTCAGAACCCTAATCGTAAGAAAGTCTTGTTTGTGACCTCCGAATTCGCCGACCTGGTGAAAACTGGCGGCCTGGGCGACGTTTCCGCCGCCCTGCCCCGTGCCATGGCGCACCTGCACGATGTACGCGTGCTGATCCCGGGTTACCCGCAGGTGATGGAAAGCGACAACCCGATCCATATCATCGGCGAACTGGGCGGCCACGCGGCGCTGCCGCCGTGCAAGATCGGGCGCATGGACCTCAAGGATGGCCTGGTCATCTATGTGCTGATCTGCCCTGAGCTCTACGAGCGTGAAGGCACGCCCTACGGCGCCAACAACGGCCGCGACTGGCCGGACAACCATATTCGCTTCGCCCGCCTGGGCCTGGCCGCCGCCGACATGGCTGCCAACCTGGCGCAGATCCACTGGTGCCCGGACCTGGTGCACGCCCATGACTGGCCCGCAGGCCTGGCGCCGGCTTATATGCACTGGCGTGGGTCGCGCACCCCCACACTGTTCACCATTCATAACCTCGCTTACCAAGGTGTGGTCAGCCTGGCGTCGACCCCGGAACTGGGCATTCCACCCCATGCCCTGCAACAGGAAGGCATGGAGTTCTACGGCAAAATGTCGTTCCTCAAGGCGGGCATGGCATATTCCAGCCATATCACCACCGTGAGTGCGACCTACGCCCAGGAAATCACCACCCCGGAATTCGGCTGTGGCCTCGATGGTTTCCTCGCCAGCAAGACCCAGCAAGGCCTGCTCAGCGGGATACCCAACGGTATCGATGAAAGCTGGGAAACCTCCACCGACACACACTTGACCCATAACTTCAATATTGGCGACTGGGAAGGCAAGGCGGTGAACGCCGCCCATGTGCGCGAACTGTTCGGCCTGCACGAGTCCAGCGGCCCGCTGTTCGCGGTGGTATCACGGCTGGTGTACCAAAAAGGCCTGGACCTGACCGAAGCGGTCAGCAGCTTTATTGTCGAGAACGGTGGCCAGATCGCCATCATCGGCCGTGGCGAGCCGGAGGAAGAACACGCCATGCGCGAACTGGCCCTGCGCTTTCCTGGCCAGGTCGGGGTGCGCATCGGCTTCAACGAAACCGATGCACGGCGCATGTTCGCCGGCAGCGATTTCCTGCTGATGCCTTCGCGCTATGAGCCGTGTGGCCTGAGCCAGATGTATGCCCAGCGTTTCGGCTCGCTGCCGGTGGCACGCAATACCGGCGGCTTGGCGGACACCATCGAAAATGGCGTGACCGGCTTTCTGTTCAACGAGTCCACGGTTGAAAGCTATGAAGAGGCGCTGAGCCGCGCCTTCAGGGTATTTGCCAACAAAGGCCTGCTTAATGCCATGCGCAGCCGCGCCATGACCCAACCGTTCAACTGGTGCCAGGCGGTGGAACCCTACGCCGAGCTTTATGAGCAACTGGTGGCCAAGGCGCTGGGGAAACCCACGAAGTAATTTTTAGTTTTTGTTTCAAAAAAAGGGAGGTCTTCATAGATGCCGTCAAGGACTCTGGAAACCTGGCCCCACGGCGCAATCATGCTGGACGCGCAACACACGCGTTTTGCCTTGTGGGCGCCAGACGCGTTTTATGTCAGCGTTGAATTGCAAGACGGCAAGTCCATCGCCATGTTGCCCCAGGCAGATGGCTGGTTCGAGGTAGAAACCAAGTGCCCGGCGGGCACTTGTTACCGCTATAACATCGACGGCGAACACGACGTTCCCGACCCCGCGTCCCGGGCTCAGGCTATTGACGTACACGGTTGGAGCATCGTCGTCGATCCCCTCGCCTATCAATGGCGACACAGCCAGTGGCAAGGTCGCCCTTGGCATGAAGCCGCTATCTACGAACTGCATGTGGGCGCAATGGGCGGTTATGCAGCCGTTGAAAAACAGCTGCCACGCCTGGCTGAACTTGGCGTTACCGCCATTGAACTGATGCCGTTGGCGCAGTTTCCCGGCGAGCGCAATTGGGGCTACGACGGGGTTCTGCCCTACGCCCCGCAAGCCTCCTATGGCTCCCCCGAACAACTCAAGGCACTGATCGACAGTGCCCACGAACACGGTTTGGCGGTGATCCTGGATGTGGTCTACAACCACTTCGGCCCCGACGGCAATTACCTGGGCCAGTATGCCCAAGGCTTCTTTGAGGAAGACGTGCACACGCCCTGGGGCGCCGGGATTGATTTTGATCGCCGTGAGGTGCGCGACTTCTTCCTCGACAATGCACTGATGTGGTTGCTCGAGTACCGCTTCGACGGCCTGCGCTTGGACGCGGTACACGCGATCGACAACCCCGACTTCCTCAAACAACTTGCGCACAGGGTACGCCAGCAGGTGGATACCGGCCGGCACGTTTGGCTGGTACTGGAAAACGAACTCAACCAGGCCAGCCTGCTCAAGTACGACTTTGATGCGCAGTGGAACGATGACTTCCATAACGTGCTGCACGTGCTGCTCACCGGCGAAACGGATGCGTACTACAGCGACTTCGCGCAAAACCCTACCGAGAAACTCGCGCGCTGCCTGGGCGAAGGTTTTATCTACCAAGGCCACACCACCCGCCATGGCCACGCACGCGGCGAGCCCAGCGGCGACCTGCCACCCAGCGCCTTCGTGGCGTTTTTGCAGAACCACGACCAGGTCGGCAACCGCGCCCTGGGCGAGCGCCTGCACCAGCTGTGCTCGCCCCAGGCGCTGAAAGCGGCCACCACCTTACTGCTGATGTCGCCGATGATTCCGCTGATGTTTATGGGCGATGAAGTCAACGCCGAGCAACCGTTCCTGTTTTTCACCGATCACCACGGTGAACTGGCCGAAGCCGTGCGCGAAGGTCGGCGCAACGAATTCGCCGACTTCGCCGCGTTCAAAGACCCTGAACGGCGCGAACATATCCCCGATCCCAATGCGCTGCCGACGTTTCTGCAGTCAGCGCCCTTATTCACCGAGAACGCACACGCGCAGCTGTACCGCCAGCTGCTGAACCTGCGCCACCTGCATATCGTGCCGCACTTGCCCGGCAGCGTAGCCCTCGGCGCACAGGTACTGGCCGACGGCGCCGTCACCGCGCGCTGGCGCCTGAGCAACGGCGCCGTGTTGCAGATTGACCTGAACCTGGGCGCCACGCCGCTGGATCACCCGGCGCCGCCGCACCTGCTATTCGAGACGTCTGCCCATGAGGGCGCGCAACTGGCGCCGTTCAGCGCGCGCGTCGCCTTATCCCCTGTTGGAGAGCACCCTTGAGCGAAGCGAACCTGGAAATACTCGCCAGCCGCGCGGGCCTGGCCGTCGATTGGATCGACGCAAACGGCCGCCCGCAACATGTCAAACCTGCCGCCTTGCGGGCCGTCCTCAAAGGCCTGGGCCACCCGGCCGATACCGACGCCGAGATCGATGCCAGCCTGCTCGAAATGGAACAGGTGCAACAAGACAAGCACCTGCCGCCGCTGATGACCGTGGACACCGGCGCGGGCCTGGACCTTGCGCGTTACTTCGCCCCGGACACACCGTGCCGCGTCAGCCTGGAACAGGGCGAAACCCTGGAGTTGCGTTTGGATGGCAATGCCGAACTGCCCGGCGTGATTGCGCTGGGTTATCACCAGGTGCATATCGACGACCAAACCTTCACCCTGGCCGTGGCCCCTACCCATTGCTACAGCGTCGCTGAAGCGGTCGACAGCCAACCCGCCCGCGCCTGGGGCCTGAGCGCGCAACTGTATGCACTGCGCCGCCTGGGTGACGGCGGTTTCGGTGACACCCTGGCGCTGGAGCACTTGGTGCGCAGCGCCGCCGAACGCGGCGCCGACGCGCTGGCCATCAGCCCGATGCACGCCATGTTCAGCGCCGACACCGAGCGCTACAGCCCCTACTCACCGTCCAGCCGCCTGTTCCTCAACAGCCTGTATGCCTCGCCCGCCTGCATCCTTGGCGAGCGCGAAGTGCGCAACGCCATCGACGCGCTGGACCTCACGGATGAGCTGCACGAGCTGGAACAACTCAGCTTGATCGACTGGCCCACCGCCGCCCGCGCCAAGCAGCGCCTGTTGCGCGCCTTGTATGAAGATTTCCGCCACGGCCAGCACCCGCAACACGCCGATTTCCTGAGCTTTCGCCAGGCCGGTGGCGAAGCGCTGGAAAACCACTGTCGCTTCGAAGCCATACAGGCCGTGCGCGCCGTCGCCGGTGAAGACCTCGACTGGCGCCACTGGCCCGAAGCCTGGCGCACGCCACAGAGCCCGGCGCTGGCGCAATTTGCCGCCGAGCATGCGGATGAGATCGGCTATTTCGCCTTCAGCCAATGGCTGATCGCACGCAGCCTGGAGCGCGCGCAACAAGCCGCGCGTGGCAGCGGCATGGGCATCGGCCTGATCGCTGATCTGGCCGTGGGCGCCGACGGCGGCGGCAGCCAGGCCTGGAGTCGGCAGGATGAGTTGCTCGCCAACCTCACCGTCGGCGCGCCACCCGACATTCTCAACCGCGCGGGCCAAGGTTGGGGCATCTCGGCGTTTTCCCCCGAAGGCCTCAAACGCAATGGCTTTCGCGCTTTTATCGAGATGCTGCGGGCCAACTTCGCTCACGCCGGCGGCCTGCGCATCGACCATGTAATGGGCCTGCAACGCCTGTGGGTCATCCCCATGGACGCTACGCCGCGCGAAGGCGCGTATTTGTATTACCCGGTGGATGACCTGCTGCGCCTGTTGGCGCTGGAATCCCACCGCCACCAGGCCATCGTGCTCGGTGAAGACCTGGGCACCGTGCCCGATGGCCTGCGTGAGAAACTCAGCGGCCGCTCGATCCTGGGCATGCGCGTGTTGCTCTTTGAACAAAACCACGAGGGCCACTTCAAGCCGATCCTCGACTGGCCGGACGACGCCTTGGCAACCACCAGCACCCATGACTTGCCAACCCTCAACGGCTGGTGGCACAGCCGCGATATCGAGTGGAATATCCAACTGGGCCTGATCGATGCACCGACCGTGGAGCAATGGAGCGAACACCGCCTGCGCGAACGCCAGGCGCTGCGCCAGGCCTTGAGCCAGGACCCGCAGAACTTCGTCGATGAAATCCGCAACGACACCGACCACATGATCGACGCCAGCGTGCGCTACCTGGGCCACACCCGCGCGCCGTTGGTGCTGCTGCCGCTGGAAGACGCGCTGGGCATCGAGGAACAAGCCAACCTGCCCGGCACTACCGACACTCACCCCAATTGGCGCCGCCGCCTGCCCGGTGAAGCCGCCAGCCTGCTCGACAACGACAGTGCCGCCCGCCGCCTGGAGTTGCTGGCCGTGGCGCGCAACCAGGCCCATGAGCGTGACCGATGAACGCATTACCCCTGCGCGCAACCCAGCGCCTGCAATTTCATAAAGGCTTTACCCTGGACGATGCCGTCCCGCTGGTGGCCTACTTCGCCCAACTGGGCATCAGCCATCTGTACGCCTCGCCGCTGCTCGCCGCGCGCGCCGGTTCCATGCACGGCTACGACGTGGTTGACCCCACCCGCGTCAACCCCGAGCTTGGCGGCGAGCCAGCCTTGCACCGGCTGGTAGCGGCGCTGCGCGAGCATGGCATGGGGCTGATCCTCGATATCGTCTCCAACCATATGGCCGTCGGCGGTGCCGACAACCCGTGGTGGCTGGACCTGCTGGAATGGGGGCGCCTTAGCCCCTACAGCGAGTTTTTCGATATCCAGTGGCACTCGCCGGACCCGCTGCTCAAGGGCCAGTTGCTGATGCCGTTTCTGGGCAGCGACTACGGTGACGCGCTGCAAAGCGGCAACTTGTTGCTCAAGTTCGATGCCGACCATGGCGGGTTTTACGTCGAACATTACGAACACCGCTTCCCGATTTGCCCGCGTGACTACGCCATGATCCTGGGCAGCGACGAAGTGTTAAAACCCTTGGCCGAGCGTTTCAGCGCCCTCGCCGTTGATGATGACGCCTACACCGAAGCCGGCTGGCTTAAACACGCGTTGGCCGAGCGCGCCAGCGAAGCTTCGGTGCTGCACGCTATCGAAAGCAGGCTGGCCGAGTTTGATGGCCGCCAGCGAGACGGCTTCCAGCACTTGCATGCCTTGCTGGAACAACAGGTGTATCGGCTGGCCAGCTGGCGTACCGCAGCGGACGATATCAACTGGCGGCGCTTCTTCGACGTGAATGAACTGGGCGGCCTGCGCGTAGAACGCAGCGCCGTGTTCGAAGCCACCCACGGCAAGATTTTCGAGCTGATCAGCCAAGGTCTGGTGGACGGCCTGCGCATCGACCATATCGACGGGCTGGCCGACCCGCGCGGGTATTGCCGCAAGTTGCGCCGGCGCGTGGACGCCCTCTCGCCCAACCGGCATTTGCCGATCTTCGTGGAAAAAATCCTCGGTGAAGGCGAAACCCTACGCGAAGACTGGCAGGTGGACGGCACCACCGGCTATGAATTCATGAACCAGCTGTCACTGTTACAGCACGACCCGGCAGGCTTTGCGCCGCTGGCTGAGTTGTGGACGCGCCACAGCGAACGGCCCGCGGCCTTTATCGAAGAAGCCTGGCTGGCTCGCCAGCAGATCCTCAACGGCTCGCTGGCCGGTGACTTCGAGAGCGTGGCCCAGGCCCTGCTGCAAGTGGCGCGCGATGACGTGATGACCCGCGACCTGACCCTGGGCGCGATCCGCCGCGCCTTGCAGGAACTGATCGTGCACTTCCCGGTGTACCGCACCTACATCAGTGCCCGTGGGCGCAGCGCCAATGACGATGTGTTTTTCCTGCAGGCCTTGGCCGGTGCGCGCAGTACCTTGGGCGAAGGCGACTGGCCGGTGCTGGACCACCTGGAAAAATGGCTGGGCGGCCAGCCGTGGCGCAACCGCCCGGTCGGGCGTGAACGCAAGATGCTCAAGCATGCCTGCGTGCGTTTTCAGCAATTGACCTCTCCGGCGGCTGCCAAGGCCGTGGAAGACACCGCGTTCTATCGCTCTGCGGTGCTGCTGTCGCGTAACGATGTGGGCTTTAGCACTGAACAGTTCAGTTCCCCCCTGGCGGACTTTCACGCAGCCAACCAGCAGCGTTTGCAGACTTTCCCCGACAACCTGCTGGCCACCGCCACCCACGACCACAAGCGCGGCGAAGACACACGGGCGCGCCTGGCGGTACTGAGTGAATGTGCGCCGTGGTACGTCGAACAGGTCGAGCAGTGGCGCCGTCTCGCCGCACCGCTGCGCGACGATGCACACAGCCCGTCGGCGGGCGATGAGCTGATTCTTTACCAGGTGCTGCTCGGCAGTTGGCCGCTGGAAACCAACCCGGACCTGCAGTCTTACCAGCAACGCCTGTGGCAATGGCAGCAAAAAGCCCTGCGCGAGGCCAAGTTGCAAAGCAGTTGGAGCGCGCCCAACGAAGCCTATGAGCAGGCGGTCGAAGCCTTCCTGTCACGCCTGCTGCTCAGCGATGCCGGTGCGACGTTACGCAATGCCATCGCCAGCGCCGCCCAGGCCATCGCCCCGGCGGGCGCACTCAACGGCCTGGCGCAATCCTTGCTTCGCATCACCGTGCCGGGTGTACCGGATTTGTACCAGGGCGATGAGTTCTGGGACTTCAGCCTGGTAGACCCGGACAACCGCCGCCCAGTGGATTTCAACGCACGGCAACACGCGCTGAACAACCCACCGGACGTCGGCGAACTGTTGTCCCACTGGCGCGACGGGCGTATCAAACAGGCGCTGATTGCCCAGGTGTTGGCCGTGCGCAAGGCCCATACCGAACTCTTCCAACGCGGCAGTTACACCGCGCTGGAAGTGGAAGGCAAACACGCCGATCACGTCGTCGCATTTTGCCGCACGTATCAAGGCAAACACCTGCTGGTAGTGGTGCCACGTTGGTCCCATCGCTTGCTGGAAAAAGGTGAACAACCCCACATCAATGCGCAGGTTTGGGGCGATACGCGGGTGAAATTACCGTTCGCCACCACAACACAAAACTGGAAGGGACTTTTTCATACAGGCGCAGTCACACCAAACAAGGAGCTGTTGATCAGCGCTGCCCTGGGGGATTTCCCGGTCAATGTCTTTATCAATTCCGATGATCAAGAAAGCTGAAAATTTTCTGTGAGGAGTATTGTGATGAGTACTGAAGACAAACGCATACGCGAATTGGCGCATCAGATCTGGGAATCCGAAGGCAAACCCCACGGTGAAGATGCACGCCACTGGGAGATGGCGCGCAAGTTAGCGGAAGCCGAGGCGTTGACCCCGAGCAAACCTAAAGCTGCGGCCAAGCCCAAAACCGCGCCCAAGCCTGCGCCAAAAGCCAAGCCGCCGGCCCCGGCGGCCAGCAAGCCTGCACCGCCAGCGGCGAAGAAGCCTGCGGCGCCGAAAAAGCCCAAGCCTTAACAGCCCACGCGCCGCCTGCCGTCACTGTCGGCAGGCGGCCCTTTTTACTTTTTATTGCGTCAGCTGAGCAACCGTCGGCACGGTAGCGCTCGGCCCGAAAAAGACCCTTGCAGGAGCACTTTAATGAGCAAACCCGAAAACAACCCAGCCACGCCGGAAAATGAGCCGTCGCGGATTCGTGAAGGTTTGCCCTTCCCTCTAGGCGCCACCTGGGACGGCCTGGGCGTCAACTTTGCGCTGTTCTCAGCGAATGCCACCAAGGTCGAGCTGTGCCTGTTCGATGACACCGGCGAGGTCGAGCTTGAGCGTATCGAACTGCCCGAATACACCGACGAAACCTTCCACGGCTACCTGCCCGACGCCCACCCCGGGCTGATTTACGGCTACCGCGTGTACGGTGCGTATGACCCGGCCAATGGTCACCGCTTCAACCACAACAAATTGCTGATCGACCCGTATGCCAAACAACTGGTGGGTGAACTCAAATGGTCCGAAGCGCTGTTCGGCTACACCATCGGCCACCCGGACGACGACCTCAGTTTTGACGAACGTGACAGCGCGCCCTTTGTGCCCAAGTGCAAGGTCATCGACCCCGCCCACACCTGGGGCAACGACCAGCCGGTACGGGTGCCGTGGGACCGCACGATCATCTACGAAACCCACCTGCGCGGCATCAGCATGCGTCACCCGTCGGTGGGTGAGTCGGTGCGCGGCACCTGCGCCGGGTTGATGGAAGATGACGTGCTCAAGCACATCCGCCAGCTCGGCGTATCATCCGTTGAGCTGCTGCCGGTGCATGCCTTCGTCAACGACCAGCACCTGCTGCAAAAAGGCATGACCAACTATTGGGGCTACAACAGCATCGCTTTTTTTGCGCCCGACCCGCGTTACCTGGCCAGCGGCAAGATCGCCGAGTTCAAGGAGATGGTCGCGCACCTGCATGAACAAAAACTCGAAGTGATCCTCGATGTGGTCTACAACCACACCGCCGAAGGCAACGAGCGCGGCCCTACCCTGTCAATGCGCGGCATCGACAACGCCTCGTACTACCGGCTGATGCCCGACGACAAGCGCTTCTACATCAACGATTCCGGCACCGGTAACACCCTGGACTTGAGTCACCCCTGCGTGCTGCAAATGGTCACCGACTCGCTGCGCTACTGGGCCACCGAGATGCATGTGGACGGTTTCCGCTTTGACTTGGCGACCATCCTTGGGCGTTACCGCGACGGCTTCGACGAGCGCCACAGCTTCCTCGTAGCTTGCCGCCAGGACCCGGTGCTGCGCCAGCTGAAAATGATCGCCGAACCCTGGGACTGTGGCCCTGGTGGTTATCAAGTGGGCAACTTCCCACCGGGTTGGGTGGAATGGAACGACCGCTTCCGCGACACCGTGCGCGCCTTCTGGAAAGGCGACGACGGCCAGTTGGCGGACTTTGCCGGGCGCATGACCGCCTCGGGTGAGATGTTCAACCACCGGGGTCGCAGGCCCTACAGCTCGGTGAACTTCATCACCGCCCACGATGGTTTCACCCTGCACGACCTGGTGTCGTACAACGACAAGCACAACGAAGCCAACGACGAGAACAACCAGGACGGCAGTAACAACAACCTGTCCTGGAACCACGGCGTCGAAGGCCCCACCGAAGACCCGGAAATCAATGCGCTGCGCCTGCGCCAGATGCGCAATTTCTTTGCCACGCTGCTGCTGGCCCAAGGCACGCCGATGATCGTGGCCGGTGACGAATTCGCGCGTACCCAGCACGGCAACAACAATGCCTATTGCCAGGACAGCGAGATCGGCTGGGTCAACTGGGACCTGGACGACGATGGCAAGGCACTGCTCAAGTTCGTCAAACGCCTGATCAAGCTGCGCCTGGCCTACCCGATCCTGCGCCGTGGGCGCTTCCTGGTCGGCGACTACAACGAAGATATCGGCGTAAAAGACGTCACCTGGCTGGCGCCGGATGGCAACGAGATGAGCACCGAACAGTGGGAAGACAGCCATGGCCGCTGCCTGGGCATGCTGATGGACGGCCGCGCCCAGGAAACCGGGATTCGTCGCCCAGGCGGTGATGCGACCCTGTTACTGGTGGTCAACGCTCACCACGACATGGTGAATTTCCGCCTGCCGCCAGTGCCTCAGGGTGAGTTCTGGACCTGTATGCTCGATACCAATGCCCCGGCAGTGCGCGGTCAGGAGCGTTTTGATTTCGAGCACGAGTACGCGGTCACCGGACGCTCACTGCTGCTGTTCGAACTGCAACGCGACGACGAGGTGTGAAATGGCTCTGCATGGATTCCTTCAAGGCAACCGCAGCTACGCCGACACGCAGGCGCTGGGCGTTGCACTGAAGGCGCTTCAGGAGGAAGGCCTGGACCAACTGCCATTGCCCGGCAGCGGCCAGACGCTTGAACGCTTCAGCCGGTTGGCGCAGGTGGCAGGTCATGACCTGCGCCTGTGCAAGCTGTTCGAAGGCCACACCGATGCCCTCGCGATCATCGCCGAGCTCGACAGCCCCTTGCCGCCCCTGGGCAGTGTTTGGGGCATGTGGGCCGCCGAACCGCCGACGGCCAAGGTGCGCGTGCGCCGCGACGGCCAGCGTCTGATCGTCGATGGGCGTAAAGCCTGGTGTTCCGGCGCAGCGGTGGTCAGCCATGGTTTGCTGACGGCCTGGGACGAAGACGACCGCCAACAGTTAGTGGCGGTCGAGATGAACCAGCCCGGCGTCACCGTCACCCACGAAGGCTGGAACGCCGTGGGCATGGCGGCCACCGGCAGTGTCGAAATCATCTTTGATGGGGCTCACGGCATCGCGGTCGGCGAACCGGGCGACTACCTGTCACGGCCGGGCTTCTGGCACGGCGGCGTCGGTATCGCCGCGTGCTGGTATGGCGGCGCTCAACGCCTGGCCGAAGTGCTGCGCGCGCAGTGCAGCCAACGTCCTGAACCCCATGCGCTGGCGCATCTGGGCGCGGTCGACAGCGTGCTCAACAGCGCCGCCTGTGTACTGCGCGACGCCGCTGAGCAGATCGACCGCGACCCTCGCGCCAATGCGCAGCTGTTGGCCCAACAGGCACGGGCGTGCATCGAAGATACGGTCGAGCAGGTCATGCACCATGTCGGTCGCGCGGTGGGTGCCGGGCCGTATTGCAAAGATCCGCACTTCGCCCAGTTGATGGCGGACTTGCCCGTGTATGTACGCCAAAGCCACGCCGAGCGCGACCTGGCGGCGTTGGGAAAGCTGGTGGCGGACGAAGCCACAGGGAGGTGGCTGTTGTGAAACCCAACCCGATCGTTGGCCAGGGCACGCCGTTGCATCAATGGCAGGATTCAGCCCATATGGCCCAATTGCCGCACATCAGTGTCGAGCAGTTGGTGCCTGCTGGGCACCGGGCCGTAATCATTGCTCCGCACCCGGACGACGAAGTGCTGGGCTGCGGCGGCCTGTTGCAAGGCCTGGCCATGCTGGGCCGGCCGATCCAACTGATTTCCGTCACCGACGGCAGCGCCAGCCACCCAGGCTCCCGGCGCTGGCCGGTCGAGCGCTTGAGCATCGTGCGCCCGCAGGAATCGGCCCAGGCCCTGCACCGTCTCGGCCTGCCATTGCACAGTTTGCAGTGGCTGCGCGCAGGCTTTGCCGACAGCCAGGTGGCGGCCCGTGAAGATGAGTTGAGCGCGTTCATAGAACGCTATCTCAAGCCCACCGATGTGGTGTTCACCACCTGGCGCGAAGACGGGCATTGCGACCATGAAGCCGTTGGCCGCGCCAGCGCCAAAGCGGCACAGGCGGTCGGTGCAACCCTCTACGAGCTGCCCGTTTGGACCTGGCACTGGGCAACGCCCGAAGACAGCCAGGTACCGTGGCACCGTGCGCGCAAGATCGCGCTGACACCTGAAGCCGTGGCGCGTAAACGCCACGCCATTCATGCCTTTGCCAGCCAGTTGGAAGGCGACCCGCAGATGGGCCTGGCACCGGTGCTGGCACCCTATGTGGTGGAGCGTTTGCTGCAACCTTTTGAAGTGGTGTTTGTATGAGCGTGGCCACGCCCTATTTTGATCAGCTGTTCGCCGGCAATGACGACCCATGGGCTTTTCGCCAGCGCTGGTATGAACAGCGCAAGCGCGCCCTGACCCTGGCCGTGCTGACCCGACCCCATTACACGTCGATCTTTGAACCCGGCTGCGCGAACGGTGAGCTGAGTGCCGAGTTGGCTGCGCGTTGCGACCGCCTGGTGTGTTGCGACACGGCCGCCGCTGCCGTGGCGCTGGCACACACCCGTTTGCTGGGGTTTGCCCACGCCCAGGTGCATCAAAGCCGTTTACCTCAGGAATGGCCGGCCGGCCAATTCGAACTGATCGTGTTGAGCGAGCTTTGCTATTACCTCGACGCCGACGATTTACAGCGCCTGATCGACTGCGCCCTCAAGGCACTGACCGACAACGGCCAACTGCTCGCCTGCCACTGGCGCCCGCGCATTGATGGCTGCCCGCAAACGGCTGAACAGGTGCACGAAATGCTCGCGCAACGCCTGGGCATGGCCCACCTCGTCCAACATCATGAAAGTGACTTTCTACTCGACCTGTGGAGCCGTGACGGCACCTCGGTCGCCACCCATGAGGGCTTGCGATGATCGGCATTTTGATCCCGGTGCATAACGAAGAAGCGCTGTTGGGGGAATGCCTCAAGGCCGCGATGATTGCCGCCAGCCACCCAGGTTTGCTCGGCGAACCTGTGCAGATCCTGGCCGTGCTCGACAGCTGCAGCGATGGCAGCGCGGCGATTGCCCAGGCGTATCCGGTGCAGTGTCTACACGTGCAGGCACGTAATGTCGGGCATGTGCGCGGGGTGGGCGCACGGCATTTGTTGAACCAGGGCGCACGCTGGATCTCCTGCACCGACGCCGACAGCCGTGTCGCCCCCGACTGGTTGGTGGCGCAACTGGCCTTGGGCGCCGATGCCGTGTGCGGCACGGTGACGGTGGACGCCTGGAACGAAGGCTTCGACGCAGCGGCGCAGATCCGCTACACCCAAGCCTACGAAGCCCGCGACGGCCATCGGCATATTCACGGTGCCAACCTGGGCGTGAGTGCCGCGGCGTATGTGCAATCCGGCGGCTTCGAGCCATTGGCTTGCCACGAAGATGTGCAACTGGTGCGCAACCTGGAGCGCTGCGGCGCTTCCATCGCCTGGAGCCACACGCCCCAGGTGATTACCAGTGCGCGCCTGGACTGCCGCGCCCAAGGCGGTTTTGGTGATTATTTGAAGAGCTTGATGCAGGCCACCTGAAAATTTCGACCTTGCAAGATGTAAAAACGCCCAATCCTTGACTATGCTGAAGTCGCCTTGCTGGTCATCCAGGGTTGGATGGCCGCAGTTCATCGCAGCGGAGCCTGTGCTGAGAAAAAGAGCGTCGTCCCGTCAACGGGGTACGACCCGGCATCATTCGACAAGGACGTGACACCCATGAAACCTGCCTCATTAAGCGAGGGCCGTCGCGGCCCTGCGCAAATCTGGAACAGTGCGCCGCAGTTGGCGCAAATCCCCTTTATCAAGCCCTCCTCGCTGGTGCCAAGCGGTGCGCGCGTGGTTGTCATCGCGCCTCACCCCGGCGATGAGGTGCTGGCGTGTGGCGGTTTATTGCAACTGCTCAGTAGCCTCAACCACCCGCTGCAATTGATCTCGATCACCGATGGCAGCGCCAGCCACCCAGGCTCGAATGCCTGGCCGGCCAGCCGCCTGAGTGTGATCCGGCCGCAGGAAAGCGCTGAGGCACTGCGGCGCCTGGGCATGCCGCTGCACAGCCTGAAGTGGATTCGCGGCGGCTTTTGCGACGACGCCCTCGCCGCCCGCGAACAGCCCATGAGCCAGTTCATTGCACGCTACCTGCAAGCAGGTGACGTGGTGTTCACCACCTGGCGCCACGACGGCAAGGACGACCATGACGCGGTCGGCCGCGCCAGCGCCAAAGCCTGCCAACTCACCGGCGCGCACCTGTATGAACTGCCGATATGGGCCTGGCACTGGCCGCTGCGTGAAGGCTCGGTGATCCCCTGGCATCGCGCGCGCAAGGTACGGCTGGACAGTTGGAGCGTCGCGCGCAAACTTCACGCCACTCATGCCTATGCCAGCCAATTGGTCGGCGACCCGGAGATCGGTTTGGCGCCGATGCTCGCCCAGGAGTTGCTGGAGCGGATGCGTGAACCCTATGAGATCGTGTTTGCCTAGCGATTGTTTATGTATCGCACTGTGTATAGCGCCCCTCGCGATACACAGCGTTTAACCCGCGCCCATTCCTGAAACACAGCCGATACAGCTTCGCGTTCAACTGAGCATCCGGCACCCATCAAGCCCAAGGAGGCTCGCCATGCACCCTCAGTTGAAACGCCACCCACTTTTCCTGGCCTTTGCCCTGTCGCCATTGGCTGCCATGGGCATGGCCCATGCCGAGATGCCCGAAGCGCAAACCCCGGCAGCGCAGCATCAATCGGCGTTCGGGGCGCTTAAGCACATCAAGGCTGGCCTGCTGGATGTGGCCTACGCCGAGGTCGGCCCGGCCAATGGCCAGGTAGTGATTCTGTTGCATGGCTGGCCCTACGATATCGACAGCTATGCCAGCGTCGCGCCGCTGTTGGCTGCCAAGGGCTACCGCGTGTTGATCCCATATGCGCGAGGGTATGGCGATACGCGTTTTCTGTCGGATAAAAGCGTGCGTAATGGTGAACCGGCGGCGCTGGCCCAGGACGTGATCGATTTCATGGACGCGCTGAAGATCCGGCAAGCGGTGCTCGGTGGCTACGACTGGGGCGCGCGCTCAGCAGATATTGTCTCGGCGCTGTGGCCGGAGCGGGTCAAGGCCTTGGTGTCAGTCAGTGGCTACCTGATCGGTAACCAGGCCGCCGGCAAAAACCCGCTGCCACCCAAAGCGGAATTGCAGTGGTGGTATCAGTTTTACTTCGCCACCGAACGCGGCGCCGCCGGTTACCAGAAAAACACCCACGACTTTGCCAAGCTGATCTGGCAGACCGCCTCACCGAAGTGGGCCTTTGACGACGCCACCTTCGAACGCAGCGCCAAAGGCCTGGACAACCCCGATCACGTGGCCATCACCGTGTTTAACTACCGCTGGCGCCTGGGCCTGGTGCAGGGCGAAGCGCAATACGCTGCCCTGGAACAAACACTCGCGCAGTCGCCGAGCATTGGCGTGCCGACGATCACGCTTGAAGGCGACGCCAACGGTGCGCCGCATCCGTTACCTGAGGACTACGCCAAACGCTTTACCGGCAAGTACCAGTTCCGTCTGGTGAGCGGCGGTATCGGCCATAACCTGCCGCAAGAAGCGCCGGCGGCATTTGCCAAGGCCGTGATAGACGCCGACCAGCTGTGACGGGCTCTAGCCATATGCCACCCTGGAAAATGTGAAATTTTTGTTAACTATGTCTCCCCAAAGGCTTTTTTGCTTCGGGCGAATCTGCCACACTAATGCGAATAATTATCAACAGATTTATTATTCGCTAGGGACGGCGTTCAGGGGAGACTCCGTTTCATGTCTGTGCAACTTCATGTTGGCAAAACTTTTACACCCAGTTTGATGGCGTTGGCGGTTTGTCTTGCCACCTCACCTGCGGCCTTCGCCGCCGACGCGCAACAACCGCCCGAAGTGGTTGAGTTAGGTGCGACGCAGATCAACACCGAGCAAGTCCTCGGTGCGACGACCGAAGGCAGCCAGTCCTACACCACCGGCTCGATGGCAACCGCGACCAAACTGCCGCTTACCCTGCGTGAAACCCCGCAAGCGGTCACGGTCATTACCCGTCAGCGGATGGACGACCAGGCGATGACCAGCATCAACGACGTGGTAAAAGCCACGCCGGGGCTGTTCCTGAATTTCTCCAGTGGCCCTGGCCGGCAGTCCTACACTTCACGTGGTTTCGACATCGACAACCTGATGTATGACGGCATCCCCACCGGCTATAACGGCGTTTCAGTCGGCGCCCAGCCGAACCTGGCAATGTTCGACCGCGTCGAGATCGTGCGCGGTGCCACCGGTTTGGTGACCGGCGCCGGCAACCCTTCGGCAGCCATCAACCTGATACGCAAGCGGCCACTGGATGAGCAAAAGGTTACTCTCACCGGCGCCGCCGGCAGCTGGGACGACTACCGTGGCGAGCTGGACGCCTCCAGCCCACTCAATGACAGTGGCACATGGCGCGGCCGGGTCGTGACCTCTTACCGTGACGCCAATGGTTTTATCGACAAAGCCAAGGAAGACCATGGCCTGTTCTATGCCGTCACCGAGGCAGACCTGAGCGAAGACACCACTTTGACCCTCGGTTTCTCGAACCAGAAGGACAAGACCAACTACTTCTGGGGTTCTTCGATGGTTGGCCAGGACGGCCATCACTTGAACCTGCCGCGCTCCTACAACCCAGGGACCACCTGGGAGAACAAGGACCAGGAGATCAACACGGTGTTTGCCGAGCTGCGTCAGCGCCTGGCCAACGACTGGAAACTGCAGATCAACGCCAACTACGCCGAACAGAACGCACTGTTCTCGGGCTCCTATCAGTCGCGCTGGGTCAACAACACCCTGGCGCGCACGGTCTACCAGGCCTCTTACGATGAAGACCAGGCTGGCGTCGACGCCTTCGCCAGCGGCCCCTTCCAGGCCTTCGGACGTACCCATGAATTGGTGGTCGGCGCCAGCCGCCGCATCTATGACATGACCACCCACAACTACAGCCCATACAACTTGAACTGGCCACTGACGGCGGGCAAGCCGGACTTCGTCCACACCACCAACGACCGCGACGTCACCACCCAGGACGGTGTCTACCTCACCACACGCCTGAGCCTGGCCGACCCATTGAAGCTAATACTTGGCGCCCGCCTGGACTGGTATGACTACGATGCCCGTGGCAGCAACGATGGCGATTACCATGTAACGCGCAACCTCACCCGCTACGCCGGTCTTATCTACGAGCTGGACGACCACCACTCGGTGTATGTCAGCTACAGCGACATCTTTACCCCGCAGAGTGACAAGGACAGCACCGGCACACCGCTCAAACCGATTGTCGGCAAGAACTATGAAGTCGGTATCAAGGGCGAATACCTGGGCGGCGCATTGAATGCGAGTGTCGCGCTGTTTCGTGTAGACCAGGAAAACCGTGCCGTGGCGGTGGTGGTGCCGAACTGCCCGCAGGCATCCTGCGCGGTAGCCTCAGGCGAGATTCGCAGCCAGGGTATCGACATGGAACTGCAGGGCGCATTGACCCCTAATTGGCAAGTTGGCGGCGGCTACACCTATGCGCGCACCCACACCATCAAGGATGACGCCAACCCGCAAAAGGTTAACAAACAGTTCGACACCGACGTCCCGGAACACCTGTTCAAACTGACCACCAGCTATCACTTCCAGGGCGCTCTGGAAAAGCTCCGTGTGGGCGGCAACATCTCCTGGCAGAGCCGCCTGTATAACGACTTCCAAGTCGCGGACGGCAGCACTTACCGCCTCAAGCAAGGTGCCTATGCCGTGACCGACCTGATGGCCGGCTACAAGGTCAACCAGCATCTGGACCTGCAGCTCAATGCCAACAACATCTTTGATCGCACGTATTACCAGTCCATCTCCAACTCCGTGAGCTATGGCGGTGACTCCTACGGCGCACCGCGCAATATGATGGTGACCGCCAAATATAGCTTCTGATCCTGTTTGTATTTTCGGTCGCCCGCTCGGGCGGCCGTTCTTAAGTCTTACTGTCCACTGCCGATAACGATTTGTTACAGCTGATCCGGCAAAAAACCTGATACCTGCTTTGCTTTTTACCGGCGGCCCATCGTGGCACGCCGCATGCTTTGTTCCTGGCTCGACCACATGGAGTAAGAGTGAATGCCCGCACGCGCCCGTTTCCTGGAGCACTACCGCAAAGCCGATCGCATTATGCTGGCGTTGATCTGGCTGATGTTTCTATTCTCCCTGGGACTGGCCTTCTGGCACGACACCTGGCTGCAAGCCGTGCTCGTCGGCGGCGGCGCCAGCGTGGTGCTTACGCTGCTTTATCGCGCCCTCGGTGGCACCCGTTTGATGCGCTGTTTGCTCGGCGCCGGCCTGATGGTCATGGCCGCGCTGCATATCAACCAGGCGCAGGGCTTGATCGAAGCGCACTTCGGTATCTTCGCGCTGCTGGCGGTGCTGACGTTTTATCGCGACTGGCTGCCGATTCTCGTCGCGGCGCTGACCATCGCCGTCCACCATGTGGTGTTTCACGCGTTGCAGCATCAAGGTTTCCCGGTGTTTGTGATGGACCATCATGGCGGCTGGAACATGGTGTTCGTACACGCCTTTTACGTAGTGATGGAGACGATCGCCCTGCTCTACCTCGCCATTCATAGCCAGGCTGAGGCGGTCGAAAGCCAGGAGATGCTGGAAAAAATGCTCGCCGTGACGTCCCAGCTCACGGTAGAAACCGCCCAGGGTGAAGGCAAGGCGCATGTGTCCCTGGCCAAGCGTTTCGACCACTTCCTGCAGCAGATCACCCACCTGATCGATGGCGTGACCCGCGACTCCCACGGTCTCGGCCAACTCGGCCAGGCGTTGGCCAGCGCCAGCGGCACATTGGAAAAAGGTGCACGCCATCAACTGGTCGAAATCAACCAGATGACCGACTCAATGCAGCGCATGGAAGACGCCACCGGCCACATTACCCTGCACGTTGAACAAGCCGTGGAACACGCGGGCAAGGCCAGCCAACAGATTGCACGCGGCCAGGACAGTGTCGGCCGCGCCCAGCATGAAATCACCCAATTGGCCTCACGCATCAACGGCACCAATGAAACGGTGCAAGGCCTGGCCACGCAAGCCGAGCAGATCGGCTCGGTACTCGAAGTGATCAGCAGCATCGCCAATCAGACCAACCTGCTGGCGCTCAACGCCGCCATCGAAGCCGCCCGCGCCGGCGAGCAAGGCCGAGGTTTTGCGGTGGTCGCCGACGAGGTCCGCAGCCTGGCGCAACGCACCGCCGTTTCCACCCAGGAAATCAAACAGATCATCGAAGGCCTGCAACACGGCAGCCGCCAGGCCGTCGAGGCCATGCACGACAGCCAGGCAGGTGTAGCGCGTTGCGTAGAGGACAGCCAACTGGCGGTGGACATGTTGCAGGCCGTGGGCGCCGACATCGCGCATATCGACGAGCTGAACGGGCGAATCGTAACGACCACCCGCGAACAGACCTCGGCCAATCTGGAGATAGTCGGGCGCTTGCAGTCGGTGCAGAGCATTGCGCAAAGTACCGCAGATGATGTGGAAACCCTGGCGCGCAGCAGTGAGCAGTTGCCGCCGATTGCGGTAAGGCTGGATGCGTTGGGGCGCAGGTTTCACTCCTGAAAAAAGCCTCAAGGTGAGGATGGCTCAGCCTGGCAGAATCCCCAGGTTTTTTGCCCGCATCCGCGCCAGGGCATACACGGTACGCGTGCGAGGTATCGGTGCCCCGACGCGATCAGCCACTGAAACAAGCGTGCCAAGGATGGCCTCGATCTCGACCGGCTTGTGCCCCTCAACGTCTTGCAGCATCGAGGTTTTTACCTTGCCGAGCTTGCGGGTGATGGCAATGCGTTGCGCGGAATCAATCTGGGGTGCGATGCCCAGCGCGCGGCCCAAATCCAGCAACTCATCCATCATGCCGAGGAACAGGGCGTGCAGGAATGGGTCGTCGATCAGTTCATCGGTCGCGCACCCCACTAGCAGGCTGACCGGGTTGAAGCAGGCATTGCCCAGAAGCTTCAACCATATTTCCTCGCGCACATTGGCGTGGGCGTGGGCATCAAAACCTGCGTCACGAAACGCCTGGGTGGTGGCATCTACGCGCGCGCTATTGCCACCGGTCGGCTCGCCGAACACTATTCGGCTTCCGGACATGTGCTTGATCACACCGGGACTCAGCACGGTACATGAGGCAAATACAACGCAACCGACCACGGCTGCCACGGGCACAGCCTTTTCTATCGCGCTACCGGGGTCGACAGCCTCAAGACGCATACCCGCCAAAGCGTCTGCCGACTGCAGGAAATACCACCAGGGCAACCCATTGAGTGCGGGAATAACGATAGTTTGCGGGCCAATCAGTGCCTTGGCCTGTTCCACCACACTGGGCAGTGCCGGTGCCTTGACGGCAAATATGACCATGTCCTGAATGCCAAGCTCTTCAGGTGCGCAGGTCGCTTTCAGCGGGGCAATCAACACCTCATCGCCCGTGTGCAGTTTGAGCCCATGCTCACCAATGGCGGCGAGTGTTTCGCCACGCGCGATTACGCTGACATCATGGCCGGCGGCGAACAATTTACACGCCAGGAAACCACCGATTGCTCCAGCACCTACGACCGTGACGCGCATGGGTAAACCTCACTGAGAGAGTGGAACAGAATACTGGCTAAACAGGCCGGAACAAGCCCGTCTCATTGGAAAAACAGCCGCACTTGGCTCACACCCATCAGCCAAGGCAAACATAGCCACTGTGGCGAGCGGGCTTGCCCCGCGCTGGGTGGCGAAGCCGCCCCACTTCAGGCAACGCGGTTAGTCAGTTAGCAAGGCTGGGGCTGCTACGCAGCCCAACGCAGGGCAAGCCTGCTCGCCACAGGTTACTTCTGCAGCGCATCCAGCTTGCGTTTCAGTCGCCTCAAGTCATTGTTGACGATGAGCTTGTGCACCGGCCCCACCGGCAACATGTACAGGCGCCCAAAAGTGTTGTGGGTGATCACCGATGAGGTAATCGTAAACTCACGGTCACTGACAGACAGACAAATCATCACATCCAGGTGCCGGTCGCGCTCGGTCAGCACCAGTATGTCGGGAACGCTGTGCTCCACCAGGAAAAAGTCCAAGCGCTCGCCCGCCTGCACCGCATTTCGCGGTGTGCCGGAGAACCCTCCGATACGTTTCACACCAAACAGCGACGAAATCCCGTCGCGGATTCGAAAAGCCAACTGCATCGGCCACCCGCGCTCGGCGGTCACAATGTTCCAGGCCTCCAGGGCGGTGACATCAGTGGGCAATTTGACCGACCTGCGGTCGTAGTAATCCAGCTCTGCCGGTGTGCCCAGTGTGTGAACAACGTCCGTAGTAACCAACTGATTTCTCCCTGAAAGCGCGGTACGTGAAGCGGATGGATAGATCGATGCCGCATGCAGCCGGTCAGCAGCGTCCACTATAAGGTGCGCACTATTAAAGCACGTGAGTGAGTGCTGGGGTTGCAAGCTCAAATGCAGGACGGTACTCGCAATACTAAAATTTTTTTTGCGTGAGCGGTTAAGCGCAGCTCGATATCAGCTCGCCGCCTGATAAACTTTCTATCACCGCAACAAAAACCAACAGGAAGTAGATCATGCCTACGGCACATTACGACAAGGATTACATCTGTAGAACCTGCAACATCCAAGGGTTACACATTGCTATTTCCACAGCGACTTGGTGTTGCGACATTTGCAAGAGTCCTGTACTCATCAGCATTGATCACAACGGAACAATATTCACCGTTAAGCGATTAGAACCCGCCCTAATTAATATTCAAGACGAGGTCCGCCTTGATTCATTTCCTTTGGGGACCTTTGAGAACGTGCTGAATAAAAAAACGCTCAAAGGAGGCGTCATCTCGCTAACAATCAAAACCCATGCAAAAGCCTCGTACTCATCAAGTGATCGAATAACCGTGCTTATTAATAGAGGCTGGAAAAGCCTGCCTGCCCCACCCCCAAGTGTAAAAACTATTTAATACCTAAATTTTTATACTGGCGACCTATTCTATCGCCAGTTATAAAAACAGAGTCGAATCGTTATCACATACGTAACCCGCATCGACGCTGCCCCGATCAATTTTTTCAAGCTGAGAATGAACGCACCAGGGTTTATACCTTAGCGTCAAATGCCGTGTGAAATTGCACAGTACCTACTGGCAAATCACCGCTAAAACTTAGCGGTGCGCGCGGATTGTCCAACCCCCTCAAGACCCTTTATCCTCTTCGGTCCCGCTCGACCCACTCCGGAGCCGCCATGGACCTCGCCACGCTCGCCCTCTTCCTCCCCGCCTGCTTCGCCCTGAACATGGCGCCCGGCCCCAACAACCTGCTGTCCGTGAGCAACTCCACGCGTTATGGCTATCGCACTTCTTGCCTTGCCGGCATTGGCCGTTTGCTGGCCTTTGCCGGCATGATCGCCCTCGCCTCTGCCGGTTTGGCGGTGGTGTTGCAGACTTCGGAGCTGCTGTTCTACGGGATCAAGATTCTCGGTGCGGCGTATCTGTTTTATCTGGCATTTCAGCTGTGGCGGGCTAACCCGCAAAAAGAAGCTGAATCAGCCACGGGCAAGGTGGGATTGTGGGCCTTGGCGCGTCAGGAGTTTCTGGTAGCGGCCGGCAACCCGAAAGCCATCCTGATCTTCACCGCGTTCCTCCCGCAATTCGTGGTGCCCGGCCAACCGATCACCCCACAATTCGCGCTGCTGGGTGCGATGTTCCTGGGTTTGGAATGGATAGCGATCAGCGCTTACGCCTACATGGGCACGCACATGCGCCGATGGTTTGCCGAACCTAGCGGCAAGCGGCTTTTCAATCGCTGCTGCGCCGGGTTGCTGTCGGCGGCGGCAACGGTGCTGCTGATGGCGCGCAGGGCCTGAGGGTGGCTCCGCGCACTCAACTAACATGGACACCCTGAATAGGGAGAACGCGACATGACCCGAACCGAACTCGCCGATTTTTACCAAGGCTACATCGACTGCCTCAACCGTCAGGACTGGGAGCACCTGGGCGACTTCGTCCACCCGGACGTGACCTACAATGCCACCACCGTCGGCCTGGCAGGCTACCGCGCGATGCTGGAGCGCGACTTTCGTGAAATCCCCGACCTGGTGTTCCGCATCCAACTGCTGGTAGCCGACCCGCCGACCGTCGCCAGCCGGTTGAATTTCACGGTGAGCCCCAGCGGTGAATTCTTCGGGCTGCCGATTAATGGCAGGACGGTGAGCTTCGACGAAAACGTGTTCTACGAGTGCCGCGACGGGAAAATTGCGCAGGCCTGGTCGGTCATCGACAAAGCCGCGATAGCTCAACAGCTGATACCCGATAAGCCTTGATCGACCGTCTAGACTCTCTACACCCGACCACCCCGTGGAGATTCGAGATGAACAAAAACACCCTCTGCCTCTGGTACAACGGCACCGCCCTGGAAGCCGCCACTTTTTACGCCAAGACCTTCCCGGACAGCGCTGTAAAGGCCGTGCATCACGCCCCCGGCGACTTTCCGGCGGGCAAGCAAGGCGATGTGTTAACCGTCGACTTCCGCGTGCTGGGCATCCCGTGCCTGGGCCTGAATGCTGGCCCGGCATTCCCGCACACCGAGGCGTTTTCGTTTCAGGTGGCCACGGACGACCAGGCCGAAACCGACCGCTATTGGAATGCCATTATCAACAACGGCGGCCAGGCCAGCGCCTGCGGCTGGTGCAAGGACAAGTGGGGCGTGTCCTGGCAGATCACCCCGCGCGTCTTGTCTGCGGCGGTAACGCATGCCGACCCGGCCATCGCCAAGCGTGCGTTCGAGGCAATGATGACCATGGCCAAGATTGACGTGGCTGCTATCGAAGCTGCGGTAGCGGGTGATTGAAGGCACCAAAGATCCAATCTGGGAGCGGGCTTGCTCGCGAATGCGGTGGGTCAGTCAACTCATCTGTCACTGATACACCGCATTCGCGAGCAAGCCCGCTCCCACAGTTGACCGAGTATCCCTCCAACTATGCGCTCGCTTGCCTATAAGCACCTGCGGCGGGGTTGACACATCCCGTCACATCCCCTGAAGATGGAGATCTTATTCAGGGTGTGCCAGCGCATGTCAGCAGCGTCTTTCGTTAACCTCTCCGCCATTGGCTTGTTTGCCAAGGCGCAAGGTTGCGTTGCGCGCGCCCTCAAATCGAAGAAACAGTCGCTCATGTGACCGGGGCGCGCTGTCCCGTCAGATGAGCTGACAGGACATTGAGCGCGACGGACCACACCTCCTTCTGCACAATCCCCTCTGGCCTTCTGACGGTGACTTTAGCGGTCAACCATCAGGAGAAAGTGCATGTCATCGTTTCAAGGTATCTGGGTTCCCGTAGTCACGCCGTTTCAGGATGGCGCCATCGACTTTATCGGCCTGCACCGGCTGGTCAGCCACCTGCTGGAAAAACACGTGGCCGGGATCATGGTTTGCACTACCACCGGTGAAGCCGCGTCGTTGAGCCGTCAGGAACAGCTCGCCGTGCTCGATGCCGTGCTGCAATGGGTGCCCGCGCAGCGGGTGGTGATGGGCCTGGCGGGCAACAACCAGATAGAACTGCTGCACTTTCAAACTGAAATTCTCCAGCGCCCGATAGCGGGTCTGCTGGTGCCCGCGCCCAGCTATATCCGCCCTTCCCAGCCTGGCCTTGAGGCGTTTTTTCGCACGGTGGCAGATGCCTCGAGCGTGCCGATTGTGCTCTACGACATTCCCTACCGCACCGGCGTAACCTTCGAGCAAGCCACGCTCCTAAATATCGTCAAACACCCGCGCATCGCTGCGATCAAAGACTGTGGCGGCAACCTGGCCACGACCCTGGCGTTGATCGCCAGCGGCGAGGTCGATGTGCTGTGTGGTGAGGATATCCAGATCTTCAACGCGCTGTGCCTGGGCGCCAGTGGCGCGATTGCGGCCTCGGCGCATGTGCGCACCGAGGCCTTCGTGGCGCTGTGCCAGCAAGTGCGCGATAACCAATTGGCCGGGGCCAGGGCGACGTTTTTCACGTTGTTGCCGCTGATCAACACTATGTTTATGGAACCCAACCCGGCGCCGGTCAAGGCGGCGTTGGCCTTGCAGGGCTTGATCGGCAGCGAACTGCGCGCACCGATGCAAGCAGCCAGTGCGCGCGTACAGCAGGCGTTGGGCGAACTGCCGTAAACGCCCTGTCGGGTTCATGCGCCAAAAAAAGACATCCAACGGACCGCCCGGTTGCGACCGGCGCGATCCCGGCCTATGTTCCAAGGCACGCGTTTACTTTGCTGCTCCACCTCTGTCTGCTCGCAACCAAGGTGAATTCATGCCCAGCCTCCCACGTCCCGCCGTGCTCGAACTGATCGGCAATACGCCGCTGGTCAAGGTCAGCCGTTTCGATACTGGCCCTTGCACGCTGTTTCTCAAGCTTGAATCGCAAAACCCCGGTGGCTCGATCAAGGACCGTATCGGCCTGGCCATGATCGACGCCGCCGAACGCGACGGCCGCCTGCAACCGGGCGGCACCATCATCGAAGCCACCGCCGGCAACACCGGCCTGGGCCTGGCGCTGGTCGGCCGGGCAAAAGGCTACCGTGTGGTGCTGGTGGTGCCCGACAAGATGTCCACCGAAAAGGTCTTGCACCTCAAGGCCATGGGCGCCGAAGTACACATCACCCGTTCCGACGTCGGCAAGGGCCACCCCGAGTATTACCAGGACGTGGCCGCGCGCCTGGCCAAAGACATTCCCGGGTCATTCTTTGCCGACCAGTTCAACAACCCCGCCAACCCGCTGGCCCACGAAACCAGCACCGCCCCGGAAATCTGGGCGCAAACCCAGCATGATCTGGACGCGATTGTGGTGGGCGTCGGTTCGGCCGGCACCCTCACCGGCCTTACGCGCTTCTTCAAACGCGTGCAGCCCGAACTGGAAATGGTGCTGGCCGACCCGGTGGGCTCGGTGATGGCCGAATACAGCCGCAGCGGCAACATGCAAACGCCCGGCTCCTGGGCCGTGGAAGGCATCGGCGAAGACTTTATCCCCTCGATTGCCGACCTCTCCAGCGTGCGCCATGCCTACTCCATCAGCGATGAAGAAAGCTTTGACCACGCCCGCCAGCTGCTCAAGGCCGAAGGCATCCTCGGCGGCTCATCCACCGGCACCCTGCTTGCCGCCGCACTGCGTTACTGCCGCGAACAAACCGAGCCCAAGCGCGTGGTCACCTTCGTCTGCGACACCGGCACGCGCTACTTGTCCAAGGTCTACAACGACCAATGGATGAACGACGCGGGGCTGTTGCAATACAAACACTACGGCGACCTTCGCGACGTGATTGCACGCCGCTTTGAAGACGGCCGGGTGATCAGCGTCAGCCCCGACGACAGCTTGCTCACCGCCTTCCAGCGCATGCGCCTGGCCGACGTCTCGCAACTGCCGGTGCTGGTGGACGGCCAGAAGCTAGTGGGTGTAATAGATGAGTCCGACATTCTGCTGGGCCTGCATCAGGACGCCACACACTTTTCCATGGTGGTGGCCGATGCCATGAGCAACACCTTGCAAACCCTGGCCCCCAGCGCCAGTCTGGCCGAACTGCAGGCGGAACTGGATCGCGGCCTGGTCGCCATTATTGCTGACGCCTCGGGCTTTCACGGCCTGATCACCCGCGTCGACCTGCTTAACCACCTACGGAGATCCCTTGCATGAGCCTGCCCGATAAAAGCGCGTTTGCCACCCGTGTGATCCACGCAGGGCAATCACCCGACCCGACCACGGGCGCGCTGATGCCGCCGATCTACGCCAACTCCACCTATTTGCAAGACAGCCCTGGCGTACACAAGGGTTTTGACTACGGGCGCTCCCACAACCCCACGCGGTTTGCCCTGGAACGCTGCGTGGCCGACCTGGAGGGCGGCAGCGCGGCGTTCGCGTTTGCGTCCGGGCTGGCGGCGATCTCCACCGTGCTGGAACTGCTGGATGCCGGCGCGCACATCGTTTCCGGCAACGACCTGTACGGCGGTACTTTCCGCCTGTTCGACAAGGTGCGCCAACGCAGCGCCGGGCACCGTTTCAGCTTTGTCGACCTCAGCGACCTGTCGGCCTTTGAAGCCTCGCTGCAGAGCGACACACGCATGGTCTGGGTCGAGACCCCAAGCAACCCGCTGCTGAGCCTCACCGACCTCAGCGCCATTGCGCGCATCTGCCGCGATCGCGGCATCATCTGTGTGGCCGACAACACCTTCGCCAGCCCCTGGATCCAGCGCCCACTGGAGCTGGGCTTCGACATCGTGGTGCACTCCACCACCAAATACCTCAACGGCCACTCCGACGTGATCGGCGGTATCGCCATCGTCGGCCACAACCCGGAACTCGCCGAGCGCCTGGGCTTTCTGCAGAACTCGGTCGGCGCGATTGCCGGGCCGTTCGATGCCTTCCTGACCCTGCGCGGGGTAAAAACCCTGGCACTGCGCATGGAGCGCCACTGCAGCAACGCCCTGGACCTGGCCACCTGGCTGGAGCAGCAGCCGCAAGTGTCGCGGGTGTACTACCCAGGCCTGGCCTCGCACCCGCAGCACGCACTGGCGCGCCAGCAGATGCGCGGGTTTGGCGGGATGATTTCGGTGGATTTGAACAGTGACCTGGCGGGTGCCACACGTTTTCTGGAAAACGTCAAAATTTTCGCCCTGGCTGAGAGCCTCGGCGGCGTGGAAAGCCTGATTGAACACCCGGCGATCATGACCCATGCAAGCATTCCGGCGGCGACGCGGGCGCAGTTGGGGATTGGCGATGGGTTGGTGCGGTTGTCGGTGGGGGTTGAGGATGTCGAAGATTTGAGAGCCGACCTGGCCCAGGCGCTGGCACTGATCTAACTCCACACGATCGTTCCCACGCTGTGCGTGGGAATGCATCCTGTGACGCTCCGCGTCACCAAGGCAACAGCGGGACGCGGAGCGTCCCATGCGGCATTCCCACGCGGAGCGTGGGAACGATCAGTCAACGATCAGTCAGGCCGAGGTGACGTTGGCCCGTGCCGAGTGCAGCTTCTTGTAGCTCTCGATCAAGCGCAAATGCCGATCCAGCCCTTCGAGCTTCATGCTGGTCGGCGTCAGGCCATAAAACCGCACACTGCCGCCCACCGAACCAATCACCGCATCCATCCGCTCGTTACCGAACATCCGGCGGAAGTTGGCCTCGTAATCGGCAAGCTCCAGGTCGTCGTCCAGCTGCATCTCCAACACCGCATTCACCGCCTGGTAGAACAGGCCGCGTTCAGCGGTGTTGTCGTTGTATTGCAGGAACATCTCCACGCACTCCTTGGCCTCCTCATATTGCTGCAAGGCCAGGAAGATCAGCAGCTTCAACTCCAGGATGGTCAACTGGCCCCAGGCCGTGTTGTCGTCGAACTCAATGCCGATCAAGGTGGTGATGTCGGTGTAATCGTCCAGCTCGCTTTCGATCAAACGCTCGACCAACGCTTGCAGCGCCTCCTCGTCAAGGCTGTGCAGGTTGAGGATATCGGCGCGGAAAAACAGTGCCTTGTTGGTGTTGTCCCAGATCAGGTCGTCCACTGGGTAGATTTCCGAGTAGTCCGGCACCAGGATCCGGCAAGCCGTGGCGCCTAGATGTTCGTACACCGCCATGTAGGACTCTTTGCCCATGCCTTCGAGAATACCGAACAGGGTAGCGGCTTCTTCGGCGTTGGAGTTTTCACCTTCGCCCGAGAAATCCCACTCGACAAATTCATAGTCCGACTGCGCACTGAAGAAACGCCACGACACCACGCCGCTTGAGTCGATAAAGTGCTCGACAAAGTTGTTCGGCTCGGTCACCGCCTGGCCTTCAAAGGTCGGCTGCGGCAGGTCATTCAGGCCCTCAAAACTGCGGCCCTGGAGCAGTTCGGTGAGGCTGCGCTCCAGCGCCACTTCCAGACTCGGGTGCGCGCCGAACGAGGCGAATACGCCGCCGGTACGCGGGTTCATCAGGGTGACGCACATCACCGGGAACTCGCCGCCCAGGGACGCGTCCTTGACCAGCACCGGGAAGCCCTGGGCCTCCAGGCCTTCGATACCCGCGACAATGCCGGGGTATTTGGCCAACACTTCTGCGGGCACATCCGGCAAGGCGAACTCGCCTTCGATGATTTCGCGCTTCACCGCACGCTCGAAAATCTCCGACAGGCACTGCACCTGGGCTTCAGCCAAGGTATTGCCCGCGCTCATGCCATTGCTGAGGTAAAGGTTTTCGATCAGGTTGGACGGGAAATACACCACTTCGCCGTCGGACTGGCGCACGAACGGCAACGAAACAATCCCGCGCTCTTCATTGCCCGAGTTGGTATCAAACAGGTGCGAGCCACGCAGCTCGCCCTCACGGTTGTAGATCTTCAGGCAGTAGGCATCGAGGATTTCACTCGGCAGTTCATCCTTGGGCCCAGGCTGGAACCAGCGCTCATCCGGGTAGTGCACGAACGCCGCGTTGGCCAGTTCCTCACCCCAAAACTGGTCGTTGTAGAAAAAGTTGCAGTTGAGCCGCTCGATAAACTCGCCCAACGCCGACGCCAGTGCGCCTTCCTTGGTCGCGCCCTTGCCGTTGGTGAAACACATCGGCGAGTGTGCGTCGCGGATATGCAGCGACCACACGTTGGGCACGATATTGCGCCACGAGGCGATCTCAATCTTCATGCCCAGGCCGGCGAGAATGCCGGACATGTTGGCAATGGTCTGCTCCAGCGGCAGGTCCTTGCCGGCGATGTAGGTGCCCGCCTCGGAGGTGGAATGTGGCATCAACAATGCCTGGGCATCCGCGTCGAGGTTTTCGACTTCTTCGATGACAAATTCCGGCCCGGCCTGCACGACTTTCTTCACCGTGCAGCGGTCGATGGAACGCAGGATGCCTTGGCGATCCTTGTCGGAAATGTCCGCCGGCAACTCGACCTGGATCTTGAAGATCTGGTTGTAGCGGTTTTCCGGATCAACGATGTTGTTCTGCGACAGGCGAATATTCTCGGTTGGAATATTGCGTGTTGCGCAGTACAGCTTCACAAAGTACGCCGCGCACAACGCCGACGAAGCCAGGAAGTAATCGAACGGCCCCGGGGCCGAACCGTCGCCTTTGTAGCGAATCGGCTGGTCGGCAATCACCGTGAAGTCATCGAACTTGGCTTCAAGCCGAAGGTTGTCGAGAAAGTTGACCTTAATTTCCATGCGGGCACACCAGAATAACGAGCTAAACAAATTGGCCGCCATTATGAAGATTTTCGCCGGGAAGTCTCAGGGTTTTGCGAATCGGCTGCCGATCGGTGCTAACGGCCGGCCACCGCTCGTTGAACCAATCCTCAGCCGAGGCGAATCGACAGTTCGATGTCATCGGCAAACGGCACCGACAGATAGCCGTTTGCAGGCGCGCGCACATGCGCCAGGTATTCAGGGCAGTAGTTGGTATTATCGGCCACCACCAAAGCGCCCGGCCGCAGGTGCTTCTCCACCAGGTTCAACACATCGCCATACAGTGACTTGGCGCCATCGAGCAGCAGCAGGTCGACCGATTGCGGAAGGTTTGCAGCCAGTGAAACGAGCGCATCACCTTCACGCACTTCGATCAGGTCGCTGACGCCGCCTTGGATGAAATGCTCGCGCGCCAGGGCGATCTTCGACGGTTCGAATTCGCTGCCGATCAACACGCCGCCGCCGTTGTCGCGCAGTGCGGCAGCCAGGAACAGGGTGGACAAGCCAAACGAGGTGCCGAACTCGACAATCGCTTTTGCGTGGCTGCTGCGGGCCAGCATGTAGAGCAGGTTGCCGGTGTCACGCGAGACCGGCAGCCACAAGTCCTTGAGCATCGTGTAAAGCTCCAGGTATTCGGTTTTGCTGTGCATCAGGCGGTTGCGCTCTTGCGGCGACACAGTGTCGATGAGCGGGCTGGTGGCTGCATCGGCTTGGGTGTAAAGGCGTTCGATCAAGGCGGCGAGAGGCTCGGTGGTCAGGGTGGTCATGATTGATTTCCGTTGGATGGGGATTAAGATGCGACTAATTCGTCGCATTAAAAGTATGCAAGTGATTCCTCGCCTTCGCTATTCGCGTTCGCCCAGCGCCCGGAGCCCGAAATGACCACCCGCCAGACCGCGCGTATTGCCTCGCGCAAACAGCCACAGCAGGCACGCTCCACCGAACTGGTGGCGGCGATTCTCGAAGCCGCTATTCAGGTTTTGGCCAAGGAAGGCGCCACACGCTTCACCACCGCGCGGGTCGCGGAAAAAGCCGGGGTGAGTGTCGGTTCGGTGTATCAATATTTCCCCAACAAGGCCGCGATCCTGTTTCGGCTGCAAAGTGATGAATGGCAGCAGACCACCCAAATGCTGCGCGACATCCTCGAAAAAACCGCAGTCGCGCCCCTGACCCGCCTGCGTACCTTGGTGCATGCATTTATCCATTCCGAGTGCGAGGAGGCTCTGATGCGCAGCGCGCTCCACGACGCAGCGCCGCTGTACCGCGACGCGCCGGAAGCGGAACACGTGCGCGCGGCCGGCCGGCAAGCGTTTGAGGCATTCATGCACGAGTTACTGCCCGAGGTGCCCGACGCAACCCGCGCACTCGCGTGCGACCTGATCCGCAGCACGCTGGGTTGCGTGGGCAAGGACTTCTCCATGAGCCCGCGCACCACCGCCGAGATTGAGCTGTATGCCGATGGCATGGCCGCTATGTTCAGCGCTTATGTGAATACACTCAATCGGCCCTGATTGTTTAACAAAGCCATAACTGAAGGTTCACAAACGGCGATTGAATGCACCCACGCACGATGGGAGCATCGGCGACCATGATTTCGCGCCTGCGTTTGATCCGTCGTGCCCTGCTCCCCTCCTTCGCGAAGGTACAGGCGCGTTCCTGCGAAAACCCGTTGTTGAATCACATCCTGGCCTTCTGGGCGCTGTGGCATTGCCGCCATGCACGCCCACCTGATGCACCCTTCTGATCCACGTCGAATACGCCTTGCCGGCATTCATTTATCAGAAGGATCACCCCATGACCGCAGCTTTGCGCAGCCCCTCGTATTACACCGCCAGCCTCAACGACGCCACCCAGTACCCGACCTTGCAAGGCCAGGTCAGCGTGGACGTGGTGATCATCGGCGGCGGTTTCACCGGCGTTGCCAGCGCCGTGGAGCTCGCTGAACGCGGGCTCAAGGTGGCGATTGTCGATACCCATCGAATCGGCTGGGGCGCCAGCGGGCGCAATGGCGGGCAAGTCACCGGCAGCCTGTCGGGCGACGAGGCCATGCGCGAACAGATGCGCAAACGCCTGGGCGATGAGGTGGATGATTTCATCTGGCACTTGCGCTGGCGTGGGCACGCAATCATCGAGCAACGCGTAGAAAAATATGCGATTGACTGCGACCTCAAGCACGGCCATCTGCATGCCGCGATGAAACCCTCGCACATGACCGAACTGCGCGCCTTTCACGACGAAGCACAACGGCGCGGCATGGGCGATCAGGTCAGCCTGCTCGATCAGGCCGGTGTGCGTCAGCACCTGGACAGCGCGCTGTATCTGGGCGCCCTGAAAAATACCCGTAACCTGCACCTGCACCCGCTGAACCTGTGCCTGGGCGAAGCGCGCGCCGCACACAGCCTGGGCGCGCTGATTTTCGAGAATTCCGAAGTGCTGGAAATCGTACATGGCGAACGCCCGGCGGTGATCACCGCCCAAGGCCGCATCGATGCGCACCAGGTGCTGCTGGCCGGCGATGTGTACCACAAGCTCGAACCCAAACAGCTCAAGGGCAAGATCTTCCCGGCCATGGGCGGCATTGTCACCACCGCGCCCCTGGGCGAACTGGCGCACCAGATCAACCCGCAGGACCTGGCGGTGTACGACTGCCGTTTTGTACTCGACTACTACCGGCTGACCGGCGATGGTCGGCTGTTGTTTGGTGGCGGCGCCAACTATTCCGGGCTCGACTCACGCGACATCGCCGCAGAACTGCGGCCCTGTATCGAACGCACGTTCCCGGCGCTCAGAGGCGTGGATATCGAGTTCCAGTGGAGCTGCGCCATGGGCATCGTGATGAATCGCATCCCGCAATTGGGCAAGCTCTCGGACAACGTCTGGTACTGCCAGGGCTACTCCGGGCATGGCATCGCCACCAGCCACATCATGGGCGAAATCATGGCCGAAGCGCTGACCGGCACGCTGTCGAAATTTGACACTTTTGCCGGGTGCAAACACATCAAGGTGCCGCTCGGCGATGTGTTCGGCAACCCGATGCTGGCGGCCGGGATGTGGTACTACCAGATGCTAGAAAAGCTGCGCTGACCGGTGGTCTATGCACAGGATCAAGATTCATCGAGTGTAAAATGATCTTAATGTGGGAGCGGGCTTGCTCGCGAAGGCTGCGTGTCAGTCGATACATCAATTGACTGGTCCACCGCTTTCGCGAGCAAGCCCGCTCCCACCTTGGATCGATGTACCTCGTGAAATGGGCTTCGAACAACAGCCCTGTTTTAGTACGCCCAATCGCTGCTATCTTTCGCCTCTGACCAAGCCAAGGAATCTGCCATGGAGCCGCTAGCCACAAACGCTGCATTGTTGATTATCGACATGCAGCAAGGCATGAATGACCCCAAGCTGGGGCGACGCAACAACCCCGATGCCGAGGTGCAGATACAGCACCTGCTGCGTGCATGGAGACAATCCAATCGCCCTGTGGTGCACGTAAGGCATATGTCCCGCAGCGAAGGCTCGGTGTTTTGGCCGGGCCAACCGGGCTGTGAGTTCCAGCCGGCATTGGCACCGCTCAAGGATGAGCATGTGGTGGAAAAAAACGTCCCGGACGCGTTCGCCGCCACCGGCCTGGAGCGCTGGCTACATGGGCGTGGGATCCGGCAATGGGTGATCGTTGGGGTGATCACCAATAACTCTGTCGAGTCCACGGCGCGCTCCGGCGGCAACCTGGGTTTTGAGGTGACCGTGGCGGCGGATGCCTGCTACACCTTTGATCAAGCTGATTTGTCGGGCCGACTCTGGCCTGCCGAGGATGTGCATGCACTGTCGCTGAGCAACCTGGCGATGGATTACGCCAGGGTCACAGGCACTGCCAATATCCTGGCCATGCTTTAAAAAACGTCTGCCTGCTAAAGGTTTCCCCGGCTTCAACACCACCGCCGGGCGTCGCCCAGTAGTTCCTGCCGGCCAGTGCGCCGTCCTTGTGGACGAAGCGGAACAGCAGCACTGTTCGCGCCGGGCTGACCACCAACAGGCGTGCGGCTTTGCGCTCACGCATTGGCCCGCGCCCTTTCGCCAAGCCGCTCTACCAGTCTCACCAGATAACCATCGGGGTCCTGTACCAGAAACTCGCGCTGCCCGACCTCGACTTCGCCCGCCCGGTACCACACGTCTTTACTGGCCTTGAACACGGGATACGCTGCCCTCTCCAGCCGTTGAATAACCGGGAGCACCGCCGCGACATCTATCTGCAGGTTCATGCCGCGTCCAAATGGCCGTTCCAATGCCCCCGTGAGCCATTGATTGGCGAGTGGGTCGACTTGCTCAAGCATCACCTGAGCGCCGTCCAGGTCGAGATACGCAAAGCCGTCTTCCAGGCGCTGATAAGCCACCTTGAACCCCAGGCAACCTACCCAGAAATCAAGGCTCTGGTTCAGATCGGTCACCATCAATTCCGGGACCAGATTATTTCTGTGCATCATCCAACTTCCATTGCGGATTTGAGTAAGTGCGCGATTGTGTTGCGCAACTCACCGTGCTGCTCTTCAGCGTAAGGTGGCGCGTCCTTCCAGTCGTAGAACCACACCGGCATCGTGCGTTTGTCGTCCGGTTCCGAGGCATAACGCGGGAAAATATGGCAGTGCAACTCTGGCTCCGAGTTGCCCAGTATCTCGTAGTTCATGCGCACGGCACCCGTAGCCGCCAGCACTGCATCGCCAAGGCGCGCCATGTCGAGCAGGTAGGTTGCGCGGGCCTCGGCGTCCAGATCATTGAGACTGGCAACCACCGGGTCGGGCAGCAACAAGCAGTAACCCGGCAGAAACTGCACATCGCCCATGACCGCCCAGCCTGAGGCCATGCGGCAAATAACCTTATCGTTGGCATCGTTGCGGGCCAGCGCTACGCGTTCCGTGATCAGTGCCATGCATTGTCCTTAATGAGAAAATACCGATGGCATCTTAACTGTGATAACACTGCGGGGCTCAACACTTTCAACCTGGCGGCCCCCTATGCGAATCACCTGCCTTCATACCGCAGCCAGCAACATTGCAGTCTTCGACGCAGCTGCACAAGCGCTGGGGATCGCACCCGCCGCTCTGCAACATGAGGTGCGCGCCGACCTTCTGGCCGCAGCGGAAGAAATGGGTGGTCTCACACCTGAAATTGCGGCCTCAACCGCCAACGCATTGCTTTCACTCGCTCAACACGCTGACGTCGTGCTGCTCACCTGCTCGACGTTAGGGCCATCGGTTGATGAAATTGACGAGCGCATCCCGTCATGCATTCTCAGGACGGACCAAGCCCTCGCCCTCACAGCCGTTCAAGCAGGCGGCAAGGTCGTGGTGTTATGCGCCGTCGAAACCACCCTCGCGCCCACCTCGAGCCTATTCCACCGCGCAGCGTTACACTCGGACGCAACCGTTGACGTGCAGCTGGTTCCAGGCGCTTGGGTGCTGTTCAAGGCGGGCGATATGGGTGGCTACCTGTCGACCGTCGCCACGGCGGCCGATCAGGCCTATGTCGATGGCGCATGCGTGGTTGCGCTGGCCCAGGCCTCCATGGGCGGGGCCGCTGCTCTGGTAACCGCAGGGCCAGCGCCGCTGACCAGCGCGACCGCCGGCCTGAAGGCCGCCCTGAAGGCAATGACGGGATAATGCCTCAGCTCAACCGTTTCCTGCGGTACTCATCCGGAGTTTCGCCCGTGAGCTTGCGGAACATGCTGATGAACGCCGAAGAACTGCTGTAGCCCAGATCAAACGCGACCGCCTCGACGGAAGTCCCGGCGCGAAGCTGCAGCAACGAAGTGGTCACTTTCAAACGCTGCTTCCATTGCGCCAACGACATGCCCAAATCCCGCTGGCAGCGCCGCAACAGTGTGCGCTCAGTGGCATTGACCAACCGCGCCCAATCGGCCAAAGAGCGCGCATCGGCGGGATTTTGCTCCAGCGCACCGAGGATCGGCGCCAGCACCGGGTCACTGGAGCCCGGCAGGTAACTGCCCACACGCGAAGTACGGTTCAAGCGGTCCAGCAACACCATGAGCAAGCGGCTTTCTTCGGCTGTTTGCACCGGCCCTGGTGGTGACGCATGCAGTTCTTCAAGCAGTTCGCGAATCAGCGGCGTGATAGTCAGCGCGCACGCTTCACTCGGCAAGCGGTCGCACAAGGCCTTGGCGATATAGAGCGAACAATGGCAGGCCTCCTGATGATTCAGCGCGTTGTGTTCCACATTCGGCGGTAGCCACACACCATATTGCGGCGGTGCGATGAAGTGCGCGCCGTCCAGCTTGAGTTCCATGACACCACTGAAGGAGTACACGAACTCGCCCCACGGGTGGCGGTGTGTCGGGTACGCCGCCGACGCGGGCATGCGCGCTGCGCGAAAGTAGATCGGCGAGGGCAACTCGTCGGTGAATGGCGCGAGGATCAGATGCTCGGCGGGCGTGATCATGGGAGAGGCTGCGCAGTGATCGAGGGATGACGCATTATGCGCGATAGCGTGCGCTTTCCTCAGTAACGCCGTACAGAAATGCGGGCGGGCCGATGGCCAGGGCTACCGCTACCGATTGACGCTTCATCGCTATCGCTTGGCGGTTCGGCGCTATATCCAAGCATTGCGACACCACCAGACTCACGTCATTGAGTCAGAGGAGTGGTGTCGTGGAAAGTCGTCAGCCGATTGATAAGCAAGCAGCCATCATTATGGTCGTAGTGTGCGCCGTCTGGGGTCTGCAACAGGTCGCGATCAAAATGGCCGCAGCGGATGTCGCGCCGGTGCTGCAAATTGCCCTGCGCTCGGGGATTGCGGCCGTGATGGTAGGGCTGCTGTTGACGCTGCGTCGTTATCGCCTCAAGTGCCGTCTGGAGACCTGGCGTGGTGGCGTGGTGGTCGGGTTGTTATTTGCGCTTGAGTACATCGCCGTGTCGATCGGGCTGAGCTACACCTCTGCGGCGCATATGGTGATTTTCCTCTACACCGCGCCAGTGTTTGCCGCGATTGGCTTGCACTTTCGGTTCCCGGCAGAACGCCTGAGTGGTGTGCAATGGGCGGGTATCGTCACGGCGTTCGCAGGTATTGCCGTGGCGTTTTATGCACCGGGCGCGCCGGGTGAAACGTGGCTGACGCCTCAGCGTATCGGCGATGCACTCGGCGTCGTCGGCGCTATCGCCTGGGGCGCGACCACCTTGAGTATCCGCTGTTCAAGGTTGGCAGATGCACCCGCGCCGCTGACCTTGTTTTACCAACTGGCCGGTGCCTGCCTGATTCTGGCGTTGATCGCCGGTGCTACCGGGCAAACCCGTTTACATCTCTCCGGTATCGCCGTTGTCAGCCTGGCGTTTCAGACCGTGGTGTTTTCTTTCTTGAGCTTGCTGGTGTGGTTCTGGCTGCTGGGCCGTTACCTCGGTTCGCGCCTGGGCGTGTTGTCCTTCCTGACGCCGTTGTTTGGCGTGGGGTTTGGCGTGGGGTTGTTAAACGAACCTCTGGACGCGTCTTTTGTACTCGGCTCGCTGCTGGTGTTGGCCGGTATCGTGATCGTCAGCGGGCATGACCTGCTGCGCACCAACAGGTCGCAGGCGCGCTGTTCGGCGTGAAAAAAATTACCGGACAAAATCAATTATTGTTGTACACAAAATACCGCTAAAGCTTTATAACCATCGGGCCGAAACAGACACTGATAGCAAATCGCCTTCTCGCCCGATGGTCGTCCCGATGAAAATAAAAAACAAGCTCGTGCTCGCGTTCGTCTCTGTCGCTTTTATCCCGGTCAGCCTGGTCGCCGTTATCTCCGTCTTGAATACACGGACCCAGGCCGTTGACCAGTTCATTGATGGCAGCACCCGTGAGATACGCCAGATCGATGGCAATATCCGGCAATTCTTCGATGGCACGTTGCAGAACGTCGATCAAATGTCCGCAGATCCTGTATACACTTCCGTGAACACGCTGAAGGATTATCTACCCGCCAACGCCGCGAGTCAGCCAATGCCTGCTCAGGCGCAGCAGGTAATCGAGCAGTTTGCTCGGTTCGGTGCAACCCACCCTTCCGCGGCGATTCTGTCCATCGGCCTCGAAGACGGCACCTACGCCAAATGGCCCGATGACCCACAGCTGGCCAAGTACGACCCGCGCACTCGCCCCTGGTACAAGGCCGCCATGGCCAGCCCCAACAAGACCGTGCGCACACCGGCTTACTACTACGACAAGGATGATGTGGCGCTGGTGGGCACCGCACGCGCATTGCTGGATAGCAGCGGCAAGGCCAAGGGTGTGTTCGTGGTCAGCGTGTCGCTGAAGAACCTCACCGAACTGCTCAAGAGCATCAAGCTGGGTGAAAGCGGCTACGTGATGTTGATCGAGGACGGCGTAGTGCTGGTCGACCCGCGCAATGCCGCGCATAACTTCAAGCCGCTCAAGGACCTCGGCGCGCCGTATGCGCACCTGGCCGAGACGCCACAGGGCTCAACCGAGGTGGTGATCGACGGCGTGCGCTACATGGCCAACGTGTGGACCTCGCCGGGCCTGGGCTGGCGGTATGTGGGGCTGATCGAATACAACGAAGTCATGGCGGCTGCGACGCGCATGACCTACCTGACCACAGTAATCGTGGCCGTGCTGGTGCTGATCTTCGGGCTGATCGCCGCGGCGTTTTCCAAGGTGATCGTCAAACCGATCGGCCAGGTCAGCACCGGCTTGCAGTCCATCGCCCAGGGTGAAGGCGATTTGCGTCATGAGTTGCAGGTACAGGGCAAGGATGAAACCGCCGAGCTGGCGGGTTGGTTCAATAAATTCCTCGCCGCAATCCGTCAGCTGATCCAGCATATCGGCGCAGCCTCAACCAACCTTCAGGACGCGTCACGGGTCAACAGTGAAGTGGCACACAACATGAACGAAGCCGCCGGGCGCCAGCGTGAGGCGGTCGAGTTGGTCTCTACCGCGTTTAATGAAATGGTCGCCACCGCCAACGAGGTGGCGCGTTCATGCAGCGGCGCGGCGGAGTCGGCCGAAAACGGCCATCGCCGTGTGGCCGAAGGCAAACAGCAGATCGAAGTCACCACCGATAACGTCAACCGCCTGGGCCGCCGCCTGACTGAGTCATCCCAGGCGATGGTGGAGCTGGAAGCCGGCAGCCGCAGCATCAACCAGATCCTCGGCACCATTCGCGCCATCGCCGAGCAGACCAACCTGCTGGCCCTCAACGCCGCCATCGAAGCCGCACGCGCAGGTGATCAGGGCCGTGGTTTTGCAGTGGTGGCAGACGAAGTGCGCGCGCTGGCCAAGCGCACCTCCGACTCCACCGGCGAGATCGAACAACTGCTCGGCACCCTCGGCAGCAAGACCGAAGAAGTCACCCAGAAGATGAGCAGTTGCCTGGACCTGTCCCGCGCCAGCGTGTCGTCCATCGAAAACGCGCGGGACAGTTTTGAGGGCATCCAGTTGTCGGTCAACGAGATCCGCGACCAGAACCTGCAGATTTCCGCCGCCGCCGAGGAGCAGCACAGCGTGGCCGAAGAGATCAACCGGCATATTCAGCAGATTTACGACGAGGCACGGCTGGTGGAAAGCCTGGCCAATTCTGCGCAGGATGATTCGGGGCGGTTATCGAGCTTGTCGCAGGAGTTGAATGCTTTGGTGGGGCGTTTCAAATCCTAAAACGCGCGGCTGTGGAAGTCCGCGATCTGTTGCCACATCGCGACCGGGTTGGAATACATCGGAAAGTGCCCGCACCGGGCAATGGGCGCCAGGCGCACACCGTGGGCCTGGATATGGGGCAGGTACGACAGTGAGGCGTTCTGCTCGCCATACATGAACATCTTCGGGCAGGGCAGGCCGAGAAACTTGCCCATCAGGTCGGCGTGGTCAGACAGCTCGACCATCGACTGGAAGATCCCGCGTACCGCACCGGCGCGCACTTTGTGGCGCAGGCTCGCCGCATACAGCGCACTGGCATACGCCGGTGCGTGGCGCGCGCGTTCGATGAATGCACTGAAAAACGCCTCGGGATCCTCTGCCGGGAAGTCGACGATTTGCCGGCTCAGAAAGCAGTCTTCGGGGGCGATATTGCCTTCAATGTCGGTAAAGCTCAGCACGCGATCCGGAAAGCGGTGCGCCAGCATCAGTGCGGTCAGCCCACCCATGGAGTGGCCGACCAAATGCAAGCGCTGAATATCGAAATGCTCCAGCACCTGCAAGGCCGTCTCCAGCAGCAAGGGAATACTGATTTTCGACAGATCGTCACACTGGCTTTCACCGCAACCGGGCGCGTCGTAGGCGATAAAGGCGCGCCCGTCGAACGCCGGGTGCAGGACGATATCGGCATAGTCTTCCTTGGTCGAACCAAAACCGTGCAGGAACAGGATAGGCGCGCCCTCGCCGCTACGGTGCAGGGCGGCGATGTTCAGGGCAACGCCGTCTACCGTCAGCGGTACGCAGGTGTGAACGAACGACATGGTGCAGTTTCCTTGGACAAACAGGCCGCCAATTTCAAGGGTTTGCCGCTGCGTGTAAATGACCGATAGCGGAACACATTCATACGCCAATCGTATGAGCCTGAAACTGCGCGACCAACTCCGTCACCAGCGGGTTGGGGCGCTCGCTGTTCCAGGCCACGGCAGTGGTGACCACATTGAGCTTTTGCGTGAGTGCGCGCAGCACCACATTGTCCGGCGCCAGCTTTTTCAACGACGCCGGCACCAGCGCGATGCCCTGGCCACAGCTGACAAAGGCAATTTGCGAAGCCACCGAGCGCACTTCATGCAGTATTCGCGGTGAAAACCCGTTGGCGCGGCAGGTGGCAATCAGGTTGTCGAAATACACCGGGCTGACCTTGCGTGAAAACATCACCAGCGGCTCGCTGGCCAGGCTCGACAGGCTGATGCGCGTGCGCGCCGCCAGCGCATGATCGCTGGGCAAGGCCACCATCAGGCGGTCCTCGCGCAACGGCAACGACTGGATCGCTTGGCCCAGGTCGCCGTCCAGTCGCGCAAAGGCCAGGTCGATATCGCCAGCCTCCAGCGCCGGTACGGCTTCGACACTGTCAATCTCGCGCACCGACACGGTGAGGTGCGGGTATTGCTGATTGAGCTGGTTGATCAGGCCCGGCAGCACATCAAACATCGCCGTGGAAATCGCGCCGATGGTGAGCATGCCCGACTGCCCCGCCACCGCTTCTTCTACCGCCAGCTCCAGGCGCTCCAACTGCTCGGCGAACTTGCGCACCGCCGGCAGGATCGCCGCGCCCACTGGCGTGAGCTTGGCACCGCGCCGCGAGCGCTCGAACAGCGTGACCTTGAGTGCCTGTTCCAACACCTGGATCTGCTCGCTCAAGGGCGGCTGCGACATGCCCAGGCGTTTGGCGGCGCGGCCGAAGTTCTGTTCTTCGGCGACGGCCAGGAACAGCCAGAGGTGGCGAATCAAACGGAAGTTGATCATAGGTTCGGCATATGTAAAGTGAGGTTGAACGCCAATATACCTATCTATGCCTGCTGTGAAACCATCCAGTCGATAAAGGCGCGCAATCGCGTGGTAAAAGGCTCGCCCTCGGCACTGGGGTTGCGCGCCTCAAACAGGAAGTACGCGATCTGGAGGCGCATCGTCGGCTGGTGCTGGATAAATGCTGCGACGTGCTCTTCGAGCGTGTGTGGCCAGCTTGCCGCGTTGTCGGCGCGCAAGGTGTTAGTGGCTCGAATCAGCTTGCGCGCAGCCTCGCGTTGCAGGCGAAAGCGTTCGGATGCGGTACCAGCGTGGTCAATACGGGTGAGATAGCCACTCAGTACCTGTTCAAAGTCACCATTCAAAGCCAGGGCGATTGCGCGCGAGGGCTGGAAGCGATCAAAGCGCAGCGAAAGATCCTCGCCCCACACACAACGGCAATGATGCTTGAGCCAGAAGCCCCACTTATTTGCGTTCTCGGGCGCCAATACTTCAGCGCGGTGGCCGATATCGAAGTCGATCTTGGTGACCTCCGGGTGGCGTTGCTCCAGCGCCTGGCGTAGCGTTTCCAGGTGTGCCAGTACCTGTGCATCCGGTGGTTCGAGCAGAATCAGGCTCAGGTCCAAATCCGACTCACCTGGGCTTGCTTCGCCCCTGGCGACACTGCCATACACATAAATGCTGTCCAGCCCCAACTGGGAGAGGCTGGCGCAGACATCCGCCAGCAGCGGCTCAAATTCGGGCTGGAAGGCGGCATCGTCCAGCGTCAGCACACAGCCCTGAGCATCTACACCGGTCAGGGTACTCATGGGTGATGCACTTCAAACATTGGGCTTTGGGCTTCCCTCAATGGGATCTTGCAGCCTGGAAATTGCGGGGTTGGCATGGACACGGTTCCTTTTGTCAGGCCCTGAAGCATGCCAGTTTTCAGGCCTCTGCATAATGAGAACCTATTCTGTAACAGTGAATGGGCACTCTGGTTTCGACAAATTACCTGTAAGGGATGGCTATGATTCGGGATGCAATGCCCAAGGACGCCAAGCACATCGCCCACGTGCATGTGCGCAGTTGGCAACAGGCCTATGTGGACCTGATGCCGGCGGATTTTCTAGCCTCGCTGACCACAAGCTTGCCGCAGAAAGAGGCTCACTGGGCGCGTTCAATTGAAAGCAAACAGGCTGACACTTTAGTCGCTGAAATGGAGGGCACCGTTATCGGCTGGCTGTCGCTGGGCCCTTGCCGTGATGCCGACACGCCCGAGACCACAGCCGGAGAGGTCATGGCTATCTACGTGCTGGCCGACTATTGGGGCCATGGCATCGGCGCGCAATTGTGGCAGGCGGGTTTCCAGCGTTTGGTTGACCAGGGTTATAAACGCATTTCTTTATGGGTTTTAGCCGCAAACCAAAGAGCCATACGCTTCTATACAAGCTTGGGCGGCACTGAAGAACCCGGTAGCCGTCGCACGCTGGTGCGCGGTGGCGTGACGCTGGAAGAGGTGCGCTATGTGTGGACCCGTTAAAGCCCTGGCAACCCCTGAAATAATATTTCGACACGAATTACGCTGAACTATCCGCCAGGCTCTACGCTCCTTCCCTATGCGTTGCCCCGCCCCGGGGCGTTGGATAAACAAGGAGCCGCGACCCCATGACCACCCTTCCCGCCTACCCACTCGTCAGGCCTGGCCCGCTGCATTCAACCCTGTTGGCCGGCACCGTGCCGCTGTTTCTCGGAGCCTTGCTCAGTGACATCGCCTATGGCCAGACCTATCAGATCCAATGGGCCAACTTCGCGTCCTGGCTGATCGCCGGAGCCTTGGTGTTTTGTGGCTTTGCATTGTTGTTTGCGCTGGTCAACCTGGTGCGTGCCGAGCATAAAGCCGGGCGCCCCGCCGCGTACTTCCTGCTGTTACTGATCACCTGGGTACTCGGATTGGTCAACGCGTTCCAGCATGCCAAGGACGCCTACGCCATGATGCCTGTGGGCCTGGTGCTGTCGGTGCTCGTGACCGTCCTGGCGATTATTGCCACATGGATCGGCCTGACCAACCTGCGCTCGGGAGCTGCCAAATGAACCCACTCCATACGCTGACCTTACTGAGCGCGGCCCTGTTGCTGAGCGCGTGTGGCGACGCCGGCGACAAGACCCAGGCACGCGGTCCCGACCCCAAACTGCCCGCGCAACAAAGCAGCTTGTTGCCAAGCATGAAGATTGCCGAGCCGACAGCCTGGGGCGAGCAAAAACCCACGGTGCCGCAAGGCTACAGCGTCACGGCCATCGCCACCGACCTCGCCATTCCTCGCCAGACGCTGGTGCTGCCCAATGGCGATATTCTCGTTGCCGAAGGCCGTGGCGGCAGTGCGGCCAAGCTCAAGCCCAAGGATGTAATCGCCAGCGTGATCAAGGCCCAGGGCAACACCAAGGTCAAGAGCGGTAACCGCATCACGTTGCTGCGCGATGCCGACGGTGACGGCAAATACGAACTCAAGACCGTGTTTGCCGACAACCTCAACGCGCCCTATGGGCTGGCTTTCGCCGACGGCAAGCTGTACGTGGCCAACCAGGATGCGCTGGTGCGCTTCGACTATGCCGACGGCCAAACCAAAGCCAGCGGCCCGCCCACCAAAATCACCGACCTGCCGGCGCAGATCAACCATCACTGGACCAAATCCCTGGCCATCAGCGAAGACGGGCGCCAGCTCTATGTGGGCATCGGCTCCAACAGCAACATCACCGAACGCGGCATGGAAGTGGAGATCGACCGCGCCATGGTCTGGCAGATCGATGCGGCCAGCGGCGCGCACAAGCCCTACGCCACCGGCCTGCGCAACCCGACCGCGCTGACCATTCAGCCGGGCTCGGGGCAATTGTGGACGGTGGTTAACGAACGCGATGAACTCGGCCCTGACCTGGTGCCGGACTACCTCACCTCGGTGCGCGAAGGCGCCTTTTACGGCTGGCCCTACAGCTACTGGGGCCAGAACGTCGACCCACGCGCGCAACCGCAGAACCCGATGAAAGTCGCGGCCGCGATCAAGCCGGATTACAGCCTGGGCTCCCACGTTGCAGCACTCGGCGTGGACTTCTCGATTCCGGCCATGGGTGAACAATTTGCCGACGGCGTGTTTGTCGGCGAACACGGTAGCTGGAACCGCGACAACCCGGTGGGCTACAAGGTGATCTTTGTGCCGTTCAGCAACGGCAAGCCGGCGGGCGAACCGATTGATTTCGCCACTGGCTTTCGCGGCGATGACGGCAAGACCCGTGGCCGCCCAGTGGGCGTGACGGTGGACCCGAAAGGTGCGCTGATCATTGCTGACGACCTGGCGAACACCGTTTGGCGGGTGACGCGCAATAAATAACCGCCATTTAATCTTTTCACTGTGGCGAGGGAGCTTGCTCCC
>NZ_JAAAFV010000031.1:508775-523498 GCF_019352915.1 Pseudomonas sp. Xaverov 259 | reverse complement strand
GGCTGCGAAGCGGCCCCTGCTCTTTGTTTCAAGAGCATGGGACTGCTACGCAGTCCAACGGGAGCAAGCTCCCTCGCCACAGGGGACGGGTTTACAGGTCAGTAATTTCCTTGTGGCGCGGCACCAGCGCTTTCATCACGCTCCACGCCACCAGATAGGCCAAGGCGCAAATCGCAAACATGATCATGTAGCCGGTGTGAATGTCGTTGATCGACTTGTAGTAGTCGAATACCCAGCCACCGATCTTGGTCATCACCACACCGCCCAGGCCGCCCGCCATACCGCCGATGCCGACCACCGATGCCACGGTTTTTTGCGGGAACATATCCGACACGGTAGTGAAGATATTGCACGACCACGCCTGGTGCGCCGAGGCGCCCACGCCGATCAACAACACCGGCACCCAGAAGCTCAGGTAACCGAACGGTTGCGCCAACAGCACCACCAGCGGGAACAGCGCGATCACCAGCATGGCTTTCATGCGGCCGTCATACGGGGCATCACCGCGCGCCATAAAGTAGCTGGGGAACCAGCCGCCGCCGATACTGCCGACCATGGTCATGCTGTACAGCACGGCCAACGGCATCACGATATCCGCGCCTTTCATGTTGTATTGCGCCGACAGGTAAGTGGGCAGCCAGAACAGAAAGAACCACCACACGCCGTCGGTCATGAACTTGCCGAAGGCGAAGGCCCAGGTCTGTCGGTAGGTCAGCAGCTTGAACCACGAGACTTTTTTCGGCGTCGCCCCTACAGGCTCAGGCGCGAAAGGCTGTACGGTCTGGTCACTGCGGATGTAGGCCAGCTCTTCGGCGGACAAGCGCTTTTGCTGCTCCGGTTTCTCATAGAGCATCGACCACACCGCCACCCACACAAACCCGAGCATGCCGATCACGATAAACGCGGCTTCCCAACCCCACATGCCGGCAATCAGCGGTACGCAGATGGGTGCCAGGATCGCACCCACGTTGGCGCCGGAGTTGAAAATACCGGTGGCCAGGGAGCGTTCTTTTTTCGGGAAATATTCGGCGGTGGCCTTGATCGCGATGGGGAAGTTACCCGCCTCGCCAATCGCCAGCACGGCGCGGGCGAGCATAAAGCCGGCAATCGACACCGGGATCACCGCCAGGCCGATGGCGGCGCTGAGCGAGGCAATCCCCGCGCCCATCGGCACCGAGAACGCATGCATGATCGCGCCGGTGGACCAGATGGCGATGGCCACCACATAGGCAGCCTTGGTGCCGATCTTGTCGACAAACCGCCCGGCAAACAGCATGGCAATCGCATAAACGAACTGGAACACCGCAGCGATGTTGGCGTAGTCGGTGTTGCTCCAGCCAAATTGCGTCGACAATTGCGGCGCCAAGAGGCTGAGCACCTGGCGGTCGAGGTAATTGACGGTGGTGGCAAAGAACAACATCGCGCAGATGGTCCAGCGATAGTTGCCGACGGCCTGGCCGACGCGGTGGGCGTTGATGGGCTCATTCAAATTCATGGCATCACTTTTTATTTTTGTTAGATAGGACATATGTAACGTCATATGTCGTCGTACAACTGCGACTTTTATAGCCGGGCGCTTTGGCGGTGTCAATCTGAAAGATTGGCGTTTATTCAGGTATTACACGGGCGTGTAAACAATCAGCGCAAAGCAGTTGTAGGACGACGAATGCTAAACACCCGGCTAGGCGCTTTGCCCGGCACATCGTCGAGCAGGCCGAAGGGTTGCATACCGAGCTTTTCCAGCACACGAATCGAAGCCGTATGATCGGATCGCACCAGGCCGAAAACCTCCGGCAGATTCAGTGTCTGGAAGGCCTGCGCCAGCGCATCCCGCCCCAGCTCGGTGGCATAGCCCTGCCCCCACGCCTCCACGGCGAAACGATAACCCAGGTTGATGCGCCGCTCGGTCAGGTAGTTAAGCGGCGCGATGCCGCCAAAGCCGATGAGGTGCTCGGGTTGCTCCTTACGGGCAATCGCCCACCAGCCATAACCCTGGGTGGCCCATTGCTCCAGCCAGTGGTCGAGCACGCGCTGGGCGTGCTCCAGGCTGGCCATCGGCCCGGCAGGATTGAACAGATTTGTCTGCGGGTCACCGAAGATCGCGAACAATCGCTGCACATCATTGGCTTCGGGCTTGCGGTAGATCAGGCGTGAGGGGGCGTCAGGCATGCGCATAATTCCTGGTTGATGCCATGAAGTTCAACGCATAAGCAAAAAAACGCAAATAGTGGTGAATTATTTCATGTCGGCTTGTATCTGAACTGACAGAGCGGTGCCATCGCAACGATGGCACCTCCCCTGTTCAGATTTAGAGTGCCCCCATGAAATTACGTAAGAAAAGCGTCAAACCCATCGGTTTGAAAGACATCACCATCGTCGACGATACCAAGGTGCGCAAGGCGATCACTGCCGCCGCACTGGGTAACGCCATGGAGTGGTTCGACTTTGGTGTCTACGGGTTCGTCGCCTATGTGCTCGGCAAGGTGTTCTTCCCCGACGCCTCGCCCAGCGTACAAATGATCGCTGCCTTGGGTACCTTCTCCGTACCTTTCCTGATTCGCCCGCTGGGCGGCCTGTTCTTCGGCGCCCTGGGCGACAAATACGGGCGGCAGAAAGTATTGGCCGCCACCATCGTGATCATGTCCCTGAGCACCTTCGCCATCGGCCTGATCCCCGGCTACGCCTCCATAGGCATCTGGGCGCCGATCCTGCTGCTGTTGTGCAAAATGGCCCAGGGCTTCTCGGTGGGTGGTGAGTACACCGGCGCCTCGATCTTCGTGGCCGAATACGCGCCGGACCGTAAACGCGGGTTCCTCGGCAGCTGGCTGGACTTCGGCTCCATTGCCGGTTTTGTGCTCGGTGCCGGCGTCGTGGTGCTGATCTCGACGATCCTCGGTGAGGCCGACTTCGAGGCCTGGGGCTGGCGCCTGCCGTTCTTCCTCGCCCTGCCCCTGGGCATCATCGGCCTGTACCTGCGTCACGCGCTGGAAGAAACCCCGGCCTTCCAGCAGCACATGGACAAGCTCGAACAAGGCGACCGCCAAGGCCTGACCCACGGCCCCAAAGTCTCGTTCAAGGAAGTCGCGACCCAGCACTGGCGCAGCCTGCTGACCTGCATCGGTATCGTCGCGGCCACCAACGTGACCTACTACATGCTGCTCACTTATATGCCCAGCTACCTGTCGCATAACCTGCACTACAAAGAAAACAGCGGCGTGCTGATCATCATCGCGATCATGGTCGGCATGCTGTTTGTGCAACCGTTCATTGGCTTTGTCAGCGACAAGATCGGCCGCAAACCCTTCATCATCGCCGGCAGCGTCGGCCTGCTGTTCCTGTCCATTCCGGCGTTCATGCTGATCACCAGCGGCAAGATCGGCCTGATCTTCGCCGGCCTGCTGATCCTGGCGGTGGTCCTCAACTTCTTTATCGGCGTGATGGCCTCGACCCTGCCGGCGATGTTCCCCACGCACCTGCGCTACAGCGCGTTGGCCAGTGCCTTTAACGTCTCGGTATTGATCGCCGGTGTCACCCCCACCGCCGTGGCGTGGCTGGTGGAAAGCACCAACGACCTGTTCATGCCCGCCTACTACCTGATGGTGTTTGCCGTGGTCGGCCTGATCACCGGCCTGACCATGAAGGAAACCGCCAACAAGCCACTGCGCGGCGCCGCGCCTGCGGCCTCGGACATGGCCGAAGCCAAAGAAATACTGCAAGAACACCACGACAATATCGAGCAGAAGATCGAAGACATCGACACTCAGATTGCCGAACTCGAAGCCAAGCGTCAGAACCTGGTGCAGCAGCACCCACGTATCAACTGACTACTGACCTGGCATGGCGGCCTCTGCCGCCATGCCTTTGGAGTGCCTGAGCATGGTTCCAAGCGTTACCGCAGCACATTCACTACTCAGCGCCGATGAGCGCGCTGCCATCGCCGAAATAGAAGCCACCACCAGCATCCTGCAACTGGTTACCCGCCTGACCGGCATGCGCTTTGCCGGCATCGCCAAATTTACTGACCTTGAGTGGGTCGTGTGCTCAGTGCATGACACCGCCGACATGGGCATTCACGTCGACGACGTGCTTGACCTCGAAACCACGCTGTGCAGTGAGTTCTGCATCAACCCGCAGACCCTGTTCATCCCGCAGATCAGCCACAACGGCCGCTTCGCCGCGCGCCCGGTGGTCAAGCAGTTCGCCATCGAAAGCTACGCCGGTGCACCGATCTTCCTGCCCGATGGCCGCCTGTTCGGCGCATTGTGCGCACTGGATTCGCGGGCGATGCTGTTTGAAGACCCCAACCTGCCGGAAACCCTGAGCCTGTTTGCGCGGCTGATCGGCTGTATTTTTTTCGCCAATTTGACCTCGGTTGATCACTGACGCCAACTGTCGCGCGGCCCAGCCGCGCGGATAACCTTAAAGAAAATGCGCCGTCCCAGCGCTGTGAGAATCAATCAAAGCGACGAGCCTTGCCGTAGCAGAACCCACCAGGTAACCGTGCGGGTCATGCCACTGGACCAATACGGACTGAAGCTTGGTGTGAAGTTCCGGCTCGGCCACGGTGCCCACATTGATGCACGCCAAAACAGGACCACCACTCATGCCTTCAGGCTCGAGAAGACTTATGAGCGGCACACCATTGCTACAGACCAAATCTTCGTTTTCAAGCTCATAAAGTCTTGCATCAAGTATTTGCGTGCTGGTTTGAATGTCCCTGACTTCCAGGCGCGTAGAAACCGGCAACGCAGTTAGCACGCCATTGGGCCGTAAATCCGCCGGAAACCCAACGACCACAACATGATGAGCAGCGTTGGAAAACATCCCCAAATGACGGCCAATAGGAAGTCGCGTCAAGCCGGCCATGGCCTGTTCCAACTCTTCATCCAACTCAAAAAAACCAATGTCGTCTTGTTCGCTATAATAAAATTTTCGGTGAGCCAGCGAATAACGCTGCCCCCTGATTTCAATAGACGCGCACGACTTTGCATCATCTTTGAAGTTATGTAGCGCGGAGACAAAATAGCTTTTACCCTCAAAACTACCCAGAAAACCTGTACCCAGCACATCCAATGGAACGAGGGCAGAAAAATCCCTGATCGCCAACACAGCCTGCCCGCCATGCTGGCCAATTTTGTCGAGTTCCTTCAATAGCTTATTCATTTTAATCTCAATAGATAAATGTCAGAATCGTACCCGCAGGGGGGTAATTAACCAGGTTCACGTAGTGTTGGAACAACCCTTCCAAATAGGGCGTTCTTTCCGGGAAATAAAACTTTACGTCTGTGTTTGCCGGAACGTCTAGGATACGGCGAAAAACTTCTTGGTGCGGATGCACTCTCCCATCAGCAAGAAATACGTAATTGGAGCAGGACCATTGGGACAGCAAGGCAGCCGTCGTATTTGCATTGCTGCCATGGTGCGACACTTTGACGAGTTCATAATGTGGCTGTGAATTCGGGTAGAGGGTATCGAGCGCGTCACTCACAACAGATGGCCAGGCATCGCCTAAAAACAACCATGAGCGCCCGTTGAATCTCACCTCAAGCGCAAGACTCAGCAGGTTCGACTTTGATGAATCTTCTTTGAATTCGTCGGCCGTGCCCTGCAAATCCGCGTACGCGCGAAACGGTCTACGCACGCTGATATCTCGTGGAGGGGGCAATTCGAAGACCGTCCCGACCCCATATTTGGATACGTGTTTTTCGGTCGGCGAAAGATAGACCAATTCAATTTGGCCGTCATATACAGTTTCAATCTGCCCCGCGCACACGACGCGCGAATTATAAGTAGTCTTGGTCGCTGATAGCTTGCGTGCCTGTCGAGGTGATATTTCAGCCAAGCCCGACAAGTTCCGAAGTTTGTCAACCATCATCGATGAATTGAAAATCAGATCCTTGATAACCAGCGCATGCCCCTTAGACAGCAAGTACAGAAAACCGCCAATATGATCATCATCGTGATGCGTGACGATCGCCAGATCAATAATGCCATTGGGCACCAACGCCAGAAGAGCACTGTACATTTTCTCGACCTTAGCATCAGGCCGACTGGGCCCGGCATCAATCAGCATGTTAAAACTTGCATTATTGAACTGCAGCAAGATGCAATCACCCGCCCCTACAGGCAGGAAAGAAATTTTTAAATTACGGAAACTGTCCAACTGCCTCACTACTCCATCCGCCCCCTCTAAGGGGTATGCCTGTTATCTGAAAAACTGACTCGGCGTCTTGCCAAACTGCTTCTTGAACATACTGGTAAAGGCGCTCGGGCTCTCGTAGCCCAATTCGATGGCGACATCGATAATCTTCTGCCCCACCGCAATCCGCTCCAGCGCCAGCAGCAACCGCGCCTGCTGGCGCCATTGGCCGAAGGTCAAGCCGGTTTCCTTGCGAAACAGACGCTGGATGGTCTTCTGGTCCAGCTCAAGGCGCCCACTCCAATCCTCCACCGTCGACGCATCCCCGGGATCCTGCTGCAGCGCCAGGCAAATCCGGTTGATACGCGGGTCGCCCGGTTGTGGCAACGACAGCGGCAAGGCCGGCAGAATCGCTAGCTCATCGAGGATCAGGTGCATGATCCGCGCATCGCGTGAGTCCTCGGCATACGGCGGTTTCAAACTCACCGACGCCTTGATCAGCTCACTGAGCAACGGTGAAACGCTCACCGCCTTGGTCTCGGTCGGCAGGTTCGGGAACGCTTCGGGGCGCACAAACACACTGCGCATTTTCAACGGGCCCACACACCGCAACGAGTGGACTTGCCCGCACGGCATCCAGAAGCCACGATTGGACGGCACCGTCCATTGGTTGTGCGCCGAGTGCACAACCATCACGCCCTCGATGGCGTAGAGTAATTGGTGCTTTTCGTGGCTATGCTCGGGGATCACCCAGTTTTCGGGGTAATCGGTGGCGGAACTGATCACAGCCCAATCGCCTGCGTCGATTTCCTGCAAGAATTCATTCAGTGGTTTGATCATTTCGCCCTTTTTGCGACAGTTGTCTCCCGAATTTCGTGAGACAGGCATTGGCGCCGAATTTAGCATAACCGCTGAAACAATTAGAAATGGGTGGCGAGCTCAAGTACTCGCCACCTCAGTTTGCTGCCCTGTATGGAATGCCTGCATGACGACCGTCACCGCGTCACCCGCCGCTGCAACCACTACACCCCAAGTGAGCCCCTTGGTCATGCGTGTCCTTGGCGCCTGCGCCCTGGCCCACCTGATCAATGACCTGATCCAGGCCGTGCTGCCCTCGATCTACCCGATGCTCAAAGCCAACTACGGGCTGAGCTTCACCCAGGTGGGCCTGATCACCCTGACCTTCCAACTCACCGCCTCCTTGCTGCAACCCTGGATCGGCTACCACACCGACCGCCACCCCAAGCCCTGGCTGTTGCCGGCCGGCATGGTGTGTACCTTGATCGGCATCCTGATGCTGGCGTTTGTCGGCACTTTCCCGGCGATCTTGTTGGCGGCGGCCTTGGTGGGCGTCGGCTCGTCGACCTTCCACCCGGAAACCTCGCGCGTCGCGCGCCTGGCCTCCGGCGGGCGTTATGGCCTGGCGCAATCGACCTTCCAGGTCGGCGGCAACACCGGCAGCGCCTTCGGCCCGTTGCTGGCGGCGGCGATCATCATTCCTTACGGCCAAAGCCATATCGCCTGGTTCGGGCTGTTCGCTGTGTTTGCGATTCTGGTGCTGTACGGCCTGAGCCGCTGGTACCGCAACCACCTCAACCTGTTCAAGCTCAAGCAAGGTGGCAAGGCCACCCACGGCTTGTCCAAAGGCCGCGTGACCTTTGCCCTGGTGGTGCTGGCGCTGCTGGTGTTCTCCAAATACTTCTACATGACCAGCCTGACCAGCTACTTCACCTTCTACCTGATCGAGAAGTTCCAGCTGTCGGTGGCCAGCTCCCAGATGTACCTGTTCCTGTTCCTTGGCGCGGTGGCCGTGGGCACCTTCGCCGGTGGCCCGATTGGCGACAAGATCGGGCGCAAGAAAGTCATCTGGTTCTCGATCCTCGGCGCTGCGCCCTTCACCCTCGCCCTGCCCTACGTCGACCTGTTCTGGACCGCCGTACTCAGCGTGGTGATCGGCTTTATCATCGCCTCGGCCTTCTCGGCCATCGTGGTCTTCGCCCAGGAACTGGTGCCGGGTAACGTGGGCATGATCGCCGGTATCTTCTTCGGCCTGATGTTCGGCTTCAGCGGAATTGGCGCCGCATTGCTGGGCTTGTTGGCCGATAACCACGGTATTGAGTACGTGTATAAGATCTGCTCGTTCCTGCCACTGGCGGGCATCCTCACGATATTGCTGCCCTCGACCAAAGGCGTCTGACCCGCCGATTATCGGCTGGCTGTGTGCTATTAGCCGGAATGCTCTGAAAAACCTGCGTGTGCGCTTACAATCCCGATTTTCAAGCGCACACCCAGGCAGCCCGGCACGACATGACGCTCGACCCTCCTACGATTCTGATTCTGACCATCGCGCTGGCAGCCGCTGCCGCGTTGTACCTGGCTATTGAATGGCGCAGCGTGCGCGAGCCTTCCCTGCTGTTCTGGGCTGCAGGTTTCGCGACCATCAGCGTCGGCTCTACCCTGGCGTTGCTACGCGGCAGTGGCCTGTTGATGATCGGTATCTGGTTCGCCAACGGCTTGCTGGTCACCGCGCACTTTTTGTTCCTGCTCGGCGTGGCGCGTTTTACCCAGGCGCGCCTTTCACCGCTATGGCTGTTGATGTTGGTGGTATGGCTGGGGATGCTGATGCTGCCGGTGGAGCTGCCATGGTCTAAAGCCATGCTGGCGGTGCAGTCGCTGCTCGTGGCAGTGCCGACCCTGCGCGCCAGCTTTCTGCTGCGTCCCCATGGCAAGTCCCTGAGCATCGGCGCGGTACAGTTGCGCTATGTGCTGCTGATTCACGGCGCGTTTTATGTGGCCAAGGCATTGTCGGTGCTGATCCCCGGCACACTGATTGACCTGGCGGCCTTCAAGGGCGAAATCATCCAGGTGTCCTTGGTGGAAGGTGCGATGGCGATCATGTTGATCGCGCTGTCGATGACCGGCTCCGAACGCTACCGCCGCGAGCAGCACATCGCACGGCTGGCGGCCCGCGACCCACTCACAGCACTCTTCAACCGTCGCGCCCTTGACCTTCAAGCGCCACGCCTGTTGGCGCGAGTTTCGCCGGCCCAGCCAGGCGCCGTGCTGTTGATCGATATCGACAACTTCAAAGGGGTCAACGACCTCTACGGCCATACCGCCGGCGACCGTTTGCTCATCGCCCTCAGCGAGATGATCCGCGGCGTCGTCCCCCAGGATGCATTGGCTGCGCGCCTGGGCGGGGACGAGTTTTTGATTCTACTGAACAACACCTCAACCCAGAAGATTGTCGATCTGGGCAGCCGCTTGCGTGAACAGTTCCAGCAAGTCGCCGCTGACACCTTTATCACGCCAGCGCCGGTGACCTTGAGCATCGGCGCCAACCTGTTCGACCAACCACCGCCGAGCCTGGCCGCGCTGATCGAACAAGGCGACACCACGCTCTACGAAACCAAGCGTGGCGGGCGCGACAGCATTCGTCTGGTGGACCAGACCGGCACGTTCGGCTAAAGGTCGTAATGCACCGCTACGCTGCGCCCGGTCTTCACCGACTCCAATGCACAATCGGCCAGGTGCAAGGCATACAAGCCATCACGCACGCTGGTCGGTAACGCGCGGCCAGCGTTCAGCGCGTCAATAAACTGCGTTAGCTCATTGCGATAAGCATCCGCGTAACGCTCCAGAAAAAAGTGCTGCAACGGCTCCAGCGCTTCGGTGTGGTCGGCACTCCAATGGCGCAATGTGCTGGGCCGATGGTTGTCAGTGAGCAACACGCCCGTGGCGCCGGACACTTCCACACGCTGGTCATAGCCATACACCGCCTGGCGGCAGCAGTTGATATGGCATTGCTTGCCGGAGGCGGTGCGCAGCAGAACCATCACGCTGTCGTAGTCGTCGATGTCTGCCAGGCTCGGGTCCACCAGGCGGCTAGCGAAGGCGCTGACTTCTACCGGTTCCTCGCCGAGCAGGTGGCGGGCGGTGTCGAAGTCGTGGATGGTCATGTCGCGCAGGATGCCACCGGAATGTTCCAGGTAGTCGCGCGGCGCCAGGCCGGGGTCGCGGCTGGTGATGATCACCTGGCGCACGGCGCCGATCTGGCCGGCGTCCAGCGCCTGGCGCAGACGCAGCATGTCGGGGTCAAAACGCCGATTGAAACCGAGCATCACCTTGCCGCCCAGGCGTTCGACGGCTTGGGCGGCGCTGCGGGCCTTGGCGATATCCAGGTCGATAGGCTTTTCGCACAGCACCGCCTTGCCTGCGGCCACCGCTGCCAGCAGCAGGTCGATATGGGTGTCGGTGGGCGTGCCGATCACCACGGCATCAATGTCTTGGCGGGCGAGCACAGCGGCGCAGTCATAGGCCGCTTCGCAACCTAACTGCGTGCTGAGCGCGTCGACACCTTCGCGCCAGGGGTCAGCCACCAACACCAGCGTGGCGTTGGGGTGAGCGGCGACGTTGGCGGCGTGGATCTTGGCGATGCGCCCGGCACCTAAAACGGCAATACGTAGCATGGTCGAACTCCTGGCGTTGTTATTGAGGGAGCTTCAGTCCGGCAGGTTGAACGGTGTAACGATCTGCACCTGTGACGGCGCAATCGGCCCGGCTTTCCATAGCCGGTGGTGTTGCAGGATGTGCAAAAACACACTGCGGGCATCGATTTGCAGGTTGTGGTCGATGATCGCGGCGACTTTTTCTTCCAACAGCAGCTGGCGGTTTTCTTCGTCCAGGTCATGGCCGATAAACACCTCCAGCGGGCGCTCGAGCGCGGCGAAGGCATCGACAATCGCGCGGTTACCACCGCCGACGCTGTACACCGCCTTGAGGTCGGGATGTTGCTTGAGCGCTTGGGTGACGCGCTCGAACGTGCGGTCGTACACGCCGTAGCCGCCGCTGATATCCAGCACCCGCAGATGCGCGGCACGCCCACGTAGCCAGGCGCGAAAGCCCATCTCGCGTTCTTCTTCGCCACGGAACAGTTCGCTGCCGATCACCACCGCCACGTCCTGGGGTTGCGCCGGCAGCCAGCGCGACATCAGGTAGGCCGCGGTTTGCCCGGCGGTGCGATTGTCCATGCCCACATAGCCAATGCGCTCGCTTTGCGGCAGATCCGTGACCAGGGTCACCACCGGAATGCCCGCCGCGATCAACTGCTTGACGGCCTGATTCACCGCCGGCTCATCCGCTGCTTTAAGCACCACGCCCTGGCTGCCGGTGTCGAGGCAGCGCAGCAACTGATCGTGCATGGCCTGGGGTTCGATTTCTTCAAACAGGTGAAAACGCGGCGCGATGCGAAACGGCGCCAAGCTGCCCAATTGCGCGGTAATCGCCGCCTGCACCGCCGCGCTGAAGCGTTGCGGCGTGTGCATGATCACATCGACATGAAAAGTACGCCCCACCGCCAGGCCGTTTTTCTCCTGCGCCTCCAACTCATCCAGCGCCTGCTCGATGCGCCGGGTGGTCTGCGCATGCACGCTGCCGCGCTGGTGCAACACGCGGTCGACCGTGGCTTTGCTTACACCGGCCTGGGTCGCGAGCTGCTTGATGGAGAAGTGTTTTGCGCGTTCGAGCATGCGGTTCGCCTGAGGTGTTTTTGAGGTCTTTTTTGGGCGTTACTGAGGTTTTGCAATGCTAGTCTCAGTTTTGCCTGCCGTCGAGCCAGGTCGACAAAACAACAAAAATTTCAGGAGAACCGCATGCCTCACACCGATCTTGCCAGCCCATTCAACGGCCAATATTTTGTCGTCACCGGCAGCACCCAGGGTCTGGGCGCTGCCGTGGCACGTACCCTGGCGCAGCGTGGCGCTGCCGGGTTGATCATCTGCGGGCGCCGCCGCGCCGAGGGCGAAGAACAGGTCCGGCAACTGGCACAGCTCGATTGCCAGGCATTTTTTGTCGAGGCCGACCTGGAAAACGTCGAGGATTGCCGCGTGATCATCGACGCAGCACGCACCCACTTCGGCACCCTGCACGGGCTGGTGAACTGCGCCGGCATGTCGGATCGCGGCACCATCCTCGACACCTCGCCCGAACTGTTTGATCGGCTGTTTGCGGTGAACGTGCGGGCGCCGTTTTTTCTGATGCAGGAAGCACTCAAGCTGATGATCAGCACCGGCGTGGAAGGCGCAGTGGTGAATATCCAGAGCGTCACCGGGCATGGCGGGCAATCGTTTTTGAGCGCCTATGCGGCGTCCAAGGGCGCGCTGGCGATTTTGACCAAGAACGTGGCGTTCAGCGCGCTGCGTAACCGCATCCGCGTGAATGGCCTGAATATCGGCTGGATGGACACACCGCACGAGGATCAGATCCAGCGCCAATACCACGGCGCGCAAGACGGCTGGCTGGCCGAGGCCGAGCGCGCGCAGCCGTTCGGGCGGCTGCTCAAGCCCGAAGAAGTAGCGCAAAGCGTGGCGTTTTTGCTCTCGCGTGAATCCGGGATGATGACCGGCGCGGTGATCGACCTGGAGCAAGGCGTGGTCGGCTGCACCGACAGTGGCAGCCCGCAACCGCACCAGGCGCTGAGCCTGCCGGGAGGTGTGTGATGTCGGCGTTCGTGACTGGCGCGGCGGTGCGCCTGGCGGATTTCAGCCGTATTTGCGCCCAATACACCAGCGCCGAGGATTACCCGCTGTGTGCAGAAGTGGTCAGCAATGTGCCGATCTATCAGGCCGGCACTTTACGCAACAGCGAGCGCCTGCGCGTCATGGATGAGCTGCATCACCTGTTCCGCGACGGGCCTGGGGTGATGGTGGTGCGCCAGGCCTATGAAGACCTGGCGGTGGTCGATCGCCATAGCCAGGTGTTCGAGGCGATCTTTGCTCAGGAGGCTGCGCAAGGCGTGGCCGCCGACCATTTTGCCAAGGCCGGCAGCAACGGGCGCATCTGGAATTCACTGCAAAAAGCCGCGCTGCAGTCACCGGAGTCGTTTGCCGAGTACTACGCCAACCCGCTGCTCGGCTTGATCGCCGAAGCGTGGCTGGGGCCGAGCTTTCAGATGACCGCGCAAGTCAACGTGGTCCATCCCGGCGGGCAGGCACAGCAGCCGCACCGTGACTATCACCTGGGTTTCCAGACCAACGAAGTGGTTGAGCGTTTCCCGCTGCCGCTGCATCTGTTGTCGCAATACCTGACGCTGCAAGGCGCGGTGGCCCATTCGGATATGCCGCTGGAAAGCGGGCCGACCCAACTGCTGCCCTTCTCCCAGCAATACCCGCTGGGTTACCTGGCTTGGCGCCGCGCGGAGTTTATCGACTACTTCCAGCAGCACGCCGTGCAATTGCCGCTGAACAAGGGCGACCTGCTGTTCTTCAACCCGGCGCTGTTCCACGCGGCGGGCACCAACCGCACGACCCACCACCGGCGCATGGCCAACCTGCTGCAAATCTCTTCGGCGTTCGGCAAGCCCATGGAAGCCCTCGACCGTGACCGCATGATGCTGGCGGTGTACCCGGTGCTGCTGGCCAACCCTGCGTTGGATGCGGAAGCGGTGATCGCCTGTACGGCCGATGGTTACGCCTTCCCCACCAATCTCGACACCGACCCGCCCTTGCACGGGCTCGCACCGCAAACCGGGCAGCAATTAATGCAACAAGCCCTCAACGAACGCTGGCCCTATTCGGACTTCGCCGCTGCCGTGGCGCAACTGCGGGCCAAGCGCCAGGCGTGAATCGCACTGCTTTTACAACAACAAAAACAACGGAGCATAACCATGAAGAAGCAACTACTCGCGGCACTGCTGACCCTCGCTGTTACGCCCTGGGCCTGGGCGGATATCCGCATCGGCGTGAGCATCGCCCAGGTCGACGATGTGTTCCTCGCACAGATGCGTGACTACATGGCCGCCCACGCCAAGGAGCTACCCGGCGTGACCTTGCAATTCGAAGACGCCCAAGGTGATGTGGTGCGCCAGCTCAACCAGGTGCAGAACTTCACGGCCCAGGGCATGGACGCGATTATCGTCAATGCGGTGGACACGGCGGCCACGCAGAAAATGACCGTCAACGCGCAGCAAGCCAAGATCCCGCTGGTGTACGTCAACCGCCGCCCAGAGTTCAAGGACGTGCCGCCGGGTGTGGGCTATGTCGGCTCGGATGAGATCAAGGCCGGGGAAATTCAGATGCGCTACCTGGCAGAGAAAATGGGTGGCAAGGGCAACCTTGCGATCATGCTCGGTCTGCTGTCCAACAACGCCACGCACAACCGCACGCTGGGGGTGAAGACGGTGCTCAAGGACTACCCGGATATCAAAATTGTCGAGGAGCAAAGTGCCGAATGGCAGCGCGGCAAGGCGATTGACCTGATGAACAACTGGATTGTGTCCGGGCGCAAAATCGATGCCGTGGCGGCGAACGCCGATGAAATGGCGATTGGCGCCGCCATGGCGATCAGCCAGGCGGGCATGCAACCAGGCAAGGATATCCTGGTAGCCGGCAGCGACGGCGGCGCAGCGGGGCTGGACGCGGTGAAGAAGGGCCAGTTGCTGGTGACGGTGTATCAGGACAACAAAGGCCAGGCCGTGGGCTCGATTGATCTGGCGGTGAAAATGGTGAAGAAGGAACCCTATGTGGCTGAGCTGACCATTCCTTATCAGCAGATCACCAAAGACAATTACCAGGCGTTTCTGAACCCT
>NZ_JAAAFV010000031.1:356536-508519 GCF_019352915.1 Pseudomonas sp. Xaverov 259 | reverse complement strand
GCACCCCCGCTCGCCACAGTAAGCTCGCTCAGCCAGGGGAGCACGCAGCCAGCGTAGATAGCTAGCAGGTCATTCATCGCGCAGCCCATTGACGACGATATAAAGCAGCGGCCCCACCGAAACAAACACCGCCGTCAGCGCGAAATACGGCAGCACAGACACCACCGACCGCCCGCGCCCGCGCGCATCCCGATACATCCACACACACGCCAGCACCGCCATCAGGTACAGATCGATGACCACCTGCGCGGTGTCCGGCCGCGACATCAATTGCCGCCCGAAGGCCAGCAGCGATTGCTCGGCGGTGAGCAGCGTCGCCAGCGTGTACAGCGAAAATCCAACTAACCCGACCAGGGCAATAAAGGGTCTGTGCATGGTCTCGTCCTTGAAGTGAATGAAGCTCACGATAGTGATAAGGTCTTGGCCCTCGCAATGACCTCACAGGTTATAAACCCACTATGCAAAGTACTGCCGGCGACCAGCTGCGCCAACTGCGTCGCCTCGCCAAGCTGAGCCAGCTGGACCTGGCCCTGATCACCGGCGTTTCGCAACGCCACCTCAGTTACATCGAAACCGGTCGCGCCAAGCCCAGCCCCGGCACGCTGCACAACTTATTGACCGCGCTGGATGTGCCGCTTGAGCAGTGCAATCGCGTGTTCCTCGCCGCCGGTTACGCGCCACGCTACACCGCCACCCCGCTCGCCTCACCGGCCATGGCCGCGATTCGCGAAGCCGTCAGCCATGTGTTGCACGCCAACAACCCGGCCCCGGCGATTCTGTTGGACAGCCAGTGGCAAGTGCTGGCGGCGAATGCCAGCACCGGCGTTCTGTTTCAACTGGTGGGGCTTGAACCGGATGCGGCAGACGGGCTGAACCTGCTGACCACGCTGCTGCAAACCGGCGGCTTGGGCGACCACCTGATCAACGCCGAAGAGATCCGCACACTCGCCTGGCAACGCGCCAGCCGCGAGGCGCTGGGCAATCCTGAATTGGCGGTTTTATTAGCGAACCTGCCGACGCCTACCAACTGCGAACTGCCCGAGGAAATGCCGCCCCTGATGCTGACGCGCATCCGCTCACCCCAGGGCAAGCTGAGCTTTTTGTCGACCTTCACCACGTTCGGCATGCCCCAGGACATCACCCTCACCTCGCTGCGTATCGAGCATCTGATTCCGGCTGACGAGCCGACGTGGCAAGTCATGCGCGCCGCCTATGCGGAGCATGCCGCGCTGGTTTTGTGAAATATCTGTCCGTAGACTGCCGCCATACCTCCCACTTGAAGGCGGCGAAAAAAACGTGATGCAAGTTACCGAAGTCTCCATTGCCCAACTGCGCGCGGCGCTTGAAACCGGCCAGACCACTGCCGTTGAACTGGTAAACGCCTACCTGGCGCGGATCGATGCCTATGACGGCCCGCAGACCGCCACCGCGTTGAACGCCGTGGTGGTGCGCAACCCCGAAGCCCTTAAAGAAGCCGAAGCGTCCGATGCGCGCCGGGCCAGGGGCGAAACGTTGGGGCCATTGGACGGCATTCCCTATACCGCCAAGGACAGCTACCTGGTCAAGGGCCTGACGGCCGCATCCGGCAGCCCGGCCTTTGCCAAACTGGTTGCGCAACGCGACGCCTTCACCATCGAACGCCTGCGCGCGGGCGGCGCCATCTGCCTGGGCAAAACCAATATGCCGCCGATGGCCAATGGCGGGATGCAGCGGGGTGTGTATGGCCGCGCCGAAAGCCCTTACAACGCCGACTACTTGACTGCACCGTTTGCCTCCGGCTCGTCCAACGGCGCGGGTACCGCCACGGCGGCCAGCTTCGCCGCCTTTGGTGTGGCTGAAGAAACCTGGTCGAGCGGGCGCGGCCCGGCGTCCAACAACGGTTTGTGCGCCTACACGCCGTCGCGCGGGGTGATTTCGGTGCGCGGCAACTGGCCGCTCACGCCGACCATGGACGTGGTGGTGCCCTATGCACGCACCATGGCCGACCTGCTGGAAGTGCTCGATGTGGTGGTCGCCGAAGACCCCGACACCCGTGGCGACCTGTGGCGCCTGCAACCCTGGGTGCCGATCCCGAGCGTGGCGTCGGTGCGCCCCGCTTCCTACGCCGACCTGGCGGTGAGCAGTGAAGCCCTTGCCGGTAAACGTTTCGGCGTGCCGCGCATGTACATCAATGCCGACCCCGAGGCGGGCACCAGTGAAAGGCCCGGCATTGGCGGACCGACCGGGCAGAAGATCAACACCCGCGCCAGTGTGATCGACCTGTGGGCAGATGCACGCCTGGCGCTGCAAGCTGCCGGTGCTGAAGTGATCGAGGTGGATTTCCCGCTGGTGTCCAACTGCGAAGGCGATCGCCCTGGCGCGCCGACCGTGTTTACCCGTGGGCTGGTCTCCAAAGAGTTTCTGCACGACGAATTGTGGGAACTGTCGGCCTGGGCTTTTGATGACTTCCTGCGCGCCAACAACGACCCGGCGCTCAACCGTTTGGCGGATGTCGACGGGCTGAAGATTTTCCCGCACGACCCAGGCACCCTGCCCAACCGTGAGGATGACCTGGCCGCCGGCATGGACGAATACGTGCGCATGGCCGAGCGCGGCATCACGCCGTGGAACGCGATCAGCACCGTGCCGGACGGCTTGCGCGGCCTGGAGCAAACCCGGCGCATCGACCTGGAAGACTGGATGGACACGCTTGGGCTGGATGCGGTGCTGTTCCCCACCGTGGCCGATGTAGGCCCGGCGGATGCCGACGTGAATGAAGCCAGTGCCGACATCGCCTGGAGCAATGGCGTGTGGGTCGCCAACGGCAACCTCGCCATCCGCCACCTCGGCGTGCCGACCGTCACCGTGCCGATGGGTGTGATGGCCGACATCGGCATGCCCGTCGGCCTGACCTTTGCCGGCCGGGCGTACGATGATTCGGCGCTGCTGAGCTTTGCCAGCGCGTATGAGGCCACCGGCAGCAAACGCCTGATCCCGCCGCGCACACCGCCGTTGTAAAAATAGTGGGAGCACTGATCGTTCCCACGCTCCGCGTGGGAACGCATTCTGTGACGCTCCGCGTCACGACTTCAAGAGCGGACGCAGAGCGTCCAGGGTTGCATTCCCACGCGGAGCGTGAGAACGATCAGGGCGATCAGGGTTGTGTTTAATATCAGGCCATGTAGGGCACGGCGATCAGCAGGATGGCGGTGCCGTGGGCCAGTGCTGCGGGCAGTACGCCGTAACGCATGCGCACTAACGCACAGGCCAACCCTTCAAGCAGGGTGAACAGCAACACCGGCCAGCCCAGTTGAGTAACGCTTAAAGCCAGGAACGCATGGCAGGCTGCAAAGGCCACGCCGCTGATCAATGCGGCGCGCAGGGGCGAGAGCTGTTGCTCCAGGTAACCCTGCAAAAAACCACGAAACAGCACTTCCTCCAACGCATTGGCGCCATAGGCCAATACCACCATGCCCGGCAGCCACACCCAATAGCCGTGGAACTCGGACGCCTCGATGCCTTGGTAAACCCGTAGCGGCACGCCGATCAAACAGCCGACTACAAGCCCCACCACCATGCCAACCATCGGGTTGCCAATGGACCAACGCATCAACCGCCACAACTCCGGTGCCAGGCGTGAGAGCAGCATGATCAGCAAAACCGACAGCCCGCCCAGCGCCGCCAGCACGAAGGCATTGCCACTGAATGCGATCTGCGCATCGCGGCTCACCGCCCACATACCCAGCGGCGTCATCGCATCACGCATCAGCACAAACGCCGCCAGCAGGATCAGAATGCGCATCGCCACCTGCGCCCTTGGCGTCAACGCGAACCACGCGCCAAACAGCAACAGACCCGGCGCCAAGTGCACGCCGTAGTCGATCAGTACCTCAAGCCCTTGGGTGATCATCGCGAATTCAACCGTGTGCGACAGCAATCATGTCGATCTCAACCGCCGCCGATTTAGGCAGTTGCATCACCCCCACCGAGGTGCGTGTATGCACACCGGCAGCACCGAGGATTTCGTGGAACAGGTTCGATGCACCGTTGGCCACTTCGCTCTGCTGATCAAAGTCTTCTGCGCTGCGCACATACACGGTGATACGCGCGATGGCTTTGACCTGGTCCAGCGAACCCAGCGCCTGCTTGAGCAACCCCAGGCAACGCAACGCGCTGATACCGGCGGCGATTTGCGCCTGGGCCAGGGTCAAGCTTTCACCGACCTTGCCCGGCAGCATAAGGGTGTCGCCGACACGCGGAATCTGGCCGCTGATATACAGGTGGTTACCATCGCGTACCAACGGCGTGTAGTTACCGCCGACTTTGAACTCTTCCAGCAGGTAGCCAACGCGCTCCTGGGCAGCCTGGTATTTTTCGTCGCGGGTCATGGGCGTGCGTCCTCGTTGCGGCGTTGCCACTCATCCACCACATCGCCCAAGGTTTTGGGCGAGTCGTTGCGGATCCAGGCCATGAACGGCCGGTCGAACTTGAATGCCGGGCCGCAGTGTTCAAGCATGAAACGGCGAACGTTCTGGGTATTTTTGTAGTGTGGGGTCACGGGAGTGGCGCGGGTGATGGCGTCGCTGTGCCAGTCAAAATCCATGTTGTCTCTCGGGGCGGTTTGTTATTTGCGCAGTAGCATAGCGACCGGCTTATCGGGCTGGAAGCGACAAGGCGCGTCGCCCGCACTTATTTGATGTGTTGGGACGTCGTACAAGAAACCAATTTCTTTATAACCCTGCCAAGCCTAATCTTTTCAAGATATTTCAAAATTTCACTTTCCTTCTTCCTCGAAAATATTGCATGGTTGTACGACGACTATAGCTGTCGTGTTCACCCCCAACAACAATAAGGAAACACCCATGCCAAACGTCAAAGTGCTGATCGGTTTTCTGTGCCTGTTCACCGGCTACGTCGCAGCTGCGCCTGCCCCGGCCGAAAAGGATGTGGCCCAAGCGGTCGACCAACTGACCCAAGCCATGCTGCACCTGGACCTCAAGGCGCTGCACGCCCTGACCTCCGACAAACTCACCTATGGCCACTCCAGCGGCAAGGTGCAGAACAAAGCGCAATTTATCGCTGACTTGGAAACCCACACCAGCGCATTCAAAACCCTCGAAATGCAAAACCAGACCATCACCCTGGACGGCGACACCGCGCTGGTGCGCAACCATTTTCACGCCCTGGCCGTGAACAGCGGCGTCGAAGTGCCGACCGATATCGACAACTTCCAGGTCTGGCAGAAACAAAAAGGCCACTGGCTGCTGATCGGGCGTCAGGCTTACAAATACTGATGCCAGCCGGTGCGGCTCACCACCGCACCGCTTCCCGGACCTTCAGCAGCGCCGCGCCCAACGCGGCCATGCTCACCGAACCCAGTGCCAGGCGCAGCGCGTGCGGCACCGTCGCCGAGACGGCAAACGGCTCGGCGGTAGACACGGAAATCTGCTCGCGTTGCAAGGCCATGGCCACCTGATCGGCCCGCGTCTCGTCCCCCAGCGGCAACCACAAAAAATACGAACACGGGTGGCTGATGTAAGGCACGCCCTTGAGCAGCTGCGCAGCCAAGGCTTGGCGTGCCCGTGCGTCCTGGCGCTTTTGTGCTTCGAGTTGCGCGACCGTTCCGTCCTCGATCCAACCCACCGCAATCGCGCTCATCACCCCTGGCACGTTCCAGGTAGTGGCCATGATCGTGCGCTCCAGTTTTTTTACCCAGGCTGACGGCGCGGCGATAAACCCGACGCGCAAACCCGTGGCGACGCTTTTGGATAACCCGCCCACATACACCGTGCACTCAGGCGCCAAAGTAGCCAGCGGCGGTGGCGCGTCTTCGGCCAGGAACGCGTAGGCCGCATCCTCAATCAGCATCAGATGGTGCTCACGCGCGATGGCAATCAGTTGCTCGCGTTGCGCAAGGCTCATCACCCACCCCAACGGGTTATGCAGGGTTGGAATGCTGTACACCGCACGCACCGGACGCTTGCGGCACAGCGCGTGCAGGAACGCCAGATCCGGACCGCTGGCGGTGACCGGGATGGCGACGATTTCCAGGTGCAAAGTTTCGGCCAACACCTTGAAGCCTGAATAGGTCAGCGCATCCACAGCAATCACATCCCCAGGCTTGAGCAACGCCATCATCGTCACTGCCAGGCCGTGCTGGGCGCCGCTGACCAACAGCACCTGCTCCGCCTCAACCGCCAGGCCTCGGCTCAACAGATGCCGCGCCACAACGGCCCGCTCATGCAAGCGACCGGCATGCGGCTGGTAACGCAGCAACGCTTCTAGGTCGCCCGACAGTGCCAATTGGCGCAGAGCGGTGCGCAGCAGGTCTGCCTGACCGGGCAGCGAGGGGTAATTGAAATTCAGGTCGAGCATGCCGGTGGCCACATTCATCTGCCCACTGCCCTGCCCCGGCGGCAAAGCGATTTCGCGCACAAAGGTGCCGCGCCCGGTTTCGCCGCTGACCAGGCCCATGGCTTCAAGCTCGGTGTACACCCGGCTCGCGGTGACCAACGCCAGGCCATGCTCGGCGGCCAATTGCCGGTGCGTGGGCAGACGTGTACCGGGCGCCAGTGCGCCGCTGCGGATGTCCTGGGCAAAGGTGTCGACCAGCGACTTGTAGCGGGCGCGCGGCATAGGCTATGTATCCATGACAATTTTTTGATTGTCTTAATCTTGGTCCCTAGGATGGCGTTTACGCAACCACCTATTTCGAGCCCTCACCATGCAACGCACCTCAAGCCTCACTGCGTCGGACACCAGCACCCAAGGCTGGATCAACGGGTTTATCGGCGTGGTCATCTTCAGCGGTTCACTGCCAGCTACGCGCCTGGCGGTGATGGAGTTCAACCCGGTGTTTCTGACCATGATCCGCGCCGTCATCGCCGCCGTGCTCGGTTTGCTGTTGTTGTGGTTGTTCAGGGAGAAACGCCCTGCACCCCAGCAATGGGGGCCGCTGGTAATCGTCGCCCTGGGTGTGGTGATCGGTTTTCCGCTACTTACGGCTTTGGCGCTGCAATACGTGACGTCCGCGCACTCCATCGTCTTCATTGGCCTGCTGCCGCTGGCCACCGCCGTGTTTGGTGTACTGCGTGGCGGCGAGCGGCCGCGCCCGGTGTTCTGGGTGTTTTCGATTCTCGGCAGCCTGCTGGTGATGGGCTACGCGGTTGGCCAGGGCTTGAGCGCCGCGCCGGTTGGTGATGTGCTGATGCTGTTGGCCGTATTGGTGTGCGGCCTGGGGTATGCCGAAGGCGCCAAGCTGTCGCGCAGCCTGGGCGGCTGGCAGGTGATCTGCTGGGCGCTGGTGGTGTCGTTGCCGGTGGTGGCGCCGTTGAGCGTGATGCTGGCGCCGGCCACCCTCACGGGCATCAGCCTGCCGGCGTGGCTGAGCCTGGGCTATGTGTCGCTGTTCAGCATGCTGATCGGCTTTGTGTTCTGGTATCGCGGCCTGGCCCAGGGTGGCATCGCTGCGGTCGGCCAGTTGCAGTTGCTGCAACCGTTTTTCGGCCTGGCGCTGGCGGCGGGCCTGCTGCATGAGCAGGTCAGCCTGGGCATGCTGCTGGTCACGGTTGCGGTGATCGGCTGTGTGGCCGGGGCCAAGCAGTTCGCCCGCTAGCGTTGCGGCGCAACCATCTTGAATTTGATGTTGATGTCATCAGAGACCACGCTGTTGCCCGCCCATTCGCCCTCACCAATCTTGAAGTCGCCGCGCTTGAGGATGAACGCGCCGTCAAACACACCGATGCCACTTTGCTCCTTGAGCACCACATCAATATCCACCGGCCGCGTGATGCCCTTGATCGTCAGGGTGCCGCTGATTTTGTAGCGGTTATCGCCCAGCGCTGTGGCGCCGTTGGACTCATACACGCCCACAGGATAAGCCGCGGTGTCGAACCACGCCGGTTGCTGCAATTGGGTATTGGCATCCTGGCTGCCGGCGTCGATGCTCGCCAGTTGGATCTTGAGCAACGCATGCGCCGCGTCGGGCTTTTGCGTGTCAAAGGTCAGGGTGCCTTCAAAGTCGCTGAAGGTGCCGTACACGCGCTGCCCGAACTGCTGGAAGGTAAAACTGATCTGGCTGGCGGTGCGGTTGACGTCTTTGTACTCCACGGCCTGCGCGCTGCCGAGAAACACACTAAGGAGGACCACCAGGCTTACAAACAGGGGCATTCGACGCTTCATGCAACACTCCGCAAGACAAATGAACAGATGTGCTGAGCTAACACGCCATGCCATGGTTTTATTCCCTTTCGCAGCGTGCCCTGCTAAACAGAGTAGTCGCCAAAACAAACAATAAGGACTTTGCATGCACACCCCTTCCCTGCAGGACATCACCGCGCCCGAAGGTATCTGCTACGGCTGCGGCGGCAGTAACCCCCATGGCCTGCACATCAAAAGCCGTTGGGATGCCGATGGTGTCCACGTCATCGCCGAGCACCTGCCCGAAGCCCAGTACAGCGGCTGGCCCGACCTGGTCTACGGTGGCCTGATCGCCATGCTGGTCGACTGCCACTCCAACTGGACGGCCATGGCCTACCACTACCGCAACGAGCAGCGCGAACCCGGCAGCCTGCCGCGCATCGACTGCGTGACCGGTAACCTGGGCATTAAATTCATCAAGCCCACGCCCATGGGCGTGACGCTGACCCTGCGCGCGCGAGTTGAAGGCGACGTGGGGCGTAAAAGCCGCGTGGTCTGCGAGGTGTACGCCGGTGACGTGCTCACCGCCCTCGGCGACTCGGTGTTCGTGCGCGTCGACACCCGGCAACTGTCGGATTCCGCCCATGGCCGCGAACGTTGATCCTGGTCTACAGTGATGACCACCGCTAATCGAGGACTGCTCCGATGACTCGTCTCACCGCGAAAGACTTTGCCCCCGAACTGCTGGAACTCTACGACGGCTACGCCCACGGCAAACTCAACCGCCGCGAATTTCTCGACCGCGCCGCGCTGTTCACCTTCGGCGGCCTCACCGCCTCGGCCCTGCTGGCGGCCCTGAGCCCCAACTACGCGCTGGCCGAACAGGTCAAATTCACCGACCCGGACATCGTCGCCGACTACATCACCTACCCTTCGCCCAAAGGCAACGGCACCGTGCGCGGCTACCTCGTACGCCCGGCCAAGGCCAGCGGCAAACTGCCCGCCGTGGTGGTGGTACACGAAAACCGAGGCCTTAACCCCTACATCGAAGACGTCGCCCGGCGCCTGGCCAAAGCCGGCTTCATTGCCCTGGCACCCGACGGCCTCACCTCCGTGGGCGGCTACCCCGGCAACGATGAAAAAGGCGTGGAACTGCAACAAAAAGTCGACCCCACCAAACTCATGAACGACTTCTTCGCCGCCATCGAATGGCTGATGCACCACGACAGCAGCACCGGCAAAGTCGGGATCACCGGCTTCTGCTATGGCGGCGGCGTGACCAATGCGGCGGCGGTGGCGTATCCCGAACTGGGCGCAGCGGTGTCGTTTTACGGCAGGCAGCCGGAAGCGAAGGATGTGCCACGCATCAAGGCGCCGATCATGTTGCATTACGGCGAGCTGGACACGCGAATCAACGAGGGTTGGCCGGCGTATGAGCAGGCGTTGAAGGCGGCGGGCACGACCTATGAGGCGTTTATTTATAAGGGTGCCAATCATGGTTTTCATAATGATTCGACGCCGAGATATGACGAGGCGGCGGCGAATCTGGCGTGGGAGCGTACGTTGGGCTGGTTCCGCAAATACCTGGCCTAGCGCCCTTTCAAACTGTGGAAGCAGGCCCGGCCCTATCGCAGGCAAGCCAGCTCCCACAGTTGGATTGGGGGGTGTCAGGCAACACCTATCTACTGTGGGAGCTGGCTTGCCTGCGATGGCGGTCTATCAGCACCCAATACTTTGGCTGACACCCAAAGCAACCCAACCACTATTCCACCCCGGAATAAATGTTAGTCCCGCCCACCGCCTACAGCTGCCTCACTGCGCCCTCTAACCTTCCTGGCACGGAAAACCATCCGCACAGCCCACGCCAGAGAAGGAAGTATCGATGCAAAGACTTTTCCACAAGATCGTCATGTTTTCAGCCCTTTCTCTGCTCACGGGAGCTGTACTTGCACAATCTGCCGACAAAACCGAACCACTCCCCAACGCAGTCACAATGCTCGATATTTCAACAACCCCCTCTCACAAGATTACCGTCGAGCGCCGCGGCCAGATCGTACTGATTGGCATCAACCGTCCCGACATCCAGAACCGACTCGACCCAGAAGCCTATCTGGCCCTCGCCAAGGCCTACTACGACTACGACCATGACCCGTCACTGCGCGCCGCCGTATTGTTCGGGCATGGCGACAACTTCTCCCAGGGTCTTGACGTTGAGGGCTTTAAAGCCGTCGCCAGCGCTGGCGGCGTAACCCTCGGCGACGGGCAGATTGACCCGCTCGGCAAAAAAATGCCCGGCCTCACCAAACCACTGATCGTCGCGGTACACGGCGACACCTGGAACATGGCGCACGAACTGTTCCTGGTCGCCGACCTACGCGTCGCGGCAAACAACACCAACTTCGGCCAAGACGAAAATACCCACGGCCGTTACCCAGGCGGTGGCTCCACAGTGCGCTTCGTGCGCGAAGCCGGCTGGGGCAACGCCATGCGCTACATGCTCACCGGCGATCATTGGTCAGCCCAAGAGGCCTACCGCATGGGCACCGTCCAAGCGATCGCCGACCCACAGCCCGTCCTCGACAAAGCCATTGAGCTGGCCATCAAGATCGCCGCCAACGGCCCCTTGGGAATCAAAGCCACCCTGGCCTCCGCACACCGCGTGATCGACCCCGCGCAAGCCGACGCGCTGTCCCAATTGGATGTGCAACGCTCGACGCTGTACAAATCCAAGGACTTCCAAGAGGGGCGCAAGGCGGAAGCCGAAGGGCGACCGGCTGTTTATCAAGGAAATTAGACCTGGCTCGGGAATGCCCGATGCCACGATTTAGAGTGTGGGTGCTGGCTGATCGACATGCAGTGTCAAAGGCCAGCAATCCATATCCCTTTAACGTGCAGGAAGCTTCCTAAGCAGCCCTTTGACCTTGCGCCTGCTCATGCCACTGGCTAGCCTGTACGCTGTCGCTGCCTATCAGCGAACAGGTGTGGAAACCTGAAACAAGTAGGCCCCTTATCAGGAGCTTATGCATGAGCAATTCAACACGCTTCACCCCCAGCCGCGAAATATTTGAACGCGCCCTGAGACACTACCTGCAACCCGCCTCACCGCAGCCCTTTGCCGTGCACCACGACCTCAGCTTCGAAGACGCCCTCGCCCAACTCTGCGACCTGCTGCGCTGCGCAGCCGCCACCGCGGCCGACACCACCCAAGGCCTGACGGGCGATCAACGCCACATGGCCGGTGCCACCGAACACCTGATCGACATGGCCCAATCCCTGGCGGACCGTGCACTGGAGTGCCTGCAACCCAAAACCTACTGACACACCACAAACCAACTGTGGGAGCTGGCTTGCCTGCGAAGGCGGTGTGTCAGTGCCGGATTAATGGCTGATACACCGACGTAGACAGCAAGCCGAACTGAGCACTTTCCCTCATGAGCCAACTTGCCGACTCAGGAAGGCTTTTTCAACAGTTGTAACTTAATGAGTTTTAGAAGGAAGAATCGGGGATTCCTCAGGTTCTGATCCCAGTTTTTCCTTCCAAATTCGCCTCTTTCTTTAAAACTTTTAGTACCATCAAACATCCTGCGCCAATATATTTATAAACCTATCAAATGCCTGATAAACAGACTCCCCCTCTTCCGGAGAGAGCAACGCATTCATAACCTGATAATCAATGGTCAAGTCATATATATCAATACTTACCCAACCCTTAGACCAAAACTCGACAGTCCCTAGCTTATTGAACCCTTCCAGTTCTATCCTTTCAAGGTCACCAAAATCTCCATCAGCAAATGATGAGTACTCTAGAGAAAACCCCTTCAAAAATGGTTTTACGTTTTCATCAAACCAAGAGCTATCCATAAGAGCTTTCACTTCTTATCTAGAATCTCTATATAAAAAAGGGTACAGATTTTTTCTCCATGCTTAGAAAATAGCAGCCTGCAGATAGGTGGAAAATAAATTTGTTCCCTACTCCGCATCAAGCAGTGCCGGGCTTCCCGTCGTCATAGATGTCGGCAAGACTGCGTACCTTGGTCAAGTTGCCGGTTTGAATCACGATGGTCTTGGCGAACATATCGCCGAGGCGGGTTCTGGACTCAAGAAAAATCCACACCCAGTCGATGATCACCAGCACCCCGGCATTGCGGGTGAATGACTGAGAAATGCGGCAGCCCTTACGGGTTTTACGGTCGACGACCGCGATGCTGAGCAAGCGCTTGCCCAGGCTCTGGCCATTGGGCAGCGCGTCTGCGAGCAAGAGGTAGGCAAAACCTGCGAAAAACGCCGCAATGAACCCGCCCTTGGCCGTCACGGCGGGGACGGACGCCGACAGCACCTCGGCGCCGAACTTGACGATGAAAAAGATCAGCACCGCGATGCCAGAGTCGATGATTCGGGCCAGCAGGCGACGGCCGATGCTGGCCAGAATAGTCGGCCGTTTAGCGGGGGTAATTGCGTCCATACGGTGTCACTCCGACTTATGTAAACAGCAACAACGGCCAAGCTCAGCGCCCGGCCGCCTCAAGCGCTTTTTAACTCACTTGCTTTCTTTTGCAATGGTACCCAACGACGCGTCCTTGACCAGATAACGGCCTTCCACATCGCTCAGCACTTTGAGGCTGTTGCGCGCCACGGCGAAGCCCATTTCGACTTCCTGCTTGAGGTAAACCACCTCACCGGCCTTGACGTTGATCGGCATGTCCGCCCAGTTTTCAGCTTTGGAACTGATCACGTGCTGCCCCGGCGACACGAAGAAATAAATGTACTGGTTACCACGGTTGTAACCCATCTCCGAGTCGGCTTCCTTGTCATCCAGGAACACGTTGAACCGCACCATCATCCCCACGTTGCTTGGGCGCACGACATACACCAGGCCTTTATCGGCGACGGCGGCCTTGGGCAACGAGTAGTTCGCCACGTCAGCCTGCATCTTCTCCACCGACGGCGTCGAGGAGCAGCCAAACAGCGTGGCCAGGGACAATACAACAGCAGCTTTGCAGAATAGCTTGATCATGTACTTCTTCCTTGTGGTGTGACGGTAGAGCGAGTTGAGAGCGCCGGCGATTGGCCGGCGCGGGTTCTTTGATGCGTTTAATCATCGCCAGGGTATCGGCCGCGGGGACGAATACGTGAAGCGTTGTGCGTGGCCAAGACTTTGATGCCTTGCGGGGGGTTGGGCGCGGGGCTTGTAGTCCGGCCCGTCGCCCATATGGCGATCAGGTTTGGCGACCTAACAAGAAAGTGCAAAAGCAACCCGCTTCTTTTATTTAGTTTTCCGAGGTTCTTTGTTGCTTAAATAAATCGGTCTCTTTTTCGATGAGGTATGCCATCAAGCTCAGAGCTTAGGGGGAATTTGTGGGGATCCCTTAGGATCCCGCCCGCTTTTACTTCAACTAAATTTTAATAAAAACAGAGTAAGCCGGACCAAGCTCATTTCTCAAACATTCGACCAATAGCTCTCCCTCCAGCTTAAACTTACGTTCTAACCCTTCGTTCTTGAAGCCCGAGTTTGGCGGGTAATCAGGATCCAATGTTTCATCGTAAGTAGCAGCCCATTCTAATAGCCGAACCTGGAGCTCTTCAGATATCGGTAGTTCGCTAGGAGCTATATCCCGATATTCACCAGGGGACATATTCCAAAGAGGATAACACTGATAATCCGCCATCAACTTTATATCTTTCACTTGACACTACCCCTTGGATTCGCACCGACGATGAATCCGTTTCCTCCCACAGTCACAGCGATGTGCTGCGTCTGCCCGTTAACTGTTAGCTCATAAATTGGCCGCCCAGCTCCGGTGCCTTGATAACCAACGAGCTTACCCTCAGAAACTGCCTTCATTACAACCCCTGGAATCTGAGCATTCGACACTCCCATCTGAGCGAACTGACTACCATGCTCCTCGATAATGTGTTGCAACCCCGCTTTTGAGTTTCCAGTCTCTAAGAAAAGAACCTGTCCGCTAGGACTTCGAGCCGTTGCAACAACATTTTCAGGGGTAAATTTCACGCCCTTAGCAGATAATTCATCAAGCAAAGATTTGTTCAGAGCACTTTTTGCTCCAGCAGACTCAGCTACGACCTTAGCGCCAGCCCCCAGCCCTCCCGAAAGAACGATACCAGCAACTTCCGCATTCGTAGCTTGGGTCGTTTTCTGCACCGTCAGGCGTAGATCATCCTGATTTTTATCTATGAAGCCTTGAACAATCTCCTTCTCCTTCGGATTCAGATCACCGCTAACGTCATAGGTGTCGAGTGCTTTCGTACCACCTTCGACATCCGTTCGCAACGCATTACAGCTTGAGTAATCCTCGCAAGCCAGCATCTGTCTGCCGGTTTTAGTATCACTGAAGCCGTCATATTTCGCGGTGACCTTCGATCGACATGCATCGGGATCTCCCGCCCCCCGACATCCTTTTAAGTCTTTCACCAAATCATCTACTTCTGGATGATTCAGATAGTTGTACTGGGTCGCAGTGCCTGCTACCCATGCCCCCGTCTGCAGGCTTTTCGCATCAGCACCATCTAGTACCGATGCCGCAAGCACACCAATCAACTGCGAGTTCATGACCAGCAAACCTTTCTTCTGGTCATCGGGCATGGCGGCGTAGTTCTTGGCGAGGCTATCTACCAATGCTTCAGTTACGCCAGCTGCCAGCGCGCCTGTGCGGAAGTCGCCTCCAGAAGCCTCTGCTGCCAACCCGCCCATCAAGGCATGCAACCCAATCTTGGTAATGCCACCCTCTGTAAACCGGCCCTTGGAAACATCCCCGACCAGGTTAAATCCATAAGCTGCAAATGCATTAGCCAAGCTATTTTGCAACGCGTCCCCAAGACGGGCTTCCCCTCCGAGCGCGCGATCCACCAAGACTGATGTTCCGTTTTGCAGTGCTTGGTTGGCCGTGAACTGCCCCACACCTTGCCAAGTGCTCAACGGACTTGTGGTAGCTACCGCGCCAGTGTTGGGTAGTGCGGTGGAAGTACCGGTCTGGGTGCTGGTCCACTTGTCATAAACACCAGCAGTCAAGCCAGCAGTGACACCGGACACCACATAGCCCCTCATAGCATCGCTCGAAGTTACATCCTTCAAGACAGCGCCCAGGTTGCCACGGTTATTGATGGTGCTGATTGCACCGTTACTCGCCATGCCGCCGAGAACGACGCTGCCCGCAGCATTGGCCCAGCCCGCAGCAGAGGTAGCGGTGGCTGCAGCCGTCGCCCCTGCCATCGACGTCCCCGTCCCTGCAGCAGCAATTGCACCGCTGGCGGCACCCATCGTGAAGTACGTCACGATGATTGCAATGATGATTTGCGCGCCTGCGCCTAAGCCTGAATTGCTATATTTGAAACTTTCATGCAGCTCTTTAACCTGGCGCCAATCCACATCTCCGCGCTTCTCGGCCTCTTTCAGCCAAGCCAACTGCGGGTCGGCTTTAACCATCGCATCAATCGTCTGGCTAACCGTATTCTGATCGATCTGCTTGATATCAATCTTCAAGCCATCGACGGCTTTAATCACGACGTTGCCTTCTGCAACCATCTGCGTCTGGCGTAGAGTCTCGTCGGTGTTGCCCTTGCCCTTGGAGCTAGTCCAGGCGAGGTCACCCTTGCTCTTGGTGTGGCTCTCGTCGTGCAAATCCTTCACCGCCTCAAACGTCACCGCCCCACCACTGACAATCGCAATATCCCCGCCACTGTCGAGCTTCGCCGCTTGATACTTCTGGTCCCCGCCGCTTTGCAACGTCAGGTCGCCACCGGTCTTGATCTCACTCCCCACATTCGTCACCTGGGTGACTTCATCGCGCTGGGTTTTCTTGCTGCCCCAACCGCCCTTTTTGCTCATGTCGTACAACGAATAGTTGCTGTCTTGCGCGGCCAGCAGGCTCAGTTCGTTGTCGGCGTGTACGTAGGCTTCGTTGCCGGCGCTGATTTTGCTGGCGACCAGGGTCAGGTCGGTGCCGGCGATGGCGATGAGGTCGCCGCCGGCTTTGAGTTCGGCGCTTTGTTGGGTGACGGTGTCGAGTTGGGTGGTGGTTTTGGTGCCGCCTTTTTTGCCTTTGGAGTAGTCGTGTTGTTCGTTGGCGGCAGCGGCCAGGGTCAGGTTTTCGCCGGCTTTGACGCTGAGGTCTTTGGCGGCGCTGACGGTGCTGGCGACCACGGCGATGTCGCGGCGGGCGTCGATGGCGAGGTTGCCGCCCACGTCCACGTTCGAGCCGTATTGCAGGGTGGTTTGCTCGGTGCCTTTGACGCGGCGGCGTTGGTAGGCGTAGTCGTCCTGTTCGGTCTGGCTGGCGATGACCACGTCGCGCCCGGCGGTCACGCTGGCGTTGCCACCGGCCTTGAGGTCGCTGCCGACGTTGAGTACATCGCGCCCGGCGTTGAGCTTGAGGGTGTCGGTGGCTTCGAAGCGCGAGGCGTCGCTGGCCACGTCGTTGCGCAGTTGGTAGCCCTCGCCTTCTTGCTTGAAGGTGGTGACGGTGCGCTCGTTGAGGATGTCGCCGGTCACGGCGGTGGCGCTGATGTCGCGGGCGTTAATGATGCCGCCACCGGTGTTGCGGATCGAGTCGGTGGCGAGCATTTCCAGGCGGTTGCCGGCTTGCATCAGGCCGCTGTTGTCGATGTTGCCGGCCACCATGCTCAGGTTGTTGGTGGCGCGCAGGGTGCCGCTGTTGTGCAGGTCGCCGCCGGTGATCAGGCTCACGTCCTGGCCTTGGATCAGTGCGCCGTTGGGCGCCAGGCGGTTGTTGGCCTGGGCCAGGTAGAGCACTGGGGTCAGGACTTTTTGGCCGTTGACCTCGGCTTCTTCCATCCACACGATGTCGTGGGTCAGCGCCGCGACTTGCTCGGCGGTCAGCGACACGCCGAGTTGCAGCTTGAGCGAGTCCTTGTAGCTGATGGCGTTGTCCATCAGGTAACGGAACAGCGCGTCGTCACTGGCGATGCCATCGATGTAGCGCTGGCCGGTGCGGGCCACCACGGCTTCGCGGATCAGGCGTTGCTCATAGAGACCATCGCCCAGGCGTTTCCAGGCGGTATCAGGGTTGTAGCCCAGTTTGCCCAGCAGGTAATCGGAGCTCATGAACTGCTTGAGGTCGGTGAGCGCCGGGTTGGTTTCGATCAGGTATTTGTGGCTATTGTCGACCGCGGCGATTTGCGGCAGCCCTTGCACGCGGGTTACCGACGGCGCGCGGCTGTCCAGGTTCAGCGGGCCTTGGCCGGTGACCGCGCCGCTGAGTGGCTGGCCATCGACGCTGAAACCACGCTCTTGCACGGCGCTGTAGTCCAGCGGTTTTTCGCGGTCTCTGTCGGCAATCTGGCGGCCGCCGACGCTGAAGTCTCCAGTGCCAGTGGAGGCGCTGGCGGCGCTGTCCGTCTTGGCCTGTTGGCCGCTCAGGCGGAACAGACCGTTCTGGCCGGTGGGCAGGCTGAAGCCAGGCAAGGTGGCCGGGTTGACCTGGCGCTGAGCCAGATCTGGCGGCAGTTGTGCGGTAATCGCCGGTTTCACCGTGGAGGCGAACACGTCGGAGTTGGTGTTGTGGTTTTGCGCCGGGGCCTTGATGTCGGTGGCGTTGGGGCGAATCACGCTGTTGTCGATTTTTTGCGTGGCGTTGACCGTCACCGAGCCAGCCGCCTGAATCACCGCCTGGGCAATGACGCTGCCGGCGGTCGGCACTACGTAAGTGCTGGTTTCGTAAAAGTTACCAATGCCGGCCATGATCTTGGCCAGGGTCATCTCACCTGGGCGGTAGTCGCCGGAGTTGGGGTTGTTGTAGACGTTGAACTGGTTCTGGCGCTCCATGAAGGTGTTGTAGAAGCTGCGGTCACGGGTATAAAAGCCCGAATTCAGGTGCACTTCTTCACCGCCGGCCGCGCCACGGTTGGTCAGCACGTCGGTGTTGATCAGGATGTTTTTGGCGGCAGACACCGAGCTGTAGAGGTTATCGAAGGTCTGGCTGCCGACGGTCAGGTCCCCACCGGCGTTGATGAACGCCGAGGCCGAGCTGCCGACCAGCACGTCTTCGTATTTCTCTACGGAGGTGAAGTACAGCTCGCAGCCTTTGCCTTTGCAGAAGTCGTTGGAATAGATATCGAGGTTGCCCGAGACCAGTTTCTTTTGCGTGCTGAACTGGTCGCGGCGGTTGCTCAAAGTGTCGGCCAGCAGGCGCATGTTGCCGGCGCTTTCCAGGCTGCCGGAGACGTTTTCGATCAGGCTGCTGCGCGCACCCGCATCGTCGCGGGCAATGTCCAGGCCGCCGAGGCTGTAGACGTCGCCGTAGTTGTTGCGCACATCGTTGGCGCGCAAGGTCATGTCGTTGCCGCTGAACAGCAGGCCCCTGTCGTTGAGCAGGTGGGTGGCGTTGAGGCGGACTTTTTCCGCGCCGCCCAACGTCCCGTAGTTGTTCAGGGTGGTGGCGTTTACCGTGAGGTCGCCGAGGGCGGTCAGGCGCCCGTGGTTGGTCAGGGTGCTGCTGTTGACCTGGGTGACCGCGCCGCCGGCAATGCGGGCGTTTTCGCCCAGGCCCATGCTGGCGCTGGTGAGGGTCATGGCGCCGAGGCTGCTGACCCGGCCGTTGCCGCTGTAGCCGCCGCTGAGCGTGAGGTTGAGGCTGCCGTCACTCGCCAGCAGGCCGTCGTTGGTCCAAGTGTCGCCGGTGCCGGTCAGGCTTTGTGCGCCCAACAACTGGCCGCTGGCGGTCTGGGTGAATTGGCCGATATCGAGGTTCAAGCGCCCGGCCTGGATCACGCTGCTGTTGGTCCAGCTCGCTGCCTTGATGTTTAACTGGCCGTTGGTGACAAAGCTGCCGCCGGCACGGGTGACTTGATCAGACGTCAGGTCGAATTTGCCGCTGCCGGTGTGCACGATACGGCCACCGTTGTTGTCGAGGTTGCCGGCTTGCAGGTTGAGATTTTCGTTGGCACTTTCCAGCGCGCCGGAGCGGTTATCGAACAGCCCCGACACGTTGATATCGGTGTTGCCCGCGCGGCCCATGGCGCGTAGGTTGCCACCGGCGTTGTTGAGGGTTTGCGCGGCAAGGCGCAGGGTGTCGTCGCTTTCGATCAGGCCGAAGCGGTTGCTCAAGGTGCCGGTGAGGCCGAAGTCTATGTTGCGGGCGCCGACCTTGCCGCCATTATTGGCCGCCGTGCCCTGGTTATCGAAGTCTGCGGCCGTGACCTTGAGCAAGGTGTTGGCATACACGCCGCCGCCCTGGTTGTTCAGGCTGCTGGTGACAATGCGGTTTTCACCGCCCAGCGCCGACAGGTGCCCCAGTTGGTTGAGCACACCGCCCTTGGCGTCGATATCCAGCGATTGCGCCTGGGTGATGCCGCCGCCGTTGTCGAACAAGCCACTGACCAGTTTGATCCAGCCTTTGCCGCTGTTGAGGATGCCGCCGTTGGTGTTGGCCACGTTGGCCGCGTTCAGGTCCAGGTTGCCGCTGAGGCTGTCGACTCGGCCGCCCTGGTTGTTGAGGGCGCCGCTCAGACGCAGCAAGTTGTCGGTCTGGCTTTGTAAGGTGCCCTGCTGGTTATCGAGGGTGCGTGCGGCAAGCTCAAGCTTGCCCTTCTGGCTGTAGATCAGGCCGTCTTGCTGGTTGTTGACGTCACCGGCCAGCAGTTTGATCAGCAGGTCCTGCTGGCTGGCGAGGGTGCCTTTGCCACTGTTGTTCAAATCGCCGCTGGCGAGCGTCAGGTCAAGCCGGTTTTGGCTGACCAGTTGGCCGCCACGGTTGTCGAGGCTGGCGGCGTTCAGCAGCAACGCGCCGCCACTGGCCAGGCGCGCATTGTTGGCGTTGATCAGTGCACCGCTGAGGGTGCCTTGCAGGGCGCCCTGGCTGATCAGTTGGCCGGCGCTGTTGTCCAGGCTCTGGCCGATCAGGTTGATGTTGGCCGCGCTGATCTGGCCGCCACGGTTGAGGATCTGGCTTTGGGCGTGGTTGAAGCCCAGCGATTGGCTGGAAGAAATCAAGCCGTTATTGCTGTTATCCAGGCGCCCGGCAATGCTCAGGCCCACATCGCCCTGACTGGAGATGATGCCTTGGGCGTTGTTGAGGCTCGCCGCGCTGAGGGTTTGCAGACCCTGGCTCACCAGAGCGCCCGCCGCGTGGTTATCGAGGCCGCCGCTGAGGTTGACTTGCAGGCTGCCGTTTTTGCTCGACAGCGTGCCTTCGGCGCTGTTGTCGAGGCTGCCGCCGGCCACGGTCAAACCGTTCCAGCCGGAGATCAGGCCTTTGTTGGCGTTGATCAGGGTGTTCGCCTCAACGCGCAGTTGATCGGTACTGAGGATGACCCCGCGATCACTGTTGTCGATACGCTGGGCCGCTACGCTGAACCCTATATTGCTGGAGATTTCGCCTTGATCGCGGTTGGTGAGGTTGGCCAGGCGCGCAAAGCTCAGCGGCCCTTTGGCGCTGATCAGGCCGGCGCTGTTGTCGAGGTCGCCGCCTTGCAGGTCGAGCGCCACAGCGCGCTCGCCGATCAGGCGGCCCTGGCGCTGGATCAGCTGTTGCACCACCAGTTGCAGGTTGCCCTTGGCCGAGATTTCACCGCCAAGGCTCGAGTCCACACGCTGCCCCGCCAAGCTGAGGTCGCCCTGGCTGTTGATCAGGCCCGCCGTGTTGTCGAGGTTGGCGACGTTCAGGCTCAAGGCCTGCTGGCTGCCGATCACGCCGTTGCGGTTGCTCACATCGGCCGCAGTCAGTGTGAAGCTGCCATCGCTGACCAGTTGCCCGCCCTGGCTGTTATCCAGCGCGCCGGTGCTGAGGGTTTGGCGAGTGCCGGCCGAGAGCCGGCCTTTGTCGCTGTTGTTCAATGCGCCCGCCGTTGCATCCAGCGTGGTCGCCGCGCTGATCAGGCCCTGATTACGGTTGTCCAGGGCGCCAGCGACCTTGAGGTCCACAGCGCCACGGCTGGCAATCGCGCCACCGGCCTGGTTGTCAAGGCTGCCCGCCGCCACCTGTAAGAGGTTCTTGGCCGACACCACGCCTTCGACGCTGTTATCCAGCGCCTGGGCGATGCGCACCTGCAAGCTGTCGCCACTGATGACTTTGCCGCCACGGTTGTTCAGCGTGTCGGCCACCACCGCAAAGGATTGCGTGCTGGAAAGCTCGCCGCCCTGGCTGTTGTCGACGCTGCCGAGGTTGCGCAGCAGTAATTGGCCGGGCGTGGCAATCAGGCCGTGGTCACGGTTGATCAGTTGCCCGTGGTTCAGGTCCAGGTCGATGGCGGTATTGCTGACCAGTTCACCGCGGTCATGCTGGTCCAGCCCGGTAAGGTTTGCCTGCAGCGCGGACTTGGCGAAGATCGAACCTTGCTGGCTGTTGTCCAGTTGCACGGTTTTAAGCAGGATTCCGGCGTCACTGCTGATACTGCCGCGCTGGCTGTTGTTAAGGCCCGCACTGCGCAGGTCAAGCTGTTGTTTGGCGCTGATTACACCGGCCTGGCTGTTGTTCAGGGTGCCGGCATTGAGGGTTAACGCGCCGTCACTGAGTAACACGCCCTGCCCTTGGTTAAGCAGATCGCCGCTCAGGTTGATGTTCACGCCCGTTTGGCTGATCACGCGGCCGCCCAGGCTGTTGTCCAGTTGCGCGCCGTTCAATTCCAGGCCTTGGCGCGCCGCCAACAGGCCTTTGTTCTGGTTGAGCAAGCGCTGCACGGTGAGCACCAGGCCGCCGTCACCAATGACCTTGCCGCCACTGTTGGTAAGTTGATCGGCACCCAGCCGCACGCGGGCCTGGCTGGAGATTTCACCTTGCTGGTTGAGAATGCTCGGGCTGTACAGGTCGACGCCACGGGTGGCAGCGATGAGGCCGCCGTTGCGGTTATCCAGGGCGGTGCCGGTAAAACTCAGCACGCCTTCGCTGACCAATTCGCCGGCTTGTTGGTTGAGCACCCCGACGGTTGCCAGCAGGTCGCCCTTGGCGCTGATCCGCCCGGCACCGTTTTCGATTTGACTGGCGCTGAGGCTCAGGCCGCCGTCGCTGCTCAGTCGGCCACCAGTGCTGTTGTTGAGGCTGGCGAGTTCGACGCGGGTATTGGCCTTGCTGCTGATCACGCCTTGCTGGCTGTTGTCGACGCTGCCGCCGGTGAGGGTCATCGCCCCGTCGGCAATCACCAGGCCGCCCTGGTTGGCCAGGGTATCGCCGTGCAATACCAGGGTGTTTTTACTCGATACCAGCCCGGCCTGGGCGTTGTTGAGTTGGCCGACGCTGACCTGTTGGGCGCCCTGGCTGACCAGGTTGCCTTGATTGTGGTTATCGAACAGCCCGGTGATGTTCGCGGTCAGGTTGCCCTGGCTGGCAACGGTGCCTTGGCCGCTGTTGTCCAGGCTGGAGGCTTGCAGGGTCAGCAGGCTGGTGGCCGAGAAGATCCCCAGGCGGTTGTCGATTGCGCCGCTGGCGAGCACATTGAGGTTGGCACCCAGCAGTTTGCCGGCGCGGTTATCCAGGGTGGTGGCGGTAACGCTGGTTTGGTTGGCGGAGATTTCGCCTGCCTGGTTGCTCAGTAGGCCGGCAGTTACATGGGCCTGTTGCTGGCTGGCCAGCAGGCCGTTGTCATTGCCCACTTGCCCGGCAATCAGCGTCAGGGAATTGAGGCCGATCACGCGGCCGTTCTGGTTTTGCAGGGTGGCCGCAGTGACGTCGGTGCTGTTGTCGCTGTGCAACACACCACCGGTGCGGTTATCCAGGCCCGTGGCATTGACCTTCAGCGATGCCGTGCCCAGCACGCGACCGCCACGGTTATCCACTTGGCCAGCGTTGACCACTGCGGTCGCGCCGCTCAAGGTCGCGTTCTGGTTGTCGAGGTTGTGTGCAGCCGTCACTGTCAGGGTGCGGCTGGCGACCACGCTTTGGGTATTTTTAAGGCTGCCCGCAGACACGCTGACATCGCCGTTGGCATTGCGCGTTTCATCGGCGTTGACGCCCGCTTCGATGATCCCGTTGTTGGTGACCTGGCCATTGCTGGCCAGGGTGATGCTGTCGCGGGCGGCGAGGCTCTTCTGGTTGACCAGCGCCTGGGCGCTGGTGACCTGCACGTTGTTACCGGCGTAAACCTTGTCGGTGAGGTTGACGCTCTGCACGGTGACGTTGATGTTGCCGGTGGCCGCTGTCTGCGCCAGGCTCAAGTGGCCGTTGGCATCCAGCTGAATATCGCCGCCACTGGCCGCCAGGGTGCCGTCGAGCTTCACGCCCACACCGGCTTCGGTGCCCACCAGTTTGATCGCACCGGCGTACATGCCGCCCAATGCCGACGAGTCGATCGCCAATTCGGGCTTGGCGCTGCCGTCATCGGCACGTGCCGTCGCATTCAAGGTCTGGGCGTTAACGTCGTTGCGCCCGGCAACCACGGTCAAGTTACGCGCGTTGATCTGGGCATTGATCCTGGCTGAGCGGGTGATGATTTCGAAGCGATCCACGTTGCTGGCGTTCAAACCCTGGCCGTCGATGGTCACGGCGCCGCCATCGACCTGGTAACGGTCCAGGCGGCCGTTGTCGAGCACCGGTTTGCCGGTGGTGAGGGTCACATTCGGCGTATTGATGAACCCGCAGCCGCTGCAAGTGATGCCGTAAGGGTTGGCCACGATGACCTTGGCCGACTGCCCCGCCACTTCGGTGTAGCCCCGCAACTGGCTGGGGCTGCCGCCGTTGACTTCGTTGAGGATGATATTGGCCGCGCGGCCCTGCAGGTTGGGGTTGCCGAGGATGATCCCGCCCAACTGGGTTGACTGCGTGATGGCGGTGGCGTTGTTGAGGATCACGCCATTGGCGCCGACGTTGTAGTCCTTGAACTGGTTGTGGGACAAGCCACTGCCATTGGGCGCGGCGATGTTCACCACCGGCACGCCGTTGCCGGCCTGGCCGACGCTGGTGCCCGGTGCGCTGACCACAATGCCTTCGGCCTGGGCCAGCAATGGCTGCCAGAACAGCGCATTGGCCAGGATCAGGGCCAGGCCACGTTTGGGCAGGCCCAGGAACGCGTCACGGCTTTTCAGGGCAGCCGAAGGCTGGCGAACAAGGAAGGCAAACTGGCGAACATCCATTTCAAATTCTCGATGCAACGGGGCGTTGAATTAGAGGAAAAAATCCATGCGGAAGTAGATCGGCGCTTCGCGCTCAAGCAGCGTGGCCGGTCGTTCCAGCGAGTGGGCAAAGGTCACGCTGGTGCTCACGTATTGGCCACGGGCAAACAGCTCCAGCGAGTTGCTCGAGACCCGGCCGTGTACCTCGCCGTTGTAGCGCGCATTGCGAATCACGCCCTGGTCATAACCGACACTGGCGCCGTACTCGCCAAACACTGGGCGCAGCCACTCCAGCGTCACCGGGCGGCTCCAGCGCAGGTCGTTGCGCCAGTAGCCGCCGCTGTCACCGTTGAGTTGCTGGTCTTTGTAACCGCGTACCGACGAAGAACCGCCCAGGCTCATGCGCTGCGGGCTGAATAGCACGTCTTCGCTGCGTTGGCCGGTGGCCAGGCTGGTAAAACTGAAAGACTCGCCCCACAGCCTGAACGGTTGCAGGTAGCTGACCGTGGCGGTGTATTTGCGGTAGCGCGCATCCGGCACGCCCGGGCCAGGGTTGTGATTGCCCTGGGCGTCGAACGCGCCGGTGCCGTTCTGCATGCCGACGTCGAGGTTGACGAAGGCGCTGCCAATGCGGCGCCCGTGGTTGATGCCCACTTGCAACTCACTGAGGCGATTGCTGCTCTCTTTGAGGTGGCTGTCGTTGATGTAGTTGTTGGTGCGCAGATGGGCCAGGCCCACGTTCACCGAGGTTTTGCTCAGGGCGTCGCGGTGGATCACCCGCTCGGCGCGCAACTGGTGGTTTTGGCTGTCGCCGGTTTGCTTGAAATCAAAGCCATCGCCCTGGGCCACCGAGCGGTAATCGCTCTGGTTGTAGCTGTAGCTGAAGTTCCACCAACCCCACGGCACGTTGTAGTAGAGCATGGCGTTTTTAGAGGTTTTTTGATGGTCGCTGATCGCGTCATGGCCGCCGCGCAGCACCAGTTGATCTGCCAGGCCGAGTGGGCTGTCCCATTCAAAGCCGGTGCCCCACTGCTGCTCGCCAGTGCTGCGCTGCCCATCGTTATTGCGCGACAGGCTGGCACGCCAGGGTTTCTGCGGGTTGTTCTTGACCAACACCGTGCTGCCGCCCACTTCGCTGCCGGGCGCCAGTTCCATTTGTGCCTGGTTGGATGGCAAACGGTTGAGCTGATCGATGGCTTGTTCAACTTCTCGCAAGTTGAGCAAGTCGCCGGTGTGGCCGGGAAACGCCATGGCCAGTTCACGCTCGGACAGCTTGCTGTTGTCAGCGCCTTTAACCCCCTCCAGCTTGCCTTCCACCACCAATACTTGCAGACGACCGCTGGACAGGTCTTGTTGCGGCAAGTAGGCGCGGCTGGTGACCAGACCTTTGTCGATGTAATAGTCGGTCACGCGCTTGAGCAATTCATTCAGCTGGGAAACGCCCAGGCACTGATTGACGTAGAGCTTGACCAGGCGCTCGCGCTCATCGACAGACAAGGTGTCGGCGCCCTTGAGTTCGATGTGCTGAATGGGGAAGCAACGGGTATCAACCGGGGTGGCGGGAGCCACCGGTTTCAGCTCTTTGCCGGGCAGGTCCTTGAGTTCTTCAAGACGCCGCTGCTGTTCTTCCAGCAGGCGGTTCTGCCGGTCACGAATCAGGTCCTGATCACCTGGATTAGTCGCAGCGAAGGCGCTGTTGTGGGCGCAGAGGCACAACACTGTCAGGCACAGTAATGGCCGAATCCATGGCGAGGACAAGTGCATATTCGATCCGTCGATAATTGAAGGCGGGAAGCTATCATCGAACCTTGAATATGCCAACATTCCGTCAAATCATAAAACCATCACAAATCAATAACTAACTTATTGATAAATATGCGAATGAAATGAATATGCGTGGCTCTGACACGTTATCTTTCCGACAAGTGGCAACATACATTCACTTGACACTCTCAAGATTGCGACTAGTCAACTAGGAAAATTCCTAAGCAATAGCGGAATTTTCTTAACGTCATAAATAGCCGCATCTTTCATGCACTTCTTTTAGTGCTCCAACGCATACCGCCGACAATGGTTGAGATACCCCTGCTCATGGCTGCCCACCAACTGCACCACACTGGTCCATAACCACGACGGCGCATCCAGTTGTTTAGAGCGATTTTCCTGCAACACCGCCATCCAATCCTTGCGCGTATCGCGGTCCATCTGCCGGGCATGGGCGATACCGACCACGCGGGCCAGATAACCGGCGGCGTGCATGGCGTCGATCTCGCTCAGCTCATCGAGTTCCAGTTTCATGTCTTGAGGCAGCAGTTCACGGATGAAGAAACCGTGATCGAGAAAACGCGTGGCCAGCATGCGCTCGCCCAGGCCCGGTGACAGCTGGCGGGCGCCTTCCACTACGCGCCGGCCATTGTCGCGTGGCATCTTCGCGCGTGCCGCCCGGGGCGCGGCGGCGCCGACGGCTTCCTTGATGTCGATCAGGCAATATTCCTGGTCGTCCTTGTCGCCCACACCCAACAAGGCTGCATAACGCAGCAAGCCGAGGGAGCTGCAGCCTTTGACCCAATAGGCCGAATCGAGCAATTGGACCTTGGCATCTTTTGGGCGACCTTTGAGCGAGGTCACCAACTGATGGATTTCATCCGAGGCGCAGACGCTCTCCAGCGCGCTCTTTTCAGCCCGTGACAATGACCAGAAATGCTTGCCCAGCGGAATGGTTGGCCGCGCACTCTCAATGCGTTCACGCGCCAGGTTTTTCCAGGTGCGCTCCACCGCACTGCGCATGCCGGCCTTGACCTGGGATGGACGCGGCGGCGCTTCATCGGGCTTGTCTTTAAAGGCTTGCTCGTACCCCACCATCATTTCTTCGAGCATGCGTGCGGTGGTCACGCCCGGCAAGTCCGAGCCGCGTGCGGCGGTGGCCAACGACAGCGCCAGGCGCACCAGGTCGTGGGCCGGGTTGCCGATCACGGTTTGGTCGAGGTCGCGGATATGCATGTCGATACGGCCCTTGGTATCGCCTGTAGGGCCGAGGTTGCCCGCGTGGCAATCGCCGCAGATCCAGATCGCCGGGCCATGGGGCAAGCGGCGACCGGGCTGGCTGTGCAGCCACTCGTAAAACTGCACCGTGCTGCCGCGCACATAGGCATGGGCCGAGCGGGCCATCTTCAGGTTGCGCAGTTGGACAAGGTGGGGCATGCGGGCAGAGGGGCGCGGGATTTTCATGGAAGCACTCGGTACGGGGTACGGTAGAGGTCAGCCCCGGCACAAATGTTTCATTTTGTTTCAAGAGTAAAACCTTCAAGCCTGAGCGGTGTGCGCTTTCAACCAGCTTTTGAACGCGGCCATGGCCGAGGTTTCTGGCCGCGATTGCAAACGCGTCAGCCAATAACTGCCGGTGCTGATGCCCACGGTGAACGGCTGGCGAATCACATCGCTCTCCAATTGCCGCGAGAACATCATCGCCGGTGCCAACGCCACGCCGATGCCTTGCTGCGCGGCCTCCATCATCGCCAGGGACGAGTCGAACACGATGCTGCGCGGCACCAGCGTATCGGCCGGCAGCCCGGCCGCCTGGAACCACAGGTTCCATTCATCGGCGCGGTAAGAGCGCAGCAATGTGTGCTTGAGCACGTCGTCCGGGGTGTGCAATTGCTCGGCAATCTGCGGCACGCACAGCACGGTCAACGGCGCTTCGAGCAGTTGGCACGCCTCGGTACCATGCCAGGCACCGGCGCCGAAGCGGATCGCGTAGTCGAGGCCTTCGGCGGCGACGTCGACGCGGTTGTTGTGGGTCGACAGGCGCAGGTCGATAAACGGATAGCGACTTTGAAAATCCGGCAAGCGCGGCAGCAACCAGCCGACGGCGAAGGTGCCCACCGCCCCGACGGTGAGCACTTCACGGTAATGGCCACCTTCGAACTGGCCTAAGGTAAGCGCAATACGGTCGAACGATTCACGCACGACCGGCAGCAGGGTTTCGCCTTCGCGGGTCAGCATCAGGCCGCGTGGCAGGCGCTTGAACAAGGTGACATTCAGTTGCGCCTCCAGGCTTTTGACCTGGTGACTGACCGCTGCCTGGGTCACGCACAGCTCGATGGCGGCGCGGGTAAAGCTCAAATGCCGGGCCGAAGCCTCGAATGCGCGCAGGGCGTTGAGGGGGAGATGGGAGCGCAACATGCCTAACCCTAATTTTTCTAATGGCTGATGCGAGATATCATCGTTTGCCCAGCGAACAAAATCCACCTAGATTTGCCCCGCCTGCGCAGGCCTTTATCGTCAGCACATCCTTTACATGGAAGCGAATCACCATGAACCAAATCTTACAAAAAACACTGATATCGGCCCTATTTATTGTTTCTGGAAGTTGCATGGCCGCTGCCGACTTGCGCTCCGTTGTCGACAGCCACGTTGCGCCGCTGATGCAGCAACAAGGCATTCCCGGCCTGTCGGTCGCGGTGGTGAACAACGGCAAGGTGCAATACTTTAACTACGGTGTAGCGTCCAAGGAAACACAGCAGCCCGTTAACGAAAACACCTTGTTTGAAGTGGGCTCGGTGAGCAAGACCTTCACCGCCACCCTCGGTGCCTACGCCCAGGCCACCGGTAAACTCAAGCTCTCGGACACCGCCAGCCAGCACCTGCCTGCCCTGGCCGGTGGCGTATTCGACCACATCAGCCTGCTGCAACTGGCGACCTACACGCCCGGTGGCTTGCCGCTGCAGTTTCCGCAGGCGGCCGACAACGCCCAAGGCATGCTCGGCTACTTCCAACAGTGGAAACCGGCTTACGCGCCAGGTGAACAACGCCTGTACTCGAACCCCAGCATTGGCTTGTTCGGCTACCTCGCGGCGCAAAGCCTGGGACAGCCGTTCAACGTGGCCATGGAAAAAAACCTGCTGCCCAAGCTGGGTTTGAGCAATACCCATGTGAGCGTGCCCTCGGGTAAATCCGAGCACTATGCCCAAGGTTACGACAAGCAGCAGAAGCCGGTACGTGTCACCCCCGGCGCACTCGACAGCGAAGCCTACGGCATCAAGACCAGCACCCAGGACCTCGCCCGTTATGTGATCGCGAACATGCACCCCGAAACCCTGGAAAAGCCGCTGCAACAAGCGATCGCCACCACTCACGCGGGTTACTACACGGTCAATGGCATGACCCAGGGCCTGGGTTGGGAGCGCTACCCCTACCCGATCAAGCTGCAGGCCTTGCTGGATGGCAACTCGACCGAAATGGCGATGCAGCCGCACAAGGTCAGTTGGCTGACACCGGCACAGGCACAACCGGCCAACGTGCTGTACAACAAAACCGGCTCAACCGGCGGTTTTGGTGCGTATGTGGCGTATGTCCCGAGCAAGGACATGGGTGTGGTGATTCTGGCTAACCGCAATTACCCGAATGCCGAGCGGGTGAAGTTGGCTTACGCGATCTTGAATGCGATGGATAACTAAGGCCTGACAAAAATCAAAGGTGGGAGCTGGCTTGCCTGCTCCCACATTTTAGACCGTGTTACATCCCCAGCCAGTGCGGCGGCTAGGCGAGGACGCGCTCGTAATAATTGTCATCCGGCCCAGGCTGGAAATGGATGTCGCTCAAAAAAACCGCCAGCGCGGTAATTTTGCCATTACGCTGTTTTATAGCATCCAGATCGCACAAAAGCTGCCCAAAGGTTTGCTCCATCAATGCCAAAGCGGCCTCGAATACCCCTGCCTCCCCGAACCCTCGAATGATGTGTTTTTTCTGGTCTGACGTTAGCGGCCCCTTTACCAAGGCCTGACCCGCCAAAATCATCAAAAATGACTTAGGCCCCCCCTCCAGATCCCTTGCAAAGCCTTTCTTTTCAAAATGCGGAATATGGTTGATATCGCAGTAGTCATTAACATAGCGATAATAGACACCTAACAAGCGCAGCAGAGACTCCAGTAGGTAATAAGTCTCTGTGTCCAATGCTTTTAGACACTGGCAGGCCTTTAACAGAAACACAAAAAAACAACTGGTATTGGCCTGAGCAATACACCCGTACTCTTCCAGGGTGGGTAATACCTCACCATTACTCACTTTGGCGTCAAGGAATTGCCCGATATGCAGGCACTCAAGACTTTCTACGCCTGCGCGCAAAACATTCAAATTATTGAGTTGCGCCAGGGTGTGGAGACCCTCGAGGTAACCGTACATCCCAGAAACCAAGGCGACATCCATACCGTATTGACGCCATACGGTTGGTATTCCACGACGTAAATCATCACCATCAATTATATCGTCATGTATCAATGACGACAGGTTCATTTGCTCAATGGCAATGCAGAGTAAATGTACCTGGGCAGCGGGTAAGTCGTACAACGCAGCAAGTGCCCAAGCAAGTTCGGTTCTCACCCGTTTCCCAGGGGCGCGCTCCTGATACTTGAAAGGTTCAGACCACCGGATTTTGGCACTGGCGTACCACGCTTCATTAAAGGACGAGCAGGAAGGGGCCATTTTTATTACCTCAAGGCTTGACGGTTTGAGAGCGTTTCTTCTCACTTTTACACAGCGTTTTTTTATGCGTAAAAGACCATCAACACACAACAGGCCACGGCTTTACGTCAGTAACAGTGTGAATAAATCAACACTAGCAGCCGTGCTTGAAACCACCACCTATCTCTAATAACTTTTCAACGCTATTTAGCTTCCAAACAGGCATAAAAATGCATTTACTAATAAAAACCAACACACTGAAACCAAACACGAATAACAAAAACGCGCCTCTCAAGCTATAAGTCATCTACCCCCCCCCCCGCAGAGCGCTGCCCGATGCAAGAGCTACTGATAGTGGTTGACACCAACGACCGGCAGATTGGCATCGCCGAGAAACTGTACGCTCACCAAAAAGGCTTGCTGCACCGTGCCTTCTCGATCTTCATCTTTGATGGGCGCGCTCGCTTGCTGATGCAACAAAGAGCCGATGGCAAATATCACTCCCCCGGCCTATGGAGTAACACGTGCTGCGGTCACCCGCGACTGGGCGAGAAAACCCTCGACGCGGGAAAACGCCGCCTCATGGAAGAAATGGGGCTGACCTGTGAGCTGACCGAGCGCTTCACCTTCATCTACAAGGCACAGGTGCCGGGTGAGCTGACTGAATTTGAATATGATCATGTGCTTGTCGGTGTGAACCTGACGGACCCCACCCCGGCACCAGACGAAGCCAAGGCGTGGCGCTGGGTACATCCCCTGGACCTGCAAGAAGAATTGACTAACGCGCCCGACACTTTCACGGCATGGTTCCACACCATCGTCGAGCGTCATGGGTTAGTCGAGATGGCGACATGGGCCGACGCCCTACCCTCCGTTGCGCCATTGTCAGCCATCGGGGAAACAGAGCAACGCCTTGCGCCCTTCCACCTGCCTCTTTGGCTGGAAACGGCCATTTATCCCCTGAGTCCTTTTACCGAGCAGGCCCAACAGCATACCCGCCAGTGGCTCAAGGCAATGGGGTTGGAAGACTCCGCCCATGCCGCCCACCAACTGGACATCTATATTCCCGGCACCTATGCAGGCTACATGTGGAGTGACGCCCCCCTTGAAATGCTGCTGATCCTTTCCGATCTGGTAGGTTGGTTCAGTTGTCAGGATGATCTGGCCGACGAAGACTGCAAAGATCCACAGACTCTGGAGCGACTGATTCGCGAGGTCCACACGGGCGCTTTTACATCAAACACACAGAGCCGCAGCCCGCTGACCCGTGGGCTGGCGGATATCATCCGGCGCGCATCGCGTTTGATGCCGCCCCTTTGGAAGCAACGCGTGGGTGAGCAGTATCTGGCTTACCTGGCACCGTGCACCACGGCACTGATGCACCGACGTCATCACACCCAGCCGCCCATAGAGGGCTACGAAAACCTGTGGCAAAACGCGGGTGGCTTTCAGGTGTGCCTCGAGTTCATTTACCTGGCACAAAACATTCAACTGTCGTCGTCCTTGTATTACAGCCAGCCCTGGCAGGAGCTGCGCAGCCTGGCCCTGAATCTGTTTAAGGCAGTCAATGACGTGTTGTCTTTTCCAATCATGGAAAACCCCGATGACGATATCTACAACCTCCTGACGCACCTGATACATACACAGGGCCATACGCCCGAGCAAGCCTCGCAGGAGGTGGCCCGACGTATAGAAAGGTGGGCCAAACGCTTCGCAAGTGCCCAAGCTTTGCTCCCCTCGCGCCTGGCCACGCTGGGCTATGACGAGCGCGCGCGGGAGCAGGCTCAGGTCTGTGCCCAAGCCCTGCATAGCCAATGGCGCGGCAATATTGCCTGGCATCTCACAGTACCGCGCTATCGGGAAATTCGCTTCAAGGGTCGATAACACAAAATCCATCGGCGCAAAGCGCGGCCGATGGACTCGATAAGCGTCAGGTGGCTACATCCCCAGCCAGTGCGGCAGCGCCAGCGAGATAAACGGCAAGTACGTGACCATGATCAAAAACACCAACAGGATCATCAGCCACGGCAACGCCGCGCGAATCGTCTGCCCGAGCGTCAAACCGGTCACCGCCGAGGTCACAAACAAGTTCAGCCCTACCGGCGGGTGTACCAGGCCGATTTCCATGTTTACCACCATCACAATCCCCAGGTGAATCGGGTCGATACCCAGCTTCATCGCGATGGGGAAGAAGATCGGCGCCAGGATCAGCACAATCGCGGACGGCTCCATAAAGCTGCCGGCCACCAGCAACACCACGTTGACCATGATCAAAAAGCCGATCGGCGTGAGGCCTTCGGAGATCACCCAGGCGGTGATTTCCTGCGGGATCTGTTCGGTGGTCAGTACATGGGCGAAGAGCATGGCGTTGGCGATGATAAACATCAGCATGATCGCCAGGCGCCCGGATTCCAGCAGCACCTTGGGGCAATCGCGCAGTTTCATGTCCTTGTAGACAAACAACGCGACAAATGCCGAATACACCGCCGCCACCGCCGCTGCTTCGGTCGGCGTGAACATGCCGCTGTAGATACCGCCCAGGATGATCACCAGCAGCAGCAAGCCCCAGAATGCCCGGCGAGCGCAGGTCAGCCACTCACGGAAGGTCGCACGTGGCTGCGCCGGCAACTTCTTGATGCGCGCGACGATGTAGATCGCGACCATCAGCATCAGCCCCAGCAGCAACCCGGGAATCACCCCGGCCATGAACAGCTTGCCCACCGAGGTTTCAGTGGCCGCCGAGTACACCACCATCACGATCGACGGCGGGATCAGGATGCCCAAGGTGCCGGCGTTGCAGATGATCCCCGCGCCGAATTCCTTCGGGTAACCGGAACGCACCATCCCCGCCACCGCAATCGAGCCGACTGCCGCCACCGTCGCCGGTGATGACCCGGACAGCGCCGCAAACAGCATGCACGCCAGCACGGCCGCAATTGCCAGGCCGCCGCGGATATGCCCGACACAGGCATTGGCGAAGTCGATCAGCCGCTGCGCCACACCGCCAGTGGTCATGAACGCACCGGAGAGCAGGAAGAATGGAATCGCCAGGAAGGTGTAGGCGTCGGAGGTTTCGAACAACTTGATGGCCAGCGAACTCACCGAGTCCTGGCTGAACATCAGGATCGACACCGCGCCGGACAGCCCCAGGGAAATCGCGATTGGCACGCCGAGGAACATGAACACGAACAACAGCAAAAACAGACAGAGCACGGCCATCAGTGACGCTCCTCATGGCTGCCGGCCAACTTGCTGGCCTCTCCGGCCTCGTCGGCCAGCCCCAACCCGACCTGACGGTGGGTAAAGATGCGGTAGAAAATTTCCAGGTAGCGGATAAACACCAGGGCAAAACCGATGGGCACGATGATCACGATATCGCCCACGTCCACGCCGTATTGGTCGAGGTCTTCGGCGCCGATATGCGCGGTCATCACGGCACTCACCCACTTGTAGCTGGCGACCATGAACAATCCGGCGTAGGCCAGGCAGCACACACACGCGAGCATGCCGAGCAGGCGTTGCACCGGGCGTTTGGTCAGTTTGACCAACGCGTCCACACCGAGGTGGCCGGCGGTGCGCACGCCGTAAGAGATGCCAAAGAAAATCAGCCAGCCGAACATGGCCTTGGTCAGCGCCACGCTCCAGGTCATGTCCTGGGCCCAGGTCATGGTGTGGTCGCCCAGGGCACCGAAAAAGCTGCTGCTCCATGCCCACTTGTCAGACAGAGCAAAAAACAGCGTGTAGATGTTGTTGAGCATGACGTAGACGAATGTCACCAGGGTCATGGCGGCCAGCAGGAAGGCAATGAAACCTTCCTCCAGGTGCTCCCAGACGCGCCTTAGCGTTTGCATGGCAAAACCTCGCGAAGCAGAGATAGGTAGGTGCAAGGCTCAGGGTCGAAACCGGGTCAATATGTGGGAGCGGGCTTGCTCGCGAATACGGTGTGTCAGTTACCGAATGCATCAACTGAAAGACTGCATTCGCGAGCAAGCCCGCTCCCACATAGGGTCCCGATACAACCCACGATTACTGGTTAGAGGCGTCCGCTGCCTTGATCAGGTCGGCGCCAATCTCACCCTCGAACTTCTGCCACACCGGGCGCATGGCTTCGCGCCACAGCTGGCGTTGCTCCGGGGTCAGTTCGATGATTTCGCTGGTCTTGGCGTCGATGATCTTCTGCCGGGCCGACTGGTTCAGCGCTTCGGCCTGCTTGTTCACCTCCACGGTGACTTCGACCATGATCTGGTCCAGGGTGGTGCGCACATCCGGCGGCAGGCCGTTCCAGAACTTGGCGTTGGTGATCACCATGTAGTCGATCAGGCCGTGGTTGGACTCGGTGAAGTACTTCTGCACCTCGTTGACCTTCTGGCTTTCATAGTTGGACCAGGTGTTCTCGGTGCCATTCACGGTGCCGGTCTGCAGGCCTTGGTACACCTCGGCAAAGCTCATCTTGCGCGGGTTGGCGCGGATCGCCTTGAACTGTTCCTCGAGTACGCTGGAGGCCTGCACACGGAACTTCAGGCCACGGGCGTCCTTGGGTTCATGCAGGGCTTTGTTGGCTGAGAGTTGCTTGAGGCCGTTGTGCCAATAGGCCAGGCCGAGGATGTTCTTGTCCTGCATCGAGGTCAGCAATGCCTTGCCCTGAGCAGCCTGGAAGCGGTCGACGGCGGCCAGGTCGTTGAACAGGAACGGCAGGTCGTAAATCTGCACTTGCTTGGTGTATTGCTCGAACTTCGCCAGTGACGGCGCCAGCATCTGCACGTCGCCCAACAACAGCGCTTCCATCTCTTTACCATCGCCGAACAGCGAGGAGTTGGGGTACACCTCGACCTTCACACGGCCCGGCAGGCGCTCTTCGGCGAGCTTTTTGAACAGCAGCGCACCCTGGCCTTTGGGGGTATTTTCGGCGACCACGTGGGCGAACTTGATCACAATCGGGTCTGCCGCCTGGGCCAGGCCCGCGGCAAACACAGTGGCGGCGCACAGCAGCGCCCGAGAAAGCTTGAGCATGGGGAATCACCTTCTTATTGTTGTGTTGTAGGGCAAGGTGCCTGATGTGACGCGTGTAGTGAATTTCGAATTTTAGATACCTGCGTTCGGCCAGGCCGAACGCCAGTTATGCAGGCGCCTATGTTCCAATGTGGGAGCGGGCTTGCTCGCGAAGACGGTGGATCAGGCAATTAATTAAGTGGCTGACATACCGCATTCGCGAGCAAGCCCGCTCCCACATTTTGAGCCAGTTTTATCAGTCAAAGTTGGGCGGCCAGCAGCCTTTGCGCACGCAACAACACCGGTGCATCCACCATCTGCCCATCAATCTGATAAGCCCCGGCACCATGAGCACCCGCCTCTACCACGCGCTTGGCCCAGGCCAGGTCTTCAGCACTGGGCGCCAATGCTTGATGAATCACCGCCACCTGCTTGGGATGGATACACAATGCCCCGGCAAAGCCCATTTCATAGGCATGCCGGATCGAGCGGCGCAAACCTTCGGGGTCGTCGATGGCCGGGTGCACGCCGTCCAGCGGCGCCACCAGACCAGCAGCGCGCGAATGCACAATCAGCGCCAGGCGTGCCTGGTCGAGGGCGAACTGAGCGGCAGCAGAATTGCTGCTCAAGTTCAGGTCCAGTGCCAGGTCCAGGCCGCCGAAGGACAGGCGCTGCACCTGCGGCGCCCGGGCGATTTCAGCCACGGCCAGCAGTCCCTTGGCACTCTCGATGATCGGCCAGATTACTTTGCCGATGGCAGCAACTACGGCAACTTGGGCCGCGCTTTCGACCTTTGGCAGTAACACACCTACGACGTTTGAATGGGCTTTGCAAAACGCTACATCCTCGAAATGCTCGGCATGCTCCGGTGCGTTAATACGCACCCAGACCTGGGCGTCGGGATTAGCGGTCAAAAACGCCCCAAGGTTATCCCTGGCCTGGCGCTTGAGCGGCTCTTCTACCGCGTCTTCAAAATCCACAATCACCGCGTCGGCGCCACTGGCCAACGCCTTGGAAAACCGCTCCGGACGGCTGCCGGGCACAAACAAGGCTGAACGAACTAAGGGCTTTGGCATCACTTGAATTCCTTGTTAGATAACGCCGCGTGCGCGCAGGCCGTCTACAGCTTCCGGCGTAAACCCAAGCTGACCGAGAATGCCCTGGCTGTGCTGGCCCAAAGCGGGAACGGCGTCCATGCGCGGGGTAAACGCGGCATTACGCGCCGGTGGCAACAGTGACGGCAGCGGCCCCGCAGGGCTTGCGACTTCACGCCAGCTGTCACGCGCCTTGAGTTGCGGGTGGTCCCACACGCCTTGCATGTCGTTGACCCTGGCACTGGCGATCTGCGCGTCTTCCAGGCGTTGAATCACAGCTTGCGCGTCCAACTGCGCAAAGCTGTCAACGATGATCTGGCGCAGCGCCTCACGGTTGGCCGAGCGCTTGAAGTTGGCCGAGAAACGCTCATCGGTAGCCAGCTCAGGCGTGAGCAGCACCTTGTCGCAAAAGGCCGCCCATTCGCGTTCGTTCTGCAACCCGAGCATCACCGTGCCGCCGTCGCCGGTGGGAAACGGCCCATACGGGTAGATCGTTGAATGCGCGGCCCCGGCCCGTGGCGGCTGGGGCGCGCCGTCGAAGGCGTAATACATCGGGTAGCCCATCCACTCCACCAGGCTTTCGAGCATGCTCACGTCGATGCGACTGCCCTGCCCCGTTTTACCGCGCAGCAGCAGCGCCGAGAGGATGCCGCTGTAGGCGTACATACCGGCGGAGATATCCGCGATCGAGCATCCGGCCTTGGCCATCTGGTCTTCGCCTGGGCCACCGGTCACCGATAAAAAGCCGCCCTCGCTCTGGATCAGCAGGTCGTAGGCTTTCTTTTTCTCATAAGGCCCGCCTTCGCCATAGCCGGAAATATCGCAGACGATCAGCCGTGGAAAACGCTCATGCATCGCCTCAAACGACAGGCCCATACGTGCCGCCGCACCGGGTGCGAGGTTCTGCACCAGCACGTCGGCATCGGCCAGCAGGCTGTGGAGGATGTCGCCCGCCTCGTCCTGCTTGAGGTCCAGGGTCAGGCTTTCCTTGGAGCGGTTGGTCCACACAAAGTGCGAGGCCAGGCCACGCACGCGCTCGTCATAGCCACGGGCAAAGTCACCGGCGCCGGGCCGTTCGATCTTGATCACACGGGCGCCGAGGTCCGCCAACTGGCGGGTGCAGAATGGCGCGGCAATCGCGTGCTCCAGGCTGATAACGGTAATGCCGTCCAGCGGTCGTTGATTAGTCATGATGCTTCCTCAAAGCCAGTCAGTCATGGACGCTGCATCGCGCAGGTTCCAGACCTTTTCGATCAGTGCAGTGGCCTGCGCGGGAGTGCGCGCACAGCTGAATTGGGCAAGGCGCTGAAATTTATCCGCCAGCTCCTCCCGGCTCAGGGTGTTGCCCGGGTCGCCCTTGGGTTCGTCGATGGCGCCCTGCAGCGTGCGGCCATCGAGCGTGGTGACAGTGACGCGGCCCAGCCAGCGCTGCGGGTAGGCGCCGTCAACTTCTGCGTCGAGGGTCATGCTGACCTTGTCGCGAAAAGCCGAGACGGCGGGGTCGGTCAGCGCGAGTTCGTGGAACTCGGTGAGCCCGGCCTTGCCATGCACGGCGATCAGGCCGAGCACAGTGCCCATGGAGAATTTGGCCTGATGCACAGTGGCAGGCGTGGTCACGCGGCCGAGCACGTCGATGGCACCTTGATGGACACGCGTTTGAACCGTGGCGATATCGGCAGCGCCCAGCCCTTCGCGCTGCATCAAGTCCAGCAGCGCATCGGCGGCCGGATGGGTGTGACGGCATGAGGCGTGGAACTTAAACGAGGTTTCCAGCAGCGCCCAGCGGCTGCCAAGGTCGGCCGATAACTTGCGAGGCTCGGCATCACTGGACATGCCCGCTGCCAAGCCTTGATCGCCTTCCAGAATATTGCGTGCGCCGGTGAGCCCGTCCGCCGTCAAATACGCCGCGAGTAAGCCATCCGCCGCCGCCTTGGCGGTGTGCAGTTGCTTGGAGTCGGCGGCATCGCGCAAAAACTCCCACAGCCCGGCGGCCTGGGTGCCGGCGCTGCCGAGCAGGTTGATGAACTGTTCTTGGTTAAAGTCCAGCAGTTTGCCCACGGCAACCGCCGCCGCCAGGGTGCCGACGGTGGCTGTGGTGTGGAAGATGCGGTAGTGGGACCGGCCCAAGAATTCGCCGATGCGAATTCCGGCTTCATAGCCCGCCACCGAGGCCAGCAGCATCTGGCGGCCGGATTTGCCGAGGTCCTGGGCAGCAGCCAGCGCGGCCGGAAACACCACGGTCGCCGGGTGAAGCACCGAGCTGTTGTGCAGATCATCCTGCTCCACCAGGTGTGAGGATGCGGCGTTCACCAGCGCCGCAAAATACGCGCTAGTGCTGCCGCCATTGACGATCACCTGCGCGGGGCCGCTGGTGGGTCCCATTTTTTGTGCGTAGCGTTCAAACAGCGGGATCGGGTGCGCGCCTTGGCTGGCCAGCGCCGAGGCCAGCCAATCCAGGTACAGGTCTTCGGTGCGTGCCAGCACGTTTTCCGGCAATTGTTCGTAATTAAGGTCTGCAAGAAACCGACACAAGGCGTGGGTATGGCTCATGGTCAGGCCCTCAGAAGCTGCGTGGCAGTTCGAGCAGGTGCTCGGCCACGTAGGACAGGATCAGGTTGGTGGAGATCGGCGCCACCTGGTACAGGCGGGTTTCGCGGAATTTGCGCTCCACGTCGTACTCGCAGGCAAAACCAAAGCCGCCATGGGTTTGCAGGCAGGCGTTGGCCGCTTCCCAGGACGCCTTGGCGGCCAGGTACTTGGCCATGTTGGCGCTGGCCCCGGCGTTCTTGCCGCTGTCGTATTCCTCACAGGCACGCCAGCGCATCAGGTCCGCCGCTTCGATTTCGATATGTGCCTCGGCAATCGGGAACTGCACACCCTGGTTCTGCCCGATCGGGCGACCAAACACCACGCGGTCGCGGGCGTAGGCACTGGCTTTTTCGATAAACCAACGGCCATCACCGATGCACTCGGCGGCAATCAGCGTGCGTTCGGCGTTGAGGCCGTCGAGGATGTATTTGAAGCCTTTGCCCTCCTCGCCGATCAGGCTGTCGAGGGGCAGCTCCAGGTTGTCGAAAAACAGTTCGTTGGTTTCGTGGTTGACCATGTTGGCGATGGGCTGCACGGTCAGGCCGTTGCCGATGGCCTCGCGCAGGTCGACCAGGAAGATCGACATGCCTTCGGATTTTTTCTTCACTTCGGCCAGCGGCGTGGTGCGTGCCAGCAGAATCATCAAATCGGAATGCTGGATGCGCGAGATCCAGACCTTCTGGCCATTGATCACGTACTTGTCGCCACGCTTGATCGCCGTGGTCTTGATTTTGGTGGTGTCGCTGCCGGTGGTGGGCTCGGTCACGCCCATCGATTGCAGACGCAATTCGCCGCTGGCGAGCTTGGGCAGGTAGAAGCTTTTTTGCGCTGCGCTGCCATGGCGCAGCAAGGTGAACATGTTGTACATCTGGCCGTGCACGGTGCCGGAGTTGCCGCCGCAGCGGTTGACTTCTTCGAGGATCACCGACGCCTCGGCCAGGCCCAGGCCGGAGCCGCCGTATTCTTCCGGGATCATCGCCGACAGCCAGCCGGCGTCGGTCAGGGCTTTGACGAAGGCTTCGGGGAAGCCTTTTTGTTCGTCGATGCTGCGCCAGTAAGCGGCATCGAACTCGGCGCACAGGGCGCGCACGCCTTCGCGGATGGCATTGAGTTCTTCGTTGTCATTGGGGTTCATTAACGGCTCTCCGCCTGTTGTTCTTGGATTATTCGAAGTGGATTTCGGCTTTCTGAACCAGACCGTCTGCATTGCCAGCCCACAGTTCTGCAACCCCGTTTTCAATCACCCTCCCACCCACAGCAAACGGCTGCGGCGCAATCAGTGGGCGCACGCCGCGATAGGCAAAGCGGCGCAGGGTTGCGTCGGGATGGGCGCGGCAAAACGCGCGCAGGTTGAGCGTGGCGATCAACGGGCCGTGTACCACCAGGCCTGAATAGCCTTCGGTGTCGGTGACATAGGGGTAGTCGTAGTGGATGCGGTGGCCGTTGAAGGTCACGGCGCTGTAGCGGAAAAGCAGGGTTGGCGTGGGGCTGATCGACTCCTGCCATTCGCCTTCGGGCAAGGCGTCGCCGCTACCCTGTTTGGGCGGCGTGGGTTCGCGGTAAACGATGTCCTGTTCTTCGCGGATCGCCAGGCGGCCCTCCTGGGAATAGTCGTGGCGCACGGTGACAAACAACAGCGAGCCGCTGCGGCCGGTCTTTTCTTCGACCTGGGTGATGGTCGACACGCGGGTCGCGGCCTCACCGGCGCGCAAGGCGTGCAGGAACTCGATACGCCCACCAGCCCACATGCGATTGCGGTTGTCGGCCGGCGGCAGGAAGCCGCCACGGGCCGGGTGGCCGTCTGTGCCCAAGGCCGATTCCGGCAGCGGGTCCTGGAAAAAGCACCACTGCCACAGCGGCGGCAAATCGGCGCCCTGTTCCGGCACAGCCTCGCCGAAGGTGGCGGCAATGCGTTTGAGCAGGTTATGGCTCAAGTGGTCGTGGGCGGTTTCGCTTCGGCCGATCCAGTCAGTGGCGCTCATCGGGTGCAGGTCCTCGGGCAGTGAGTGTCTGCCCCGGATCATGCAAGCGCCTGCCCGTTCTGAGAATTTGCATTTCAATAAACCAGCGTTCGGTTATGCTGAACGCCAACAGTTACGCCACCTATCCATTGTGGGAGCGGGCTTGCTCGCGAATGCGGTGTATCAGCTACAGATGTATCGACTGACACTGCGCATTCGCGAGCAAGCCCGCTCCCACATTTAGATCTTTGTTGTGATGAAGTCCGTGTTCACACAGGAGCCGCCATGCATTTCGATCTCGCCGACCTGCGCCTGTTTATCCATATCGCCGAATCCCCCAGCCTCACCCAGGGCGCCAAGCGGGCGTTCCTCTCGCCGGCCGCCGCCAGTGCGCGCATCAAGGCGTTGGAAGGCCAACTCGACACGCGCCTGTTGTACCGCGACAGCCGTGGCGTGGAGATCACCCCGGCGGGCGAACGGTTGCTGCACCATGCGCGCCTGATCATGCGCCAGGTGGACTACCTCAAAAGCGAGTTCACCCAATACGGCGTGGACTCGGCCGGGCATATCCGCATCTTCGCCAACACCACGGCGGTGACCGAGTTTCTGCCGGAGGTGCTGGCGGGTTTTCTGTCCCAGCGCCCGGGCGTGACCGTCGACCTGCAGGAGCGTTTGTCCCGGGATATTGTGCGTGGCGTGCTCGATGGCACCAGCGACATGGGCATCATTGCCGGGCCGGTTGAGGCGGCGGGTTTGCAGGTGTTGCATTTCAGCACCGATGAGTTGGTGCTGATGGTGCCGGTCGGTCATCCGTTGGCCGACCAGCCTTCAGTGACCCTGGAACAGACCCTGGCCTACCAGCACATCGGCTTGCACGAAGGCAGCACGTTGTTGAGTTTTTTGCGTGAACACGTCGATCGCCTCGGCAAGCATCTATCGCTGCGTATCCAGGTGTCGAGCTTCGAAGCGATCTGCCGGATGGTCGAGGCTGGCGTAGGCATTGGTATCATTCCCGAGTCTGCGGCCACTCGGCACAGCCGTACCATGCAGTTGGTGACGGTGAAGCTTGATGAGCCGTGGGCGATTCGCGAGCGCAGTATCCTGGTGCGCGAGCTTGAGGCTTTGCCCGGCACCATTCGGGCGTTGATCGCCACCTTGATGCCGGACACACTCAGTGCAGGCTGATGTTGCGCTGGCTGGCGTTATCGATATTGATATGGCTCAGCCGGCCCTGCCCATCGAACAGCAACAGATCAGACCCCAGGCGGCGAAGCTGGGCCGGCGCTTGCGGCCAGTGCAACGTGACGCAAAGCCGATCGCTGGCACGGTGGATCACGTGCCAGCAGGTGTCCTGCTGCTCAACCCGATAACTGATCAGCAACCAGTCCTCAAATAGAAACGGGCTGACGGACTCATCCCATTCTTCGTCCGGCAAGTTGCCAGGCAACCTATAGCCCTTTCGAACCCCGTGCTGCTTAAGTACCAGAACGGGTGTTCCCTCATCGTGCTTGATCAGATACTGCGCCGATTCAGCGGTGGCACTGGGAACCTGGAAGTCCGTCGCTACAATGTCAAACGCGCTTTCGCGGCTGACCAGACGCCGCTCCGGCAGACGATAATGCCACAGCATCAGGCACCCGCCCGGCGCTGACAACCACAGGTATTCGTTGTGTTCATCCACCTTGATGGCCCGTACCGGCTCTGGTAGATCACTCACATGCCAGAGCGTTTCAAAGCCACGATCAACATCCACCACGCGCAACTGCGCGCCTTTGCCGATGGTCCAGTTGCTGCCATCAAAGGCGTTTGCAAAGACATCCATGGCCAGCATACCGAGGTCTTTGGCGACACGATTGACCAGGTCCAGTTTGCTCACGCGCCATACATTTCCTCGCCAGATCAGCACCAATGCGACCTGTCGGCTATGGGCAATAACGATTTTCTGCGCCGGTACAGCAAAGTGAAACAACACTGTGCCCGCCGCATCCACCACCATCACACCCGCCTCGCCCAGCGCCACCAGATAACGCTGGTCTTGCAGCGGTGCGGCGTCGAAAATCGGCCGGCTGCCCGCGGCCGGCGCAGACCACTCGCGGGTTTCACCCGAACGTTCCAGCGAGACCACGGGCGTACGCTTCAGCGCCTGGCCCGGCAGGTCCGCCTGCAGCGCTTTGTCGCGACTCATCTTGACCAGTGCTTGTAGCTGGTTATGGGTCAATTGGCCTTGATCGCTGAATTGATCGGCCAGAATCGCCTGCACGGTGGCACCGGCCAACCAGGCCAGGGCGGCGGTGTTGGCCTTGTGCAGCAATAAGGCCTGCGCCAGGGCGGCGCGTTCGCTGGCTCGCGCAGGGTCGTCACGCAATTGCTCGACCCACGGCCCGTAAGCGTGCAGTGTTTCGGGCAACAGGATCGCGCGTTTAACCAGCGCCTCAATGCCCAAGCGCCCGCCGGCCGCCTCGGCGTTGAGCAGCCATTGCGCGGCGCGTGGGCGCTCTGCGGGGAGGCTCCAGATCACATCGACGGCTTGCAACCACAGGCCTTTGGCGATCAACGACTCGGCCCATTCCAGGCGCAAGCGGTCGGCGGCTTCCGGCGACTTGGCGTGGAGCATCACCACGGCGTCGGCGAACGCATTGTCGCGTCGCGCCACCAGCACGGCACGCTGCCACTGCTCGGCCAGGCACAGCAGGCGCACGATCACCGCAGGCGGCATGTCCCAAGCCAGGGCCAGGTCGGCGGCCTGCTGATAGCGCGCGTGTTTCTCCAGGTAATCGAGGGCTTGCTGATGCTCCTTGAGCAATTCGGCAAGGACAAACACCGCTTCCTCGATACGACCGGCACGGTCCAGGCGCTCAAACGTCTGGCGATACACCTGGCGCAAGTGCTCGGCCAAGTCGTCTTCAAACAGCATCGAGCGCGCCGGGCCATCCTGCTGGCTGAGGCTCAAATCCTCGCGACGCTGAGGCGTACCAAAGCTCTGTTCACCGCTGGAGGTACCGCCGTTCAAGGGGATCGCGTGGCGCAAGGCTTCTTCGAAATTGCCGTCTTCGAACATCTCCAACATGCGCTGCATGTAGGCGGCCTGGCGTTTGCCATACAGCTTGGATAGCTGGGAATGTTGGGTCAGCCGGGTCAACAGGCGGCGCCACGCGGCAGGTTTGTGCCTGCGCGGGGTGGCACGCGCAGCGATGCCTGGGTCAGCGGGTGCGCGGGCAACCGGCCGGCGCGCCGCTTTGGCGGGGGCCGACGCGCCACGGTGCAGAAAGCGGTTCAACCCGAACAGCAGCGCGGTGATCACAACCATCCAGATCACGCTGCCCAGGAGCATACCGCTGAAGGACTGTGTGTGCGCAGCCAGCACAGCAGCGGGCTCGCTCTGGCCGAAGAGGCGGATCAGCCCCCCCAACAGTAGCAAGCCAATCACGATTTTCAGCACCGGGGAAGAGACTTCGCGGGCGCTATCCGTGTTGTTTTGCGCAGGCGACGTGCTGGCGCCAGCCCCTTTACTCGACGTTTGACGCGGGCGCTCCAGCAGCGCTTGCATTATTGCTTCACGCTCCGGGCTGACCGGCTCCAGCGGCCCGCCGAGGATTTCACGCAGGTCGGTGATCAGTGCATCCGGCAGCGTTGCAGGCAATGGGGTATGGCAGTCAAACGTGTCGAGCAGCGTGTAGGTGCTGATGTCCAGCCACAGCCCCGGCGTCAGCACCTGTGCGTCGCGCAGCTGCAGTGCATGGATCTGGCTGCCGCGTACCAGCCACACATCGGCAACGGGCAGCCCGCGCAATTCCTCAGGGTGCAGCGCGGCAGACGACAAGCCCAGGCCCTGGCGGATCAGCGGCCAGCCGTGCAGGCTTTCACAGTTTACTGGGCAAGGTGTGTGGAACTGCAGCAAGTCGCCGTCGGCAAAGCGGTAGGCGCGCGCGTCGATTTGCCAATACTTGAGGATCAGGCGCCTGCGCTCGCCCTCATCAAAACGCTCGGCGGCAAACCATAGGCCGTCAATCTGTTGGTGCCCGGTGAGTAGCGGGCGTCGAATCAGCATGTGTTCTGGCTCAAGCATTGGCCGCTTCCTGGGTGAGCTGCGGTGCCTGGTTGCACATCACTTGCAAACGCATGGAGCGCTCGCCAACCGAGTAAACCAGTAGTTCGCGGTCAGTGGTCAGCGCAGCGATCAAGCCGCTCATGGGGCAAAAGCTCGCGCGGGCAATCGGCGCAGAGGTGGTAAACAACGTGCGCTGTTGCCCCTCGGCGTAGAGCCCGACGCTGTGCTGGTTCGGCCCCAGCAGCACCAGTGAGTAAAGCGGCCGTTGGGCGTACGTATAGTGCAGGCCGATGGCTTTCCAGCCCGGCGCCAAGTCGATCTGTTCGTGTTTCGCCGGAAAGCTTTCATGGGTCACCAGGCGCCAACTCTGGTGGCCGTCCTGGGTGGTCAGCAGTGCGCAACCGCCGCAGTACTGGCGCCAGTAAAAGTTGGCGGCCAGCAGCACCTGGCTGACGCCCGCTGCCGAGCCGACCGCATGACCATTGGAGCGTAAACCGTCGGCAGACCCCGAATACGCGACGATCTGCCCGCCTTCTCTGCGCACATAAGCGATGGTCAAAGGGTCGACCTGCACCAGGCTCATCACGTCGTCCGCCACCTGGCACAGTTGACGCGACTTCCAGTAGGCAAGCCGCCCCTGGCTGTCGAGCAAGTACACACGCACGGAGTTCTGACTGTTCAGCCAGACACTCGGCAGGAACGTCGCGGTGCCCGGTGGCAGTTGCAGCTGTTCACGATCGGGTTTGTCGACGGTGGGCATACCGGGAATGTTCCAGAACGTCAGGCTGTCGTTGTCGCTCAACACGGCGCCGAGGCTGCGGTGGTGAAAGGTGGTGCTCAATACACGCTGATGCTTGCCCCACAGGCGGCGTCGGACCTCCAGCGACTTTTTCTGGTTTTTGTGCGGCAGCTTGATCACCACCATGCCCGCCTCATCGAGCAGGCGCAGCGCCACATAGTTACCGGCACTGGAGATTACCGGCGGCAAGGTCAAGGCTACGCGTGGCACCGCACGTGCGAGATTCGGCGGCGGCGCCTGGACTTCATCGTCGAACTGGCCTTTGAGCAGTTGCACCGCGCGCGCCTCATCCGGCATCGGCAGCAGCACGCGCCGTACCGACCCGGCCTGCAACTCAAATGACAGGCTGTGCCCATCCAGGCTGCGCTGCACCTGCACGCGGTGCGTACAGGTCTTGGTGGTGTCCTTGGGCAAGCGTTGCCCGACTGCCCAGCACTCACCCAAGGTCTCACCCTGCGTGGCCAGCCAATCCTGCCAGGCGTGCCACTGCTCCGGGGCGACACTTTCATAGGTGCGCGCCTTGAGCAACCGCTTGAGCTGCCCAGCGCCATCGAATTCATGCAGCAGCGGCGCGCCTTGCAGGATGCCCCAACGCAACTGCGCCCCCGCCTCCTCGGCACGCCGGGCCAGCAGCATCAGCAAGGCGATATGCACCAGCCGCGCGGCGCCCCACTGCAACGGGCCGGCGTCGAACAGCACGACAATCAGGCGGTTGGCTTCACGGGCGCGGTACTGCGGCGCCATGAACATATGCTCGCCGCCGACAGCCCGGCGCATAAACTCATCCGGCACTTCATCGGCCAGCAGCCATTCGCTGGAAAGCAGGCGCTCGTAAGGCCCACGGCGTTGCAGATCGCCCACGCCATCCGGCTCAGGCACCCCGCCTTGCTGCTTACCGCGCAGTGGCCCCAGCAACGGGTTAAGGCGCCCAAGCAAATCGGCGAACAGCGGCAAATGCTGCGGCGCAAACCACTCCAGCCACTGGCGCCAGGGTTGCAGGGCTTCAGGCAGTTGCATGGCTGGCGCCCCACTGCGTCGCGATGCGCTGAAGGTGTTCAACCGTCACCGGCAACAGGCGATCCAACGGCACTACGGCTTGCGGTTCGCGCCACAACAGCAAGGGCGAGCGCTTGAAACGCGCCGACAGCGCCTGTCCGAGCAGGTCTACCGGCACTGTCGGCTCCCAACTGGTCGGCAGCCACAGCCCCGGTGCGCCGGGGTGTACTGCGGCGTATTCGACGCCGTCGACCCACGGCAAATCCGCCGCCGCCCCCGTGACGACCAATACATCGCCATTGGCGGTAGCGTGCAAGCGAGCAGCCTGCTCATCTGCGAGCAGCAGCAAGCGCGCATGCAAGCGGCGCGCGGCGTCGCCCCATGCGACGGCGGCTTGAGGCTCGGCAGGCACCTGCCTTGGGCGCCAGGTCCAGGCGTAGTGGTCGGCACTCATGGCGTCAGCATTCGGGACAGTTGCCCGCGTACCTGCTGCAAGGGTTCCGGCATTGTCTGGCTATTGAAGTTGGCGTCGATCTCGCGCAGCAGCCCTTCGAGCGCCGGGCTGTCGGGCGGCTCGCTGCGGGCCAGGTAGTCTTGCGCAGTTTCCAGCAGGCGATTCAAGCGCGACATCGGTTGCAAGGTGGCCTCTTCGACCGCACTGAACAAATGGCTGTTGCTGGACGCGGCAAACAGGTCGCGCAGCACCTCGCGGCCATGCTGCTGAGTCTCTCTAGTGGGCAGCACATACAGCAGTGGCCACAGATCCGCGTCGCTGGCTTGCAGCCGCCCGCTCAGCAACGCGGCGGCCGCGATCAGCCGTTGCGACTTGACGATACGGCGATCCGACAACTGTATGCCGGCTTCGCGCAGGCGCCGAATCGCCTGGGCCAGGGCTGGACGCACCGCGCCCAGATCGACGTTTTTCAGGGCCTGGCTCAGCGTGTCCAACTGGGCCAGCCCCAGCAACTGTTGCACCGGGCGCTGCTCCGACTGCCATCCGCCCGCCAGCATGGCTTCCAGTTGATTGTCCGGCACTGAATCGACGAACAGGTGCAACAGGAAGCGGTCGCCAAACGCCGCCAGTGCTTCATCGTCCGGCAAGCCGTTGGCCGCGCCGACACACACCCGCAGCGGGCATTGAATTTGAGTATGGCCACGGCGAAAGCGGCGCTCGTTGAGCACGCCCAGCAAGGTATTGAGGATGGCGGTCGAGCCCAGGAAGACTTCATCGAGAAATACGATATCGGCCTCCGGCAGCATGCCGCTGACGTCGGTTTCCACCGTGCCTTCACGCAATTTCTTCAGGTCTACGGCACCAAAAAGCTCCGACGGCTCAGTGAAGCGCCCCAGCAAGTATTCGAAGTAACGCCCACCCATGGACTGCGCCACACGGCGCACCACGGCGCTCTTGGCCGTGCCAGGCGGGCCGATCACCAGAATGTGTTCCTGGGCGACCGCCGCCAGCACAATCAACTCGGCCAATTGCTCGCGCCCGACCAAGCCTTCGGTCGCCTTACGCACAGCGTGGCGGATTTGCGTGGCAGCGCTTTGCAACTGAGCAATCATGGGTATCTTCCCTGAAACCAAAGCGGGGAATCTTGCCTGAGGCTAAGGTATTAGCAAAGCGTTGTTACAAACTGCCTTGAGGAGTCAGCTCATGCAACTCGAAGGATCCTGCCATTGCGGCGCCGTAACATTCAGCCTGAACAGCCAGCATCCCTACCCTTATCAGCGTTGCTACTGCTCGATCTGCCGCAAGACCCAAGGCGGCGGTGGTTATGCGATCAACCTTGCCGGCGATACGCAAAGCCTGAAGGTGCAGGGACGCAAACACATCTCGATCTACCACGCCCGCCTCAAGCCCAAGGGCGCCAGCCGTGCGCACGCGAGCACTGCCGAACGGCATTTTTGCTCGCAGTGCGCCAGCGCCCTGTGGCTGTTCAGCCCGGAATGGCCGGAGTTGATCCACCCGTTTGCCTCGGCCATCGACACGCCGTTGCCGGTGCCGCCGGAACACACCCACCTGATGCTCGGGTCAAAGGCGCCATGGGTCGAAGTCAGTGTGCGCAAAGGCGATTTGCAGTTCGACGAATACCCCGAAGAATCCATCGCCCAGTGGCATGAACGTTTGGGGCTGACGCGTTAACACTCTTTGACAGTTTCTCGACAAAGCTCTCAAAGATTGTTGGCCGGCTTGGCCCTAGCATTCGAGCATCCAAACCACCTTTCGGGTGCTCTTCATGTTTCGCACATTGCGCGGTATTCCGTTATGGGGCTGCCTGCTCGGCACGCTCGGCTGCCACGTGCAGCCGCCTGCCCCGCCGGCGATTCCCAAGGGCGATTACGGCGCGATCATCCGTTACCTGCAAGCGCGTATTCCGAAGGAGATGGCGCGGGAGAATGTGCCGGGCCTGTCAATTGCGCTGGTCAATGGTCAGGAGCTGATCTGGGCGCGCGGCTTTGGCCTGGCCGACAAGGCCCAGGGGGTGCCGGTGACCGCCAACACGGCGTTTCGCGCCGGCGGTATTTCCAAGCTACTGACGGCCACCGCGGCGATGCAGTTGGTCGAGCAACAGCGCCTGGCCCTCGATGCACCGATCCAGCAGACCTTGCGCGAATTTTACGTGCGTTCGCGCTTTCACACTGACCAGGCCGCCGCCGACCGCGACATCACCCTGCGCCGCTTGCTCAGTCATCAATCCGGCTTGCCCAGCGAACATTTGCGTGACGTGCGCAGCACCTATGCCATGGGCCAGATGCCGATGCGCGTGTCCGGCGTATGGCTGAGCAGCCCGCCGGGCTCGCAGGTGGCCTATTCCAACCTCGGTTATTCATTGGTCGGCGCAGCCATTGAGCGCAGCAGCGGTAAAAGTTTCGAAGCCCAGTTGCAAAGCCGCCTGCTCAAGCCCCTGGAGATGAACCAGTCGAGTTTTGTCGGCACCGGCACGCAGTTGAGCTTTCGCGCCCTCGGGTACGAAGACGGCGTGGCAAGTACCGATGCCCAGGTGCGTGACCTGGCGGCCGGCGGCTTGTGGGCCAGCCCCAAAGACCTCAGCCACTACGTGCAGATGCTGTTTGCCCATGGCCTCTATAAAGGCACCCGTGTGCTTGAGAGCCCGTCGATTGATCAGATGTTCACCCAGCAAAACACTGGCAATGCCCTGGACTTCGATTGCCAGATGGGCCTGGGCTGGTTCCTCGCACCCTGCGGCGATGAACCCGTCGCCCCCGGCGTGCGCACCTACCAGCACAGTGGCGGCGGCGATGATTTTGCCGCGCAGTTGAGCGTGCTGCCAGACCAGCAACTGGCGGTGATCATCATGGCCAATGACAGCAACGCCGAAGAACTGGTCGCGCGCCTGGCCACCGAAACCCTGCGCCTGATGCTCCAGGCGCAAACCGGGCAGGCCGTGTGCGCCGACGACTGCCAGGCGCCCAGCCATGGGCTCAAATTGCGCCAGGTACCCGCCGCCGTCGACCGCAAGCGCCTGGCCGGGTTTTATGCCACGGCCTGGGGCGTGTTCCGGGTCAAGGATGAGGGCGATCGGCTGACCGGTGAACTGGCCGGGTTTGACTTCGAATTGTTGCGCGACGAGCACGGCTGGCTGCGCGCGCAGAAAAAAGTCTTCGGCCTCTGGTTCAAGGACCTCGGTGATTTGGGCCGCGTACAACTGGACGTGGTCACGGTGCAGGGTCGCCAAGTGCTCACGGCCCGCAGCCATGGCCAACGCCTGGCCATCGGTGAACGCATCGACCCGCCGCCGCTGCCGCTGGCCTGGGCCTCCACCATCGGCACCTATCAGGTGCTCAACACCCATGAACCCGACGCGCCGTTGAGCGGCATCAGCGTGCGCCTGGAGGAAGGCTTCCTGGTGATTCGCGGCCAACTGCACAACGAGCCACTCACCGACTACATCCTGCTTCCCGTCGACAACGCCCACGCGGTGCTGGCCGGCAACGGCTACGGCCTGGGCGATACCGTAAGCCGCCAGGTCAACGGCCTCAGCGCCTCGGGTTACTCCTTCAAACGCACGCAATCGCCCAACAACCTGTTGAATTTTTAACAAGGACGAATACCCAGATGCGCTCAAAAAACCTCTGCCTGTCATTCACCTCGCTGTGCCTGCTCGCGGCTGCAGACACCGCGATTGCCGAAGACTGGCAATACAGCCTCAAGGCCGGCGTAGGCAACCTGCCGCGCTACAGCGGTAGCGACGAACGCATGACCGCGCCACTGCTGGGCGGCAAAGTCGTGAGCCCGTGGGGGATTTTCCTCGACACCGACAAGGGCCTGGGCTGGGGTTACGAAGGCAATGCCCTGAGCTTCAGCGCGTATGTCGGCGCAAGCGCCGCGCGCAAGGACAAAAACGAAAGCCTGCATGCCGGCTCCAAACGCCTTAAAGGCATGGGCGAGATCAAGGCCCGCCCGCAATTGGGCGTCAGCGCCAGCTATAACCTGGGCGGTGTGATTGTTGGCGCGACCCTGGAACATGCACTCAAGGAGAACGACCGCAAAGACACCGGCAAGGCCTACACCCACCTGGAACTGAGCCTGGGCACCAACCTGTATGAAGGCCGCTACGGTTCGGTGGATGCCAGCCTCAGCAGCCACTTTGGCGACCGCAACTACTTGCAGACCTGGTATGGCGTGACCACCGGCCAGGCCGCGCAAAGCCGCTTCAAGGCCTACAAGGCCGGCGCGGGCAACATCAGCAATGGCATGAACCTGGTGTGGAGCCTGCCGATCAGCGAGCACACCCAGTTCTCAACCTTGCTGGATGTGCAGTACCTGGCGGATGAAGCGGGCAAGAGCCCGATCGTGGAGCGACGGTTGCAGACGTCGGTGATGGGGGTTTTGGAATATACGTTCTGATCGGATAGCCCAATCAGAATCTGTGGGAGGAGACTTGCTGTGTGTCAGTCAATTGATCTGTTGACTGATACCGCGCATTCGCAGGCAAGCCAGCTCCCACATTGAAGGGGTTGTCACACCCATTCAGTGTGGGTTTCAAGGGTTACTCGGCGTAGGCCCAGGTCATCCTGAATGACGCCCCGCCCCACTCCGAATCCAGCACTTCCACCTGCCCGCCGTGCCACTGGCTGACACGCTTGACCAGCGCCAGGCCCAAGCCAAAGCCTCCCGTGCGGCGATCGCGGCTGGCATCCAGGCGCAGGAACGGTTCGAAGATCTTCGACCGCCCCTCCATCGGCACTCCAGGGCCATCGTCATTGACCCGCACTTCGTAGCCATTACCGAACTTGACCAGCGACACCTCTACACGGCGCTCGGCATAACGAATGGCATTGCGCAGCAGGTTGATCACTGCACGCGCCATAAAGCGCGGTTCGATCTGGATAAAGTCGACCTCACAGGTGCGCAACGACAACTGCACCCCCGCCGCCTCGGCCTCCAGCGCCACACTGCCGATCACGCTGTCGAGCCAGCTATGCGCTTCGATATTTTCCCGCGTCACCTGGGTGGCGCCGCGCTCCAGACTGGCATAGGTCAACAGTTCGGAGACCATTTCTTCCAGCTCGCCAAGGTCCGAGTACATATCAGCGATCAATTCGCGGCTCTGGCGCGGGTCGGCCTGCTGCTTGAGCTGATCCAGCTCAAATGACAGGCGCGCAATCGGCGTGCGCAATTCATGGGACACCGCGTTGGTCAGTTCACGCTGGTTGGCGATCAGGCTTTCGATACGCTCGGCCATCTGGTTGAAGTGCCCGGCCAGCTCTCGCACGGTCGAACGGCGTGGCAGCAGGATGCGCGAGGCGAGGTCGTTATCGCCAAAGCGCTGTGCGGCCAGGCGAATATGCTCGAGGTCACGCCAATGCGGGCGTACCCAAAAATACAGGACGATGGCCAGGCTCACGCCCAGGAAACCATAGGCCCACAGGTACAACCATTTGGGTTCTTCCGGCAGCTTGATCTGCAGCAGTTGCGGGCCGCCATCAATGGGGGTCAGGAACTCCATGAAGTCGCCGCGCACCACCAACTGGCCGCCCGCCAACAGTTGCTGTTCGCGGTCATTGAGCGCCAGGGTGTCGCGCGGTATCAGCTTGAGGCGCAAACCATAATGGGGTTGCAGCTCAGCCAGGCGCGCATCGCGGGCCGCGCCCTGCACCGGGCGCAGTTGCTCGACCAGGCCATAGGCCGGCCCACGCAAGGCTTCGCGGTTATAGACTTCGTTGGCCTCGGGCAGTAACTCATCGAAGGTGTAGTTGACCAGCCAGATCGCCCCGGCCAAACCCAGCGCCAGGATCACATACAGGCGCAGAAACAGGCGCAGCATCTAGACCTCCCACGCAAACGGATTGAACAGATACCCCTTGCCCCAGATGGTCTTGATGCACACCGGTTCGCGCGGATTATCGTTGAGCTTGCTGCGTAACTTGCTGATGTACACGTCGACACTGCGGTTCAGGCCGTCAAAGGCAATGCCGCGCATGCGGTTGAGGATGTCGTCGCGCGAAAGGATAGTCCCCGAGTGACTGGCCAGCAGCCACAGCAATTCGAACTCCATGGTAGTGAGGTCGATGGCCTCACCGCCCAGGCTGACGCCCCGGCAACTGCGATCAATTGACAGCCGGCCGAACTCCAGCGCACCACGCACCGTGGGCTCCGGCACCTGGCGGCGCTGCAGGGCACGCAGGCGGGCGAGCAATACCGGCGGCTTGATCGGTTTGATCACGTAGTCGTCGGCGCCCGACTCCAGGCCCAGGATGTGGTCCAGGTCATCTTCCTTGGCGGTAAGGATGACGATGGGCGTGTCGGACACGTTACGAATCCCCCGGCACACGTGCAGCCCGCTCTGGCCCGGCAGCATCAGGTCGAGCACCACAATCTTCGGCTTGTAGTCGAGAAAGGCCGCCAAAGCCTCATCACCCCGATGCACCACGCGCACCTCGAAACCATGTTGCGACAGGAAGTGCGCGATCAGCCCTGCCAGCTTTTCATCGTCCTCAACGAGCAGGACCTTGCCCAGACCCAGGTTTTCCATAAGTTCTCAGTGTGGATGCGCGGATTGAAGTGTGAGCATTATAGGTGGCAAGCTGGCCTGAAAAGGTACTGGGCGCAGCAAAAAACGCCTTTCTGTGGGGCTTTCGAACAACCTTCATGTTTTTAAAGGTTTTTAACATTTCACCCGGAGTTTTTAACGTATCAAATCGCGGCGTTCGCAGCCTTGCCCAAGAAAAATCGTAATTTTTCTGACAGCCATAACTCACGTCATTTTCGGAAGTTTCGACACTAACATTTATTGAGCAAACGCCTTAAATTGTCACGACGCAGTGACAAAACAGTGACGCGGCCGTCGTTGACAGCCCAACAACGCCAATGAAACTATCCATGCACTTTTCAGCGACACCTGCCGATGAAAGTCATGGAAGATAATTAAAATAAATATCAAAGGGGTGATATCGTGCACTCGCAACTTTTATCGATTGCTACCCCTGGTGCTTACCTCAGCGCCTTATTCAAACACAGCCCTTATTTAATTTAGCGAACCGCGCTTACACAGCCGTTCTGTCTTTATTTAAGCGTGTTATTGAATACAGGTACACACCATGCTTTTGTATCACGAGGTCATCGAACATAACGCCTCCCGCCACCCGCACAAGTGCGCTGTTGCGCTCGATGCCGTCCATTGCAGCTATGGAATGCTTCAAGCAAGAACGACACAAATAGCCCGACTGCTGGTCGCCAGCGGTGTTCAACCAGGCGATCGCGTCGCCCTGTATTCACCGATCTGCATCGATCTCATTGCCGCTTATCTCGCCGTCCTGCGCGTGGGTGCAATTACGGCGGCAACGCACCCCACTTACAGCCGCGAGAAACTGGTTCACCAACTCAAGCATACCGGTGCCAGGGTCCTCATCACCCAAGGCTGCGAGGCGCTGGAAACACTGGGTCGGGACACCGATTTAGAACGAATAATAATGATCGGCGACGCTGAGGCAACGCCGCCTGAGGTCATCTCTCTAGACCACGCCGTATTGGCGCCCGACGTTGCGCAGGCAGCACTTCCCGACCTGCAGGACAACGCCCGCATCACCTCGATCTTCTATACGTCCGGCTCGACGTTCAATCCAAAAGGTGTGGTCGTTAACCACTCAATCATGGTTGCCGCAACGACGAGCGTTACCGCCTATTTGAACAACACACCCGACGACGTGATCCTCAGCTATTCCACACTGGCTTCCGATTACGGCGTGTACAACATCCTGATGCCCTTGTATTTCGGTGGCACGTCGGTCATTGAAAGTCGCCCGCCTCAGGATGCAGACGCGGTGCTGAAGGTCGCGGAACGCGAAGGGGTGACTGGCATGCACATCTTCCCGCCGATATTTTTCCTGCTGGCCGAAACAAAACAACACTGGCAACGTCAACTGCCTCGTCTGCGCTACATTTCCAGCAGTGGCCAGCCGCTGTATACCCGCCACATAAAACGCATTCGTGCTGCACTTCCCGCTGTTCAGATTTACTCCAACTATGGGCTGACCGAATGCAAACGGGTCAGCTACTTGCCACCTGATTACATTGATAAATACCCCACTTCAGTTGGTAAACCCTTACCCGGCGTCACCTCACTTATTGTCGATGAGGAAGGCAAACAGATAACACAGCCGGGAGTTATTGGTGAACTTTGGGTGAGCAGCGACTACCTGTTGCTGGAGTATTGGAAAATGCCCGAGGCTACTCATACGGCTATCAAGACCGGTGTAGTCGGTGCACAAAGATTCTATTGCACGGGCGACCTCTTCAAGCGAGACGATCAAGGCTTTCTCTATTACGTCGCCCGCAAGGATGATGTATTTGCACGCAACATATGGAATGTCAACCCGCGCGAAATAGAGCAGTGCCTGGCCTCTCACCCGGCCGTCGCCCAAGTGGTTGTAGTGCCTGTGGCGGATGAGTCTGCCGGATTTTTGCCCAAGGCTTGTGTGGTGCTGGAGCGCAACCATGATTCAAGTTGCGAAGCCGCACTGCATGAATACTGCAAACGGCATATGGACTGGCACATGGTCCCTGCGCAGTGGGCGTTTATGGACGCATTGCCGCAAACCGATTCAGGCAAGACGACCGGCAAAGGCCTGGCTTGACATCAAGGAGCGATTCGATGGATCACTTGCACAACAGTAGGCTCGAAACAGACTTACAAAACAGCTCGATGTTTAAACTGGCCGAGCATTTTCACAGCCTGGCCACTGGCTCCACACAGGTTCCTTCGCGCCCACTCACCAGCCACCTGCGCGAGACAATCGTTGACGCCGATGTCGTCGCTTATCACGATCAACTGGTAGCTGAGGCCGGCCCACTGTTTTCACATTTCCTGGCCAGCGTGCCGTACATTCTTGAGGAAATGGCACGCATTGGTGTGGCGCTCACCCGGCTTTCCCAGGCCCGCCGCACAGGGCCGGAGCAACGCTTCAGTTTTTTTGAAGTCGACGCCTTCGACGGCAGCAACGGCCGCGCGCTGGCAGCTCACTCTGCCGGCCTGGTGCAGACACTGACCTGCTCGCCTAACCGTGCCAATCAGCTCGCCTTCGACCGGTTTGCAAGCCCCGAACACTCGCTGTTCTACCCGGAGTCGTTCTTCAAAGTCAGCCCGGCGCTACTTGGCTCACCGCCTCTTGCACGATTTGCCGAAGGTTTTGATTACCTTTACGAAACCGCGGCCTTCCAGTTTTACACCCAGGACCGCGACTTACAGCTCAGCCATGTCAAACCGCTACTCAAGCCAGGCGGCCTCGCGTTCTTTTTAGAAAAGGTCAATCACGTCGACCCTCAAGAGTATCTGCGCCGAGAGGCGTTGAAGGACCAGGACTTCAAGACGCGTTACTTCACCGCCGCAGAAATCGAGTGGAAGCGCTTGCAAATGCTCGATCAGATGGCAAACGGCCAAGTGTGCATGGACGTGCTGGTGGCAGCCCTTCAGCGGCACTTCAAGTACGTGTTCCTGCTATGGAACAGCACCAACTTCTGCGAGTTCGTTGCCTCAGACGAACTCGACCATATTGAGCAATTCATTGATTTGCTTGGCCCAGTCAACCAACCGCGCTCCTTTTGCTTCGAACACGCCTGCCTGGGCAAGCAGACACAAAAGGAAGCGCCCAATGCCTGAAGCTTATCTATCAAGGTGGCGCGAACGCGCAGCCCTGGCCGACAAAAATCGCCAATTGAGCGATCAAACACTCAGTGAATTGCACACCAGCGGCTTGCTGTCGTTAGTGTGCCCGCGCCGGGCGCAACCGACATTGCCTGGCTGGCCAACGCTGGTGCGCTCATCCAGGACGGCAGCCAGGGCATGTGCGTCGACGGGCTGGTTGATTAGCCTGGTGGGCGGACATGCCGCCATCGCCGCACGCCTGAACCAGGCCTTCGAGGCGAAACTCTACCGTACAGGCACGCCCCAACTATTTGCCTCCGCGTCAGCAGGCCTGGACAGTCGATTCTGGTTTGAACCTGAGGGCATGCGCGTCAGTGGTCAATGGCGCTTCAGTTCCGGCATCGAACATGCCACGTGGTTGATCCTGAATGCCCCATGCCCCAACCATCCCACGGCCGGCGCCAGCGAACGCTGCCTGGTTGTCATAGCGAAAAAAGACGTCGTTGTACTCGATTCCTGGGATACCACGGGCATGCGCGCGACAGGCTCTCACGATGTAGTGACACCCGATCTGCTGGTGCCTCATCACGAAGTGTTTCCACTTCAACACGTGTTTGGCCACCGGCCGGCTGGGGCCGGGCACGAGTACCTGTACTGCGTACCCATCGTGCCTTTCATCACGACGTCGATCATCGGCCCAATTCTGGGATGCGCCGAGGGCGCTTATGAGCTGCACCTCCAGGCACTGGCACGAGATACCACAGCCCCTTGCGCCATCGCCCTTGAGCGCGCGGCCCACAGTGGCGCGCAGTTGACAGCAGCCGGTGCGCTGTTTGATTCACTGGTCGATCGTCTGCATGCGTCGGGCCAGGCACAACGCGCGCTCACCGAGCGCGAGTTGCTGGCCCTCAAGCGTGATCGCAGCTACCTCACCCACCAATGCGTCGAAGCAGTACGGCGTTTGGTCGAACACAGCAGCGCCTCGCTGATGACCACCGAGAACCCGTTGCACAGGCATTGGCGCGACCTGCAGACCATGGCCGCCCACCGTGACGTGCACTGGGACTCGGCCATGTTGGCGAGCGCCACCTCAGAACTCCATCACTGCCTTAACGCCCAGCATTAACAGGAGACGACCATGTTTGTTCGCAACAAGACCGATATTGAGAACACCGCTCACTTTGTTGAATGGGGCGCTGGAACCAGTCACCGCCTGCTGACGGAGAAAGACGGAATGGGCTATACCGTCTGCCATACCGTTGTGCGTGCTGGCACAGAGTCGCTGCTGCACTACCGCAATCACTTGGAAGCCTGTTACTGCATCGCTGGTGAAGGTGAGGTTGAAGATATGGACGGCAATATCTACCCGATCCGCCCGGGCGATATGTATGTCCTGGACCAACATGACCGGCATTATCTGCGCGGTGGCGTGAATCAGGATCTGATACTGGTGAGCGTGTTCAACCCGCCGCTTCGTGGCGATGAGCGCCATAACCTCACCGATACCGCCGGCTCAAGCTATTAAGCAGCCGGTTTGTTGACGCTTTGATCCATTGATACGAGAGCACCATGCGCAAGGACTACCTGGCTTTTTTTATCTCGCTGTTCCTGTCGCGGCTGGCGGACCAGATTCTGTTGTTTATCGTGCCGCTGATCGTGTTCCAAACCACCAACAGTGTGTCGTGGGCCGGCTTGGCGTTCTTTGTCGAGTCACTGCCGCGTTACCTGGCGTTCCCGGTATGCGGTGCATTGTGCGACAAGTTCTCGCCGGTGCGCATCCTGCATATCAGCCAGGTTTACCGCGCGTTGGCGTGCGTGGTGGCGGTGGTGTTGTATGGCGTGTTCGACGGTATCTATTGGTTGGTGATCCTGTCTGCGCTGTGCGGCGTGTTGACGACCCAGGGCATCATGGCGCGTGAAGTGGTGATGCCGCATATCTTCAAGCATTACACCTATGCCAAGACCTTGTCCTACTCGCAGATCGCCGACCAGAGCGGCCTGGTGCTGGGGCCACTGGTAGCGGCGCTGATGTTGGAGGTGTGGGCGTGGCCGTGGGTGGTGGTGGGCATTGCCGGGCTGTTTGTGCTGGCGGACCTGGCGATGTTGGTGTGGCAACGCAACACCACGGTCAGCCTGGAAAGCTTTGAGCAGCATCAGGATATCTGGCTGCAGCCGCTGCGCATTGCCGTCGGGCACATCCGCAAGCTGGCGGAACTGAAGCGGGTCATTGCCCTGGCGGTGGGCGTCAACCTGATTATCGGGGTCACGCTGGCGACGTCTGCGGCCATGGTCACTGGCCTGTTCGCCGCCGGCAAAGATGCCTATGCACTGTTGCAGGCTGCCGGCGCGGTGGTGACCATCGTCATTCTGTTTTACCTGGCGCGCTCCAGCCTGCCGCTGAAGGTGCTGGGCGGGCTGTCGTATTCAATGATCGCGGCGGGGGCAGTGATCATGGCCGTCAGCCCCAACTTGTGGGCTTACACCCTGGGATTTTTGCTGATCACCGGCTTCGACAAGATGTTCAACGTGTACATGCGCAGCACTCGCCAGCGAGTGATCCCGGTGCAGGACTTCGGCAAGACAGTCGGCGTGATTACGTTGCTCAACAACTTGGCGCAGCCGCTGGCGGGTTTGTTGATTGCCGTGCTGGCGGCGCCGCTGGGCACGCAAACGGTGATCTTGCTGCTAGCCGGGATCACCGCGCTGATCGGCGTGGCCGTCGCCTCAGGCTGGCACGCCACTGTGAAAGCGGAACTCGATGTCGGGTGACTCGATCAGTTCCTGCTCGGCGGCGCGCACCCGTTCGATGACCTGGGCGATGTCTTTGGCATCGCCATACTGGTAGGCAAGCTTCAGGTAACCCTGGAAGTGCCGGGCCTCGCTTTTGAGCAAACCAAAGTAGAACTTGCCGAGTTCTTCGTCCAAATGCGGCACCAGGGCTTCGAAACGCTCGCAACTGCGCGCCTCGATAAAGGCGCCGACCACCAGCGTGTCCACCAGCTTGACCGGCTCATGGCTGCGCACCACCTTGCGCAAACCTGAGGCATAACGGCCGGCATGCAGTTGACGCAGCTCGACCTTGCGCTTTTTGATCAGGCGCATGACTTGTTCATGGTGCACCAGCTCTTCACGGGCCAGGCGCGACATCATGTTGATCAGGTCCACATGGGCGTGGTACTTGGCGATCAGGCTGAGGGCGGTGCTGGCGGCTTTGAATTCGCAGTTCTTGTGGTCGATCAGCAGGGTGTGCTGATCGGCCAACGCGGCCTGGACCCAGGCATCAGGGGTGCGGCAGCCGAGGAATTCGTGGATTTCTGGCAGGTTCATCGGGCTCACGGGCAAAAGGATCACAAAAGGCCGGCGATTATACCGACCCCGCCGCAGACCACCAGTCGCGCGCCTTGATGTGCATCAACATGACGTCTGGCAGGCAGCAACTATAGTTGTTCCAGGCCCACCCTTTGGAGACCCCGACCATGCAAGCCATCCGCAGCATCCTGGTGGTTATCGAACCTGAGCATTCAGAAAGCCTGGCCCTCAAGCGTGCCAAGCTGATTGCCGGGGTCACCGGCGCACACCTGCATTTGCTGGTATGCGACAAAAAGCACGAGCATTCGGCGCTGTTGAGCCTGCTCAAGTCCGGCCTGCAGGAGGACGGCTACAGCGTGACCACCGAGCAGGCGTGGAATGACAGCCTGCATGAAACCATCATCGACGTGCAGCAGGCCGAAGGCTGCGGCCTGGTGATCAAGCAGCACTTTCCAGACAGCCCTTTGAAAAAGGCTCTGCTGACGCCGGCAGACTGGAAACTGCTGCGCTACTGCCCTACTCCGGTGCTGCTGGTGAAAACTTCGACGCCCTGGGCCGGCAAGGTGGTGCTGGCGGCGATTGATGTGGGCAACAACGACAGCGAGCACCAGGCGCTGCACAACACCATCATCGACCATGGCTTCGACATAGCCCGCTTGGCCAAGGCGCAACTGCACGTGATCAGTGCCCACCCGTCGCCGATGCTATCGGCGGCAGACCCGACCTTCCAGCTCAAGGAAACCATCGAGGCGCGCTATCGCGAGCAGTGCAAGGCGTTCCAGGCTGAGTTTGATATCGACGACACCCACCTGCATATCGAGGAAGGCCCGGCGGATGTGTTGATTCCCCATGCCGCGCACAGCTTGCAGGCGGCGGTGACCATTATCGGCACGGTGGCGCGGACAGGAATTTCCGGAGCGCTGATTGGCAATACGGCGGAGGTGGTGCTGGATGCGGTGGAAGGTGATGTGCTGGTGCTCAAGCCGCAGGAGTTGATGGATCATCTGCAGGAACTGGCTACCAAGGCCTGACCTGACATAGCCTCCTCAGACCATGGAGATCAAATGTGGGAGCTGGCTTGCCTGCGATAGCGACCTTTCAGTCAAAACACCCTTGGCTGATCTACCGCCATCGCAGGCAAGCCAGCTCCCACATTGACCTCTGCGGTCAGTGGCCCAGTGCGTCCTTCAGGAACCCCGGCGCGATATAGCGCTGGTAATGCGCCTCGGACAAGATAAAGAACTCACGATCGATGGCATCCCGCAGATCCGGGAGTGCCCAGCCGCGAAACTCCGGCAGCAGCACCATGCCATAGGCTTCGAGGTTGGAAATCACCCGCGCGCCTCGGGCGATCAACTGGTACGCCCAGCAGTACTCGGACTGGTGTGGCACAAAGCGAATCTTGCGCTGCTCAAGCTGCGCGCGCAGCAGCTTGGGGTCGAAGACTTCCAGTTTGCCGGCCATCACCTGCACCAACAGTTGCTCCAAACGCAGCCATACCGCACGTTTTTGTTCTTCGTTGTAGCCATTCCACTGGATCACCTCATGGTGAAAACGCTTGCAACCGCGGCACACGAGATCGCCGTATACCGTGGAGCACAGGCCAACGCAGGGGGTCTTGATGGCTTGGTTGGACATGGGCAAGGCACACAAATCAGCGAAACGGTGCACCATGTTAGCCCTTTGTCTAAGGTTGATCACCCAGCAAACTTGGTTAGGTAACTTACCTTTAGATTTTTTTTGCCGTAGAATCACCCGGCCTTGTAAGGCGCCAATAATCCGCTGGAAGCTGTTTTCAAAGCGTCACGAGCACAGTCGTTCCTTCAGAACGGTGTTGGCGCAGGTTCGACCCGGTAGGTCAGAGCCCGCGCCAACCCTCATCAGCTCCGTTCTGCAGGCGTAAAACTTTGAAAGCAGCTTCTGTGAGGAATGCCGGCAGCGCTGGCTTTGCGGCCCAAAAAGCCCCCGAGCGCATGCGTGCCGTTCATTTCTGGATGAGCGTCCCGTGGGACCACTGATGAGGGTAATAACTGTGCTTGAAGCCTACCGCAAACATATCGAAGAGCGCGCAGCACTGGGTATCGTTCCCCAGCCGCTTAACGCCGAACAAACCGCAGGCCTGGTCGAGCTGCTGAAGAATCCTCCGGCTGGCGAAGAAGAATTTCTCGTTGACCTGATCACCAACCGCATTCCACCAGGCGTTGACGAGGCTGCTTACGTCAAGGCCGGCTTCCTGTCCGCCCTGGCCAAAGGCGAAGTCACTTCTCCCCTGATCGACAAGAAACGCGCTGTTGAACTGCTTGGCACCATGCAAGGCGGCTACAACATCGTGACGTTGGTCGAGCTGCTGGACGATGCCGAGCTGGCCCCTGTCGCAGCCGCCCAACTCAAGCACACCCTGCTGATGTTCGATGCGTTCCACGACGTGGCCGAAAAAGCCAAGAACGGCAACGAGCACGCCAAAGGCGTGATCCAGTCCTGGGCTGACGGCGAGTGGTTCCGCAACCGCCCAACCCTGGCCGACAAGATCAGCTTGCGCGTCTTCAAGGTCACCGGCGAAACCAACACCGACGACCTGTCCCCTGCCCCGGACGCCTGGTCCCGCCCTGACATCCCGCTGCACGCCCTGGCCATGCTGAAAATGGCACGCGAAGGCATCGTGCCGGACGAGCAAGGCAAAACCGGCCCGATGAAGCAGATCGAAGAGATGCGCGGCCAAGGTTTCCCGATCGCCTACGTCGGCGACGTGGTGGGTACTGGTTCGTCGCGTAAATCGGCAACCAACTCGGTACTGTGGTTCTTCGGCGACGACGTTCCTAACGTGCCGAACAAGCGCGCCGGCGGCTTCTGCTTCGGCAGCAAGATCGCTCCAATCTTCTACAACACCATGGAAGATGCCGGCGCACTGCCAATCGAATTCGACGTTACCAACATGAACATGGGCGACGTGATCGACCTGTACCCGCATGCTGGCAAAGTCTGCAAACACGGCACCGACGAAGTCCTGACCACCTTCGAAATGAAGACCCCGGTTCTGCTGGACGAAGTTCGCGCCGGCGGCCGTATCCCGCTGATCATCGGTCGCGGCCTGACCGACAAGGCGCGCGCTGAACTGGGCCTGGGCCCTACCGACCTGTTCAAACTGCCAGAAGCGCCTGTCGACACCGGCAAGGGTTTCACCCTGGCACAGAAAATGGTCGGCAAGGCTTGCGGTCTGCCAGAAGGCAAAGGCGTTCGTCCTGGCACCTACTGCGAGCCGAAGATGACCACCGTGGGTTCTCAGGACACCACCGGTCCTATGACCCGTGACGAACTGAAAGACCTGGCGTGCCTGGGCTTCTCGACCGATCTGGTAATGCAGTCGTTCTGCCATACCGCGGCTTACCCCAAGCCGATCGACGTGACCACCCACCACACCCTGCCCGACTTCATCATGACCCGTGGCGGTGTTTCGCTGCGTCCAGGCGACGGCATCATCCACAGCTGGCTGAACCGTATGCTACTGCCGGATACCGTCGGCACCGGTGGTGACTCCCACACCCGTTTCCCGATGGGCATCTCGTTCCCGGCCGGTTCCGGTCTGGTCGCGTTCGCCGCAGCCACTGGCGTAATGCCACTGGACATGCCGGAATCGATCCTGGTGCGCTTCAAAGGCAAAATGAAACCTGGCATCACCCTGCGTGACCTGGTTCATGCCATTCCTTACTACGCGATCCAGGCTGGCCTGCTGACCGTAGAGAAGAAAGGCAAGAAGAACGCCTTCTCCGGCCGCATCCTGGAAATCGAAGGCCTGAACGACCTGACGCTGGAACAAGCTTTCGAGCTGTCCGACGCCTCGGCTGAACGTTCGGCTGCCGGTTGCACCATCAAGCTGTCCAAGGATTCGGTCACCGAGTACCTGAACTCCAACATCACCCTGCTGCGCTGGATGATCGGCGAAGGCTACGGCGATGCACGTACCCTGGAACGTCGCGCCCAAGCGATGGAAGCCTGGGTTGCCAACCCGCAGCTGATGGAAGCCGATGCCGACGCCGAATACGCCGAAATCATCGAGATCGACCTGGCCGAAATCAACGAGCCGATCCTCTGCGCACCGAACGACCCGGACGACGCCCGTCTGTTGTCCAGTGTTGCCGGCGAGAAGATCGACGAAGTGTTCATCGGTTCGTGCATGACCAACATCGGTCACTTCCGCGCGGCCGGTAAGCTGCTGGAGCAGGTCAAGGGTCAGCTGCCAACCCGTCTGTGGCTGTCGCCGCCGACCAAGATGGACGCTCACCAACTGACCGAAGAAGGCTACTACGGTATCTACGGCAAGGCTGGCGCGCGCATGGAAATGCCGGGCTGCTCGCTGTGCATGGGCAACCAGGCACGTGTAGAGCCGAACTCGACGGTTGTGTCGACTTCGACGCGTAACTTCCCGAACCGTCTGGGTGATGGCGCGAACGTCTACCTGGCCTCGGCAGAACTGGCGGCAGTCGCCTCCACTCTGGGTCGCCTGCCGACCGTCGAAGAGTACATGGGTTATGCAGCGAAACTGGACACCATGGCCAGTGACGTTTACCGCTACCTGAACTTCGACCAGATCGCCGAGTTCCGCAAGATCGCAGCAAGCGCCAACATCCCGGTGATTCAAGCCTAAGATGTGGTGATTTAAAGAACGCCGCGCATCGCAAGATGCGCGGCGTTTTTTTATGCCTGCAATACAAACAACTGTGGGAGCTGGCTTGCCTGCGATAGCGGTGGATCAGTCACCAAATACAGTGATAGAACCACCGCTATCGCAGGCAAGCCAGCTCCCACATTTTTAAACCTGTGCAGTCATACAGACCGCATCAAGGCTCAAGCAACCAGCGAATACACCAACGCCGTAATCGCCACCAAGCCTACTGCCGTCACAAACACATTCGACGCCTGCCCACGGTACTTGGCCATGGCCGGTACTTTGCGGATGGCGTACATCGGCATCAGGAACAGGATCGAGGCGATGATCGGGCCGCCGAGGGTTTCGATCATGCTGAGGATGCTCGGGTTAAGCGTGGCAACGAGCCAGCACACTACCAGCATGAAGGCGGCGGTCATGCGGTCCAGGGACTTGGCAGCCGGGCGACGACCGGTTTTTAGCACCAGCCCCTTGAGCCCTTCGCTGGCGCCGATGTAGTGGCCCAGGAACGACTTGGCAATCGCCACGAACGCAATCAACGGCGCGGCAAAGGCGATGGTCGGGTTGTCGAAGTGGTTAGCCAGGTACGACAGGATCGACAGGTTCTGCGCTTTCGCTTCAGCCAGTTGTGCTGGCGACAGGGTCAGTACGCAGCTGAACACGAAGAACAGCACCATTGCCACCATCAACAGATGCGCACGGCACAGGATCTGCGAGCTGCGCGCATCGGCGTTGGCGCCGTACTGGCGTTTCTGGTCAACCGCGAAGGCCGAGATGATCGGCGAATGGTTGAATGAGAACACCATCACCGGAATCGCCAGCCACAGGGTATTGAGCAGCACGGAGGGCGCCGGGACTTCGCTGACGGTGCTGAGGATGCCGCCGGTCCAGTGCGGGATCAGGTACACCGCCAGGAACAGCAAGGCGACGATGAACGGATACACCATCAGGCTCATGGCCTTGACGATCACTTGCTCACCGCAACGCACCACGGCCAGCAGGCCGAGGATCAACACAAAGGCCAGGATCGCGCGTGGAGGCGGCATGATGTGCAGTTGGTGCTCCATGAAACTGCTGACCGTATTGGTCAGGGCCACGCTGTAGATCAGCAGGATCGGGAAGATGGCGAAGAAATACAGCAAGGTGATCAGCGCACCGGCCTTGAGGCCGAAATGCTCTTCGACCACGTCGGTGATGTCGGAGCCGGCACGGCCGGACAGCACGAAACGCGTCAGGCCACGGTGAGCGAAGAACGTCATCGGGAACGCCAGCAATGCCAGGATCACCAGGGGCCAGAAGCCGCCCAGGCCCGCGTTGATCGGCAAAAACAAAGTACCGGCGCCAATGGCGGTGCCGAACAGGCCGAGCATCCAGGTGGTGTCCTGGCGGCTCCAGCTTGTGAGGGTTGCAGGTGTCGTTGCATAGCGTTCGTCGACGCTATTGGCCTGATCATTCATCCGGTCGGATCTCCGCATTTACACGGCCGGGGCGAGTCAGAAAAACCTGACAGGCAGCGCCTCGACCATAGAAGGGGCCGGATTGTCCGGGATTCTCTCGAATAAGCAAAGACTTAGCTGAGGAATGGTTGAGCGGTGCAGCCGCTCAAGGAGGGGTGCGGACGGCAGTTTTCAGAGGCTTCGGCAGGTTATGGAGTCGCCCCAACCCGTTTAAAAAACAACTTAAAAGAAGTGTCCGACATTAAAAACAGACACACCCTACATCTAAATTACATTTCCACTGAAATAGACTCTTAACTGTTACAGGACCATACATAACTATTGAGCCGCCGCCAGAGCACAAACTAAGATCGTCCCGCCCCTCGCACAAAAAAAACATGCCAGACTCTTTGTCAACAGCCTCAGGAGTTCAAGAATGAGAACGCTCAGTATTGTATTAACCGGCCTGTTTCTAATCGGCTTATTTAAATCCAGCGAAAGTTACGCAACGGCAACCGAACCTGACCGGGATGTGCAGGCGCTGGCCTCTTCCCCGCAATGGCTGACCACCAAAGTCTATATCGAGGGTGCGCCAGACAAGGACGTCAAGGCCAACTACCCCGGTGTGGTGGGCATATCAATGTGGGACCCGCAGCGCAACCGCTATGAGTTCTTCTACGCGGACACCGGGCTTTCAAAATACGCCGATGGCGGTGGCGGCTACTTCCTGGTCACCGGCGACAAGAACACCCATATTCTGGTGCCCGATGTGGGCCAGGTCAAAACCGTGGTCAGGCGCCTGGAAAAACTCGACAAGAACGAGTTCACCTACTCTCGTGAAGTACCTCGCGACATGGTTGCCAACAACCCTCTTGTTCGAATTTATGTCGTGCATGCGCCTTATATCGGGCCGATAAAAACTGCACTGTCGAACTAATGAACACTCACGCCAGACACTACGACCTGTAAATTCATAGCCTGCAAGGTGCTCAAGATGAACCCATTCAACGCCCTCCTGTCACTGTTAATACCTGTGCTGTTGAGTATTGCGCTGTTGCCCGGAGCAGCCACTGCCAACACCACCGCTTCCTCCAGCGTAAACACTGTGGCTGCCACCCCTGATAACGCCATTATGTTAACGGTGTTTCTCAAACATGATCAGTCGCGGCCCTTGAGCGAATTGAAGACACAATTGGCCAAGCAAGCGTTTCACAAGGCATTTCCTCCAGCCGGGGTTGAAGTGGTCAGTTGGAATGTAACCATGGGTATCGGACAGATCGTTGTGCTACGCCTGCCGGCTTCGCGCCTGGCAGAGGTCAATCTGGCGATAGAGCGCACTGCCTGGGGCGCATACACAACGGAATTTTATCCTACCTATGATTTCCGGCCGATCGCGCAGGCAGAGCAAATCCAGGCGCGGCAGGCGGACCCCGCCCAATAATGGCAGTGTGGCGGCTGCCGCTTGAGAAATCTGCGGCATCGCGCGGAGAATACATTCCACAACAAATCTATTTTCGAATCGGTCCCGTTACTGTACTTTTCAGTCAGTATCCGCCTGCATCCTGAGAGCCCCGCCATGCCTCGCGTCTCCCGTAAACAAGCCGAACTCAACCGCGAAATCATTGTGGAGGCGGCCACGCACCTGTTTCGCGAGCGCGGGTTGCACGGTATCAGCCTGTCGGACGTGATGGCTGCGGCTGGCCTGACCCACGGCGGTTTCTATGGGCACTTCGCGTCCAAGGAAGCACTGGCCACTGAGGCGTGCCAAAAGGCGTTCGAACAAGCGAACCTGGGCTGGCAGGAAAAAATCAGCCGCAGTGATGATGTGCATGCTGCCCGTGAGGCCATCCTGCGTCCGTATTTATCCACCCACCACCGTGACAATCCTGGCGACGGCTGCCCCATTTCGGCCTTCACCCCGGACATGTGCCATGAGCCCGCCGACACAGCGTTGCAACACACCTTTATCGACGGCGTTGAACAGTCACTGGAGGTTTTTGCGCAGCTTCAGGATGAAGACCGTCAGGCCATGCTCGCCAAGTACGCAATGATGATTGGTGCCGTCACCCTCGCCCGTGCCACACGCGGCAGCAGCTTGTCAGATGAATTCCTCGAAGCTGCAAGAAACACCCTACTGCAAGAGCAGAGTTCGGACAGCGCCGTTGACAGCCACGCATCCGCCCCAGCATGATCGGGCCATGAACCTGATTCAGCGCCGCCTCACCCGCACCACCACCACGACCGCTTATGGCGGGTCGTGCGGTGGCTGTGGGTGCGTAAGCTAAAAACACCCAGAAACACCCCAAGGCCCCGCCAGCAATGGACGGGGCCTTTTTATTGCCCCGCCCGCTGGCCACTGCAAGGAGCAAGACCATGGCAAACGCCCTGTTGATCATCGATATGCAAACCGGTTTATACGATGGGCCGGAACAGCCCTTCGAGCGCGAACGCGTGCTCGGCACCATCAACCAGCTTATCCAGCGTGCCCGCCAGGCCAACGCCCCTATCTTCGTGGCCCGCCATACTGGCCCGACGGGGTCGCCGATTGCGGCTGGCAGCCCACACTGGCAACTGTGGCACGGTCTCGACGTGGACGAAGCCCGCGACCGCCTGTTCAACAAAACCCACCCAAGTTGCTTCCTGGGCACTGAGCTGGCGCAACAACTGGCGGCAGCGCAGGTGGATGAATTGGTGGTGGTCGGCATGAAAACCCAGTTTTGCATCGACGCCACGTGCCGAGTGGCGGTGGAGCTTGGGTTTTCGGTGGTACTGCCCGAAGACGGCCATACCTGCATGGACACTCCGACGTTGCCGGCCAAGGCGATCATCGAGCATCACAATGCAACCTTGGCGGGGGCATTTGTGAAGCGGGTGAAAGCCCAGGACGTCGAGTTCTAGCCGCGCCCGTGCGGGATTTTTTCTGATTGAACAAATCGTTCCGTCTTACAAATCCCGCATACTCCTCCTATCAAACCCTTCAGGAAGAGCCTTCCGATGTCCACCACTGTTCTGGTCCTGGTTGAAACCATCAATGAATACCTGCAAATCATCGAGAGCAACGACTTTCATGTGATTCTGGCGCCCACACCGGCCGAACGTGCCCAAGCGATCAAAGCCCACGGCGCGCAGATCAAGGCGGTACTCACCCGTGGCCCGCTGGGGCTGTATGCCGAGGAAATCGCGGCACTGCCGCTGCTGGAGATCATCTGCGTAATCGGCGCCGGCTATGAGCACGTGGACCTGCAGGCGGCGAGCAATCGCGGGATCGTGGTCACCAACGGCGCCGGCGTGAATGCGCCGTCAGTGGCTGACCACGCCATGGCGTTGCTGCTGTCGCTGGTACGCGGCATTCCCCAGACCGATGCGGCAGTGCGGCGCGGTGAATGGCCGAAAGTGATGCGCCCTTCCCTGGGCGGCAAGCAACTGGGGATCCTCGGCCTCGGCGCAGTGGGCATGGAGATTGCCAAACGTGCCAGCCTCGGCTTTGGCATGGAGGTGAGTTACCACAACCGCCAGCCTCGCGATGATGTGGACTACACCTACTGCGCAACCGCCGTAGAGCTGGCGCGCACCTCGGACTTCCTGATCCTGGCCACACCCGGCGGGGCCAGCACCCGTCACCTGATTGATCGCCATGCCTTGGACGCCTTGGGGCCGAACGGTTACCTGGTCAACATCGGACGCGGCAGCGTGGTAGTGACCGCCGACCTGGTGGCTGCGCTGGAGCAACGGCGTATCGGCGGTGCGGCGCTGGATGTGTTCGACGATGAGCCGAAAGTGCCCGAGGCCCTTAAGCGCCTGAGCAATACCGTACTCACTTCACATGTGGCGGGCCTGTCGCCGGAAGCGGCCCACGACACCGTGCAACGTGTGGCCGATAACCTGGTGGAATACTTCGCCGGCCGCCCGGTGCTCACGCCGGTTACCCTGCCGCCACGCACCTAGTAGCGATTAGCCAGCGCTGACGCAAAACCTGACTACACTGCTTGCGGGGAAGCTCAGGACGTCGGTGCAGGACCGGCGAAGGAACGCACAATGATTGGCCATGGACTCGGCCCGGCGCGCCAACGCGGCGCCATCGGCCTGATAGGCGCGGTAACCCTCGGTATTGCGCTGCTGTTTCTGCTGCTGGTGGTCGACAGCGGTCGCCTGTACCTGGAGAAGCGCAAATTGCAGCGCGTGGCCGATACGGCCGCGCTGGAAGCGGTGAGCCGCAGCGGCAAATGCGCGGCGCCCACTAACAATGCTGCGCAGTTTGCGACCGAAAGCGCGGCGCGCAACAACTTTAGCCTTGACGACAATCGCACGCTGGCGACCGCCTGCGGCACCCTGGCCACCGGCGCGGACTTTATGCGCACGTTCAGCGCCGACCCGAGCAAAACCGATGCTATCCGGGTGATTGCTACCCATCGCGTACACACCAGCCTCGCCCATGGCTTGCTCACGCTGTTCTCGCGCCAGCCCGTCAACCTGACAACACTGCTGAGCGCCACCGCTGTCGCCGCCGCGCCAACGCCCACGGTTGCCCAGCTGACGGTTCGCAGCACCTTATTGACAGTGGACAGCACCAAGTCCGTCGCCCTCAACGCCTTGATCGGCGGCCTGCTGGGAGGCAAGTTGCAGTTGGACGCAGTAGGCTGGAACGGCTTGCTCAATACCGATATCAGCTTGCTCAAGTACCTGGATGCGCTGGCCATCCAATTGAAAGTCAGCGCCGGTAACTACGACCAACTGCTCAAGACCGACGCCACTGTCGGCCAACTGATCCAGGCAGCCATTGATGTGCTCAAGCTGGGCGGTGATGCGGTCAAAGTGGTGATCAACAACCTGGAAGCCATCAAGCTGATTGCGCCGGGCACGCAGATCCTGCACCTGGGCGACCTGATCAACATCCAGAACGGCACCGACAAAAGTGCGCTGGATGTGAACCTGCAACTGTTCAACCTGATCCAGGGCTTTGTGCAGCTGTCGAACAAGGCCAGCGCAGTTGCCGTGGAGTTGCCGGTGGATGTACTGGGCCTGCTCGGCGTGACCGTGTCGACCAAAGTGATCGAGCCCGGGCAGGTTTCCAGCATCGGTAACCCGAAAGATATCGCCAAGCAGCCCATCTATGTGCGCACCGCCCAAGTGCGCACCTTGATCTCGGTCAAACTGCCGATCGTCACGCTGGTCAACAACCTGCTGGGTGGCGTGGTGCAAGCGCTCAGTGACCTGTTGGGCGGCCTGTTTGGCTTGCTCGACCCCAATTGTTGCCTGGTCGCCAGCCTGCAAATCGGCGACACCCTCGACATTGCCCTCGAAGCCGCTGGCGGCAGCGCCAGGGTCACTGGCTACAGTTGCGACAGCGGCAACAAGTCGTTGTCGGTACTCGGCGAAACCTCGGCATTGCGCGCGATGATTGGCCAGGTTGACCCCAAGAATCTGTACTCGTCCACAGAAACACTCAAGGTGGACGAGTACCCGGTGGTGGATATCGGCACTAAAACCTGCAAGCGCGGCACGGGCGTGTGTGGCGACAGGCAAGCCTTTGCGGCGGGCGGCCTGGGCATCCGAATCGACAGTGACGTGCTGAAAACCGCGCGGGCGCACACCTACACCGATCCGCCCGCGATCAACCAGCAACCGCTCTATTACGCATTCGCCAGCTCGAACGCGGTCAGTAGCCTCAAGGACACACTCACCGGCATCCAACTGATCAACCACCCGCCCAAAATGGCCAGCTTGTTGGGCGCGGTGCTGGGCCTGGTCACGGGCGTGGTCAACGGCTTGCTCACCACCCTGGGCGGCTTGATTGCCGGGCTGCTCGGCCCGCTGCTCGACCCCATCGTCAACAACCTGCTCGCCGGCCTTGGCATCGACCTGGCAAAAGTCGAAATCGGTGCCAACCTGTCCTGCAACCCCGGTGGCCGGGCCATGCTGGTGATTTGAGCACATCAGGCCCGCTGATCATCGTGCAACACGCTAACCTATTAAGCCGCCCCGACCTTGTCGATGGGCGGCGGTGCGCATTAGATTAGCCAATAGTCCAAGGCCTTTAGAATAAGCAGAAGGGATAAGCATGGCGCTTAACGACCAATCGACCCAGATTCGCCCCGGCGAAGAACTTGATGCCAGCCTCATCGATCCCTACCTCAAGGCGCATATTCCGGGCCTTGCCGGGCCGGTCAAAATCAGCCAATTCCCCGGTGGCGCATCCAACCTGACGTACCTGCTGGAATACCCCGGCCAGGAATTCGTGCTGCGCCGCCCGCCGTTTGGCCACAAGGCCAAGTCCGCCCACGACATGGGCCGCGAGTACCGCATTCTCAACCAGCTCAAGGACGGCTTCCCGTATTGCCCCAAAGCCTATATGCACTGCCTTGATGAGTCGGTGATCGGCGCCGAGTTCTATGTGATGGAGCGCGTCAACGGCATCATCCTGCGCTCCGACCTGCCGGCCGAACTGGGCCTGGACGCGGCCAAGACCGAGGCGCTGTGCAAAAGCTTTATCGACAAGTTCGTCGAACTGCACCAAGTCGATTACGCCGCCTGCGGCCTGGCCGACCTGGGCAAGCCCGAAGGTTATGTAGAACGCCAGATCCGCGGCTGGAGCGACCGCTACGAAAAAGCCCTGACACCCGACGCACCCAGCTGGGAAAAGGTGCGCGCGTGGCTCAACGACAAGATGCCGGCCGACCACCCGACTTCCAGCATCGTGCACAACGATTACCGCTTCGACAACGTGATCCTCGACCCGCACAACCCGATGCAGATCATCGGCGTACTGGACTGGGAACTGACCACGTTGGGCGACCCGCTGATGGACCTGGGCAATACCCTCGCCTACTGGATCGAAGCCGCAGACCCTGCGCCCGTGCAACTGATGCGCCGCCAGCCGAGCAACGCGCCCGGCATGCTCACGCGCCGCCAGTTTGTGGATTACTACGCCGAGCGTGCGGGCATCCAGATCGACAATTTCGACTTCTACTACACCTACGGCCTGTTCCGCCTGGCCGGCATTGTGCAGCAGATCTACTACCGCTTTTTCCACGGCCAGACCCAGGACAAACGCTTTGCGCAGTTCATCCATATGAACAAGCTGCTGGAGCAAATGAGCCTGAATGTCATCGCTAAATCAGCCCTCTGACTACAAGAGCAAGGAACCCAGCATGTCCAAGACCCATCTGTTCGACCTTGACGGCAAGATCGCATTTGTTTCCGGCGCCAGCCGTGGCATTGGTGAAGCCATCGCCAAGCTGCTGGCCCAGCAAGGCGCGCATGTGATCGTCTCCAGCCGCAAACTCGAAGGCTGCCAGCACGTGGCCGACGCAATCATCGCCGCCGGCGGCAAAGCCACTGCCGTGGCTTGCCATATTGGCGAAATGGAGCAGATTACCCAGGTATTCGCCGGCATCCGTGAGCAGTTCGGGCGCCTGGATATCCTGGTCAACAATGCCGCGACCAACCCGCAATTCTGCAACGTGCTGGACACCGACCTGGGCGCGTTCCAGAAGACCGTTGACGTGAATATTCGCGGCTACTTCTTCATGTCCGTGGAAGCCGGCAAGCTGATGCGCGACAACGGCGGCGGCAGCATTATCAACGTGGCCTCGATCAACGGCATCTCCCCAGGAGTATTCCAGGGCATCTACTCGGTGACCAAGGCCGCCGTGATCAACATGACCAAGGTGTTTGCCAAGGAGTGCGCCGCATTCGGCATCCGTTGCAACGCCCTGCTGCCGGGCCTGACCGACACCAAATTCGCCTCGGCGCTGGTCAAGAACGACTCGATCCTGAAGATGGCCCTGGCGCAGATCCCGCTCAAGCGCGTGGCCGACCCGAGCGAGATGGCCGGTGCGGTGCTGTTCCTGGCCAGTGACGCCTCCAGCTACACCACCGGTGTGTCATTGAATGTGGACGGTGGCTTCCTGTCCTGACCTGACCTTGCAGCCCCCACAAAAACCCTGTGGGAGCGGGCTTACTGTGGCCAGCAAGCTTACTGTGGCGAGCAAGCTTGCTTGCGCTGGGGTGCGAAGCGCCCCTAAAAAATCGTGTAACCGCTCGCAATCCAGCGGGAGCAAGCGCCCTCATTAGCTCAAGGACGCTTAAACTCTTGCCGTAGCGCCTCTATGCGCGGTCGGCAAACACAGCCCTCCAGATGATCATTAACCATCCCCATCGCCTGCATCAGCGCGTACATCGTGGTTGGGCCAACAAAGGTCCAGCCACGCTTCTTCAAGGCTTTGGACAAACGCATCGACGCCGGTGACGTCGGGTTGCCGGTCCAGTAAGCCATGTCCACCACCGCCGGGCGTTCCTCTGGCGTGGGTTCAAACGCCCACAACCAGCGCGCCAGTGAACCGGTTTCGTCCACCAGCTCACAGGCCCTGCGCGCGTTGTTGATGGCGGAGACGATCTTCGCGCGGTTGCGCACGATGCCTGGGTCGTTCATCAGCCGCTCGATATCGGCCTCGCCGTAGTGCGCAACGTGGCGAAAATCAAAGCCTTCGAACGCTGCGCGAAACTGCTCGCGCTTGCGCAAAATGGTGATCCACGCCATACCCGCCTGAAAGCCTTCCAGGCAAATCTTCTCGTACAGCTGGATATCGTCTGCGACCGGCACGCCCCACTCGCTGTCGTGGTAACGCGGGTATTCGGCGGCGGCCGTGCGCCAGGTGCAGTGCGTCTGCCCGGCTGCGTCGGTGGTCAGTCCCGGTTTATCCATGCATCACCTCGCCAATCAAGGCGCGGATGATAAGCGAAAAAAATTCCCGCCTGCCAACCGCTCAAGCATCGCCCTTACCGACCAACTGGTCAGACCGGGACCTGACAACCGTCGAATATTTACTTGTGATTTGAAAAAAACCCAGCGTAGACTGGCCGCGCACTGGACTTACCGGTAAGACCACAACAATTAAGCCCTGGAACCACCAGGGCACCGAATAGAGATCCCTCCCATGCTCAGATGGTGCTCGCGTTCGATTTTCCTGCAAGTCGTGATTGGCCTGATGCTCGGCATCATTTGCGGCCTGGCCCTTCCCGAATTCTCCTCGCAACTCAAACCCCTGGGTGACGGCTTTATCAAGCTGATCAAAATGCTGATTGGCCTGATCGTATTCTGCGTGGTGGTCAGCGGTATTTCCGGTGCTGGCGACTTGAAGAAAGTCGGGCGCATCGGCTTGAAATCAGTGATCTACTTCGAAGTACTGACCACCGTCGCCCTGGTGATCGGTCTGATCATGGCCTTCAGCACCGGTATCGGCCAAGGCGCCAATATTCACTTGGAGCAGCTGTCGTCCGCCGGCCTCAACGAGCTGGCCGACAAGGGCCAGCACATTCGCGGCACCAGCCAGTTCCTGATGGACCTGATCCCCAACTCGGTGATCGGCGCCTTTGCCGACAACAATGTGCTGCAAGTGCTGCTGTTTTCGGTGCTGTTCGGCAGCGCGCTGAACCTGGTCGGCGAAGCCGCTTCCGGCATCTCGCGGCTGATCAACGAGCTGAGCCATGTGATCTTTCGCATCATGGGCATGATCGTGCGCCTGGCGCCGATCGGCGTATTCGGCGCCATCGCCTTCACCACCAGCACCTATGGCCTGGATTCACTGCAACACCTGGGCAGCCTGGTGGGCTTGTTCTACCTGACCTGCTTTGCCTTTGTCGGGCTGGTGCTGGGCCTGGTGATGCGCTTGTCGGGCCTGCGCATGTTGCCGCTGCTCAAGTACCTGCGTGAAGAACTGCTGATCGTGATGGGCACCGCCTCCTCCGACGCGGTATTGCCGCAGATCATGCGTAAACTGGAACACCTGGGCATTGGCAGCTCCACCGTCGGCCTGGTGATTCCGACCGGTTACTCGTTCAACCTCGATGGTTTCTCGATCTACCTGACCCTGGCCATTGTGTTTATCGCCAATGCCACCGGCACACCGCTGTCGATGACCGACTTGCTGACCATTCTGTTGGTGTCGTTGATCACCTCCAAAGGTGCCCACGGCATTCCGGGTTCGGCGCTGGTGATTCTGGCGGCCACACTGACCGCGATCCCGGCGATTCCGGTGGTGGGTCTGGTGCTGGTGCTGGCGGTGGACTGGTTCATGGGCATCGGCCGCGCGCTGACTAACCTGATCGGCAACTGCGTCGCCACCGTGGCCATCGCCCGTTGGGAAAAAGATATTGATATCGAGCGTGCCAACAAGGTGCTCGATGGCCAGCAAGGGTATGCCTTCCAGGCCAAGAAGCCGGTGCTGCCGGCGCATCAGGAGTTTTAATCCAGTCTATGAGCGACACAAATCAAATGTGGGAGCGGGCTTGCTCGCGAAAGCGGCGGGTCAGTTGATAAATCCATTGGCTGACACTGCGCATTCGCGAGCAAGCCCGCTCCCACATTTTGATCATCGCTAATTTGACCATCGTATTGGCAACATCCAAGGAGACGTAGACGTGATCAGCACTTCAACCGTCGTCAACTCAGTCGTAGAAAAACTGCGCGCCGCACTCAAGCGGGGCCAGTGGCGCCAGGGCGATATGCTCCCCGGCCAGCGTGAACTGGCCGAGCAGATGGGCATCAGCCGCCCGAGCCTGCGCGAAGCCGTGATCGTGCTGGAAACCCTCGGCCTGGTGCGCTCGATGCCCGGCAAAGGCGTGGTCGTGCTGGAAACCAGCGTCAGCGAACCGCACGCCAGCGACGCGGTGGCCGACGCCAGCCTCGAAGATATCCTGCAACTGCGCTACACCCTCGAACCCTTCATTGTCGGCCTGGTGGCCCAGTCCATCAGCAGCAAGGAAGTCGGCCAATTGCGCCTGACCTTGATGGACATGCGCGAAGCCCTGGATGCCGGTGATGCCGAAGCCGGCATGAACGCTTACATCGGCTTTCATGAAGAGTTGTTCGCGCTGACTTCCAACCCGATCTTCCAGAACGTGGTGCAGCAGACCAGCAACGCCCTCAAGCAAAGCGCCCAGGTATTGCGCAATTCGCCTGAACACCTGGCCGAACGCCTGCAGGAAAACGACGCCGTGGTGCGCGCCATTCGCAACAAAAACAGCGCCCTGGCCAGCGCCGAAATGCGTCGGCACATTCTCCAGGAAGGCCTGCGCATGGGCATTCGTTTGAATATCCCGGACGACCATCTGGGCAGCTGATTTTTTGGAGACCGGCCATGAACGCCCACGCCCTGCAACGCAATGCCGTCCTCCCTGCCCTGCGCCTGGTTGGCGGTAAAAAACCTTCGGTGGATGACATCTACCCACGCCTGTTCGACGCCATCCTCGAACAACGCATCGCCCCGGCCAGCCGCTTTACCGAAGAGAGCCTGGGCGAAACCTTTGGTGTGAGCCGCAGCGTGATTCGCCGCGTGCTGGCTAAACTCTCCCATCAGCAAGTGATCATCCTGCGCCCCAACCAGCGCGCCCAGGTGGCGGCACCGGATGCGCAGCAAACGCGGCAGATTCTCGAAGCCCGGCGGCTCACGGAAATGACCGTGGTACAACTGGCCTGCGTGAACGCAACGCCGACGCAAGTTCGCCAGTTGCGCGAGCTGATCGCGCGGGAACGCGACTGCATCGAACGCGACCAGCGCGGCCCGGCGATTCGGTTATCGGGGGAGTTCCACCTGCAATTGGCAGCGATGGCACGCAACGCGCCGTTGGCGCAATTTCTCAACAGCTTGGTGCCGTTGACTTCGCTGATCATCGCTCAATATGAAGCGAGAGCCTGCACGTACTGCGCGTGGCAGGAGCATCTTGCAATTGTCGACGCAATCGAGCAACGCGACGTGAACAGTGCGACAAGCCTGATGACCCGCCATCTGGATCACCTTGAGAGCAAACTATTGAAACACCAGTGATCTCACCTGCATGAAGGTCATTCGGTGGGAGCGGCGGCGCCTTTCAGTGTTTGCCAAACCGCAGCGCAGTAAGTAATTAACGCCCTGGCCCCAGGCGCTCTGCATAACCTGTATGTCGCACAAATTGAGTGCTTATTACAGGTATGAGATATGCCCACCGAATAACAAGTACTGACACCTCTGTTTTCGTTGATCACACAACTGCAAGCTGAGGCCAGCACGCTCCCGAGCCAATTGAACTCAACGCTTAATGAATTGACGCAAACGACCAAAGACACCGGGTTCGCGCTGTTCAGATTGGGCCGATACAAGAAAGCCAGATTCCACCTGACCATAGCAGGTGCCGCCGGAGACCTGGATTCGCAATACGCAATGGCCACCTGCCAATCGGTGCTGGACGGAGGAGCACGCCGTGTGACAACCGCCACCAGGCAATGGCTTTTGCTTGCTGCCGCGCAGAACCACATACCGGCGCTGATGCGGCTGGGAGACAACGAGTCGCTGGCAAAAGCCAAGGAGTTGGCAACCAACGCCGCAAACGCCAATACCGTCCCTGCAATGATCTACCTGTACTTTATGACACTGGAAATCGAGTGGCTGAACAAAGCTGCCGCCACAGACGATCCCTGGGCGCTCTATGAGCTCGCCCAAGCCTACGAGCAGACACCGAAACTGTTAGCCGATACTCAGAATCGAGAGGCAGTGATCGCAGATCTGATCCAACGTTCTGCCGACGCAGGGCATCGCCCAGCCGTGTACAGACTCGCCTTCGCAGAAGACGGAACGGTGAGTACCGAACAAAAGCAGAAGCGGATCATTCAGTTGGCTGAGATGGGACAATTGGATGGGCTGATTGAGTATGCCTACGCACTGGCAGGCTTATCCCGAGACAAGACCAAGACCCACCGCACGTATGGGCTTGAACGAAACCTGCCCAAAGCCTGCGCCTTATTTAAATTGGTGCTGCAGGAAACGGCAGGTGCGATGCAACTTCCCATTATTGAATCGGACTATTGGGCCTTGATGCATCACTTGCCAAATACTGTGGACTATGAAGCTATCCTTACCGACCTTCAGGAAACCACGCCAAAGGTATTCAGTGTGCTTCAACCGATGATCGTCGTGGGCAGCCCTTTTTGACACCTTGAAATCGACGTCAATAAAAAAGCCCGCGCATCTGGATTATCTGCAAACCGGGGCTGCTGTTCAACGCAAGGCCGCGCCACAGCCTCGTTGAGGTGCTTGCCCCATCAGTCTTGTTGGCCTACAGCCGCCGTTAAACCATGCGAAGGCCTTTGCGAACTTGCTGACAGATAAAATGGCCGTCCTTCTGCACAATGTGGTCATTCCCTTAACGTAGATTAATACTGTTATGAAAACCTTTACCGTTGCACTGGTCACCGCCCTTTTCATCCCAGCACTCTATGCGTCTGCACAGGCCAGTGACGACCTAATCATTACGCCTGCGAACCCCGTGTGGTTGCTTGAGCGGCCCGACGTCGACAGCCCGATGTTGACCACCGCACGGACTTTTGGTGACAGCGCTTATAACGATTTCCACACCAAGGCCAGCCTGGAAATCAGCTGTCACCCACGCAACCCAACGGCCGGGCTGGCGTTGCAAATAACGCCGGAAGTGCTGGGCTTCGACATTGAGCCATTTCATGGCAAAGACGCCAGCACTAATGGGCCGTTGCGTATGACTACGGGAACTCGCACGGCCATCGAGCTTGCGGTCAGCGGCGTTTGGGCTTACGCCGGGTCTTTCCAGATAGGGACGATCTTTGCGTTCAGCACTCAGGTGCCGCGCGATGAACTGGCCTACTGGGCCAGTGATGCCGCACGGGGCCAGACGTTGAAACTTTTGTTGGCGCCTGCCATGGCAGGCGGCCAGCCGCTGACGGCAACCTTCACATTGCCGGCAAACAACAGTGGGTTGAAACAAGTTATCCAGCCGTGTTTGGGCGCTGCCGGCGCGTGAGAATGCCTGGACACAGTGTGGGAGCTGGCTTGCCTGCGATAGCGGTGGGTCAGCTAGCCCTGCTTTCACTGAAAGACCGCTATCGCAGGCAAGCCAGCTCCCACAGTTGATTTAAGTGTTTGATCAATCGTGTGATTCAAAAAAGCCCCCGCATCTCACGATGCGGGGGCTTTTTGATTTACAGCGGGATCAAGCCGGTTGCAGCACCGACTGACCGCTCAACGCCAGGTCAAGCAACTCACGGTTGGCGACCGCATACATGGCGTAGTCCGTGCCGACTGCTGCACGGATTTCGACCATCATTGCGCGCCAGCGATCGGCCATGTCCTGGTGCTGCTCAAGCCACAGGGCCACGCGGGCTTCCATGTCTTGTGGCGCATCGGCCATTTGCAGAACCGAGATGGTGATCGCCCGTTGCTGCCAGTCCACGTCGTCGCGGAACGCTTCGCGAGCCTGGGCCTGCCAGTTGTTGGCCACCGGCAGATCGCTGATCTGCTGCAGGTACCACGGCAAGTCCAGCGCGCTGCCGACGGCGAAGTAGGCCTTGGCCACTTCGGCGGCGTCATGCCCGGTCACGTCAGCGGCTTCGATGATCGGCAGCAAGGTGTACAGGTGGGTAGTGCCTGCAACCATGCGTGCCAACAACTCCGGTACGCCGGCTTCGGTGTAGGCCTGGTAGCGGTTCTGCCAGCCTTCGCGGGTCGGGCCTTCCAGCAGTTCGTCGAGCTTGAGGCCCAACGCCGCCAGGTGCGGACCGAAGTGCGCGGTGTCACGGCCAGCGTCCTGCTCGTTGCGACGGCTGCGCAGGAACCAGCGCGTGGCACGACGGCCCAGGCGCATCAGTTCATCCATCAGCTCCAGTTGCACGTCAGCAGAAACCTGGTGGTCCAGGGCTTCGATCTGACGGAACCAGTGCGGGAGGTGGAAGATGTCACGCACGATCACGTAAGCACCGGCCACGTTCGCCGGGCTCATGCCGGTCGACTCTTTGAGTCGTTGAACGAAGGTGATGCCCATGTGGTTGACCAGGTCGTTGGCGATCTGGGTGCTGACGATCTCGCGCTTGAGACGGTGGCGACGCATGGCTTCGCCGAACTTGGCCACCAGGCTCGGTGGGAACGCGGTCTCCATGTCACGGGTCAGGTAGTCGTCATCCGGCACCAGCGACTTGAGCAGGGCTTCCTTGAGGTCGATCTTGCTGTAGGAGATCAGCACCGACAGCTCGGGACGGGTCAGGCCCTTACCGGTGGAAGCGCGCTCGACAAGCTGCTCTTCGGTCGGCAGGTACTCGATGGCGCGGTCCAGCTTGCCACGGCCTTCGAGGTCGCTCATCAGGCGCTTGTACTCAGCGGCGCGCTCGTAGGCTTTACGGGCGGCCAGGGACAACGCCTGGGTCTGCTTGTAGTTGTTGCCCAACACCAGGTTGCCGACTTCGTCGGTCATGCTCGCCAGCAACTGGTTGCGCTGCTTGTCGGTCATGTCACCGGCCTGCACCACTTCGTTGAGCAGGATCTTGATGTTCACTTCGTGGTCGGAGCAGTCCACACCACCGGCGTTGTCGATGAAGTCAGTGTTGGAACCGCCGCCATTGAGGCCGAATTCCACACGACCCAGCTGGGTCATGCCGAGGTTACCGCCCTCGCCCACTACCTTGCAGCGCAGCTCGTTGCCATTCACGCGCAGCGCGTCGTTAGCCTTGTCGCCCACGTCCGCATGGCTTTCGGTGCTGGCCTTGACGTAAGTCCCGATACCGCCGTTCCACAACAGGTCCACCGGCGCCTTGAGCAAGGCGTTGAGCAGTTCGGTCGGGGTCAGCTTGTCGGCCGAGATGTCGAAGCGCGCTTTCATCTGTGGCGAAATGGCGATGCTTTTGGCACTGCGCGAGAAGATCCCGCCGCCTTCGGACATGATGCTGGTGTCGTAGTCGGTCCAGGCCGAACGCGGCAGCTCGAACATGCGCTGACGCTCGACGAAGCTGGTCGCCGGGTTCGGGTTCGGGTCGATGAAGATATGCAGGTGGTTGAAGGCCGCGACCAGTTGCAGCTTGTCGGACATCAGCAAGCCGTTACCGAACACGTCACCGGCCATATCGCCGACGCCCACCACGGTGATGCTGTCTTCCTGCACGTTGATGCCGCGCTCACGGAAGTGACGCTGCACGCCCACCCACGCGCCCTTGGCGGTGATGCCCATTTTCTTGTGGTCGTAACCGGCCGAACCACCGGACGCGAACGCATCGCCCAGCCAGAAGCCGTAGTCGATGGCAATGCCGTTGGCGATGTCGGAGAAGGTCGCAGTGCCCTTGTCCGCCGCAACGACCAGGTACGGGTCATCGTCGTCATGGCGCACGACGTTGACCGGTGGCACCAGGGCGCCGTCCTTGAGGTTGTCGGTAATGTCCAACAGGCCCGAAATGAAGATGCGGTAGCAGGCGATGCCCTCGGCCGCGATCTCGTCACGGGTGCCGCCCAATGGCAGGCGACGCGGCAGGAAGCCCCCTTTGGCGCCCACCGGCACGATCACCGAGTTCTTCACCTGCTGGGCTTTTACCAGGCCGAGCACTTCGGTGCGGAAGTCTTCTTCACGGTCGGACCAGCGCAGGCCGCCACGCGCAACGTTACCAAAGCGCAGGTGTACGCCTTCAACGCGCGGCGAGTACACGAAGATTTCAAACTTCGGCACCGGCTTGGGCAGCTCAGGAATCGCGCGCGGGTCGAACTTGAAGCTGAAGTACGACTTGTTCTGGCCGTTGGCGTCGGTCTGGTAGAAGTTGGTCCGCAGGGTGGCCTTGATCAGGTCCAGGTAGCGACGCAGGATGCGGTCTTCGTTGAGCACCTGAACATCGTCCAGGGCCGTGAGAATCGCTTGTTCCAGGCGTTGCTGCTTGTCTTCCAGGTCGTCGGCGGTGAGCTTGCGCGCCAGGTAGAAGCGGGTCTTGAACAACCGGGTCAACTCGCGAGCGATGTCGGTGTGGTTGTTCAGGGTGCTGGCGATGTAACCCAGGTCGAAACCCAGGCGGATCTGCTTGAGGTAACGGGCGTAAGCACGCAGCAGCGCCACGTCGCGCCAAGGCAGGCCGGCGGTGAGTACCAGGCGGTTGAACGCATCGTTTTCGGCATCGCCATGCACGATGTGCACGAACGCGTCCTGCAGGGTGTCGTTAAGCTGCTGGATGTCCAGGTTCACGCCTTCGGCGGCAATGAACGCAAAATCATGGATCCAGAACTCACGGCCATTGGCGTGACGCAGGCGGTACGGGAACTCGCCCAGCACGCGCAGGCCGAGGTTTTCCAGGATCGGCAGCACGTCCGACAGCGCCAGTGGCGTGTCGGCGTGGTAGAGCTTGCAGTGCAGCTCACGCTGGCCGGAGACCTGGCCCAGCGGCTGATAGAAACTCATCACCAGCGGGTTGGCTTCGGTCAGGCTGTTGAGGTGCTGCATGTCGACCACGGCCGAATGCGCGGCAAAACGCTCGCGGTAACCGGCCGGGAAGCCTTTCGGGAAGTCTGCCAGCACGTTGGTGCCCTGGGCTTCGCCGAAGCTTTCCACCACCAGGCTGGCGTAGTCGTCCTGCCAGCTGCGGCAGGCCTGCACCACTTCTTTTTCCAGTTGAACCGGGTCGATGTCCAGGCGGTTCTTCGGGTCCACCCGCAGAATCAGCTGCACACGGGCCAGTACGGACTCGGAGAAGAAGGTCCAGAACTCGCAGTCCGAGGCTTTCAGGCGATCCATCAGCACTTGCTGGATCTTCTGGCGCACTTCGGTGGAATAGATATCGCGCGGCACATAGGCCAGGCAGTAGCAGAAACGACCGTACGGGTCTTTGCGCAGGAACACGCGGATTTTGTTGCGCTCCTGGATCTGCACGATCGACATCACGGTGTTGAACAGCTCGTCGACGGGAGTCTGGAACAGGTCATCACGCGGCAACACTTCAACCACCTGGGCCAGCTCTTTGCCCAAGTGCGCCTTGGCCTGGAAGCCCGAGCGGTGCTCGATTTCCGCGACTTTACGGCGGATGTAAGGGATAACCCGCACGCTTTCGCCGTACACCGACGAGGTGTAGAGGCCCATGAAGCGGTGTTCCTTGATGACCTTGCCGTCGGCGCTGATCTCACGGATCGACACATAGTCCGGGTAAGCCGGGCGGTGTACGCGGCTTGGGTGTGCGGCCTTGGCGAACGACAGCACGGTCGGTTCACGCAGGTAGGCCACGGCATAATCTTCGATGCGCGTGTCTTCGGCGGTGAGGCCGGCACGCAGCAATTTGGTCAGACCGAGGAAGGAGCCGGTGTCATATTCGATATGACCGCCGTCCGCCTCGTCACGTACCACAAACTCTTCATAGCCGAGGAAGGTGAAGTGGTTGCCCACCAGCCATTCCAGGAAGCTCTTGATCTCGGCTTTTTCTTCGCCGTCGATGCTGAACTGGCTCGCGTCGATACCGGCCAGCAGGTCCTGGACCTTGGCTTTCATCGGTTCGAAGTCGGCCACGGCCACGCGCACTTCGCCCAACACTTGCTCAAGCTCTTTGCTCAGCACGTTGAGTTCGGCGGCATTCGCGCAACGGTCGATTTCCAGGTACATCAGCGATTCTTGCTGAATGCCTTCGCCCTGGGTGCCTTTTGGCAGGATTTCCAGCAACTCGCCTTTTTTGCCGCGACGCACGCTGAGCACGGTGGTTTGCAGGGTGTGGATGCTGTAGCCACGGCGGTTCAGCTCGGTGCGTACCGAGTCGACCAGAAATGGCAGGTCATGGTGCAGCACTTCGACCGCAGTGTGGGTCGATTGCCAGCCATGACGTTCGTAATCGGGGTTGTAGACCCGCACTTGCGGTTGGGTGTGGTCAAAGCGCTCAAGCAGGCGCCAGGCAGACAGGGTGCAACCGGCCAGGTCGGAAAGGCGACGCTGGGTCAGTTCGTCCAGGGAAATAATGCCGAAAAATTGCTCAGCGAACAGCGCCACTTGTGGCAGTGCCTGTTCACTGATGTGCTGCGCCAGTGCCGCTTGCAGTTGATGCTGGAAGTCGGACTTGCTGGCTGCGGTGAAGAACGCCATCTGTGGTACTCCGCTTGGGCTTGTTATTGATGGAAGCGTCGCGTGTTATCCCCTTGCGAGGAGACCGTCAGCTCTGTTCGTCGGTACTGATAACAAGCACCTTAAACGAATCAGGGTGACAGGTGGGTGAAGCTGCGCAAGGCGATCAAGTCACATCGGATGCGCCGGTTGGCAGGTGACGGAACGACGGGCAGGTCAACGGCCTGACGGTGGCGCATCCACTGCGCAGCTTAACGAGTGTAGGAAGACGGTTGCTTTCCGTACGGCGACATATTCGGTCAAGGGCAGGCAGCGCTGAACATTCTCTAGCGCTCTACACCTGGGCGCGTAGGTCGATAGATTTTTTCTGTTGAGGCCATAGGCACTTTGAATGGAGTGAATACGGCTCGATCGACCAATTAGAACTGACTCGATGCCTACAGCATCGATTGCGCAAATACACCACGGACGGCCCACTGATTAATAGAAGTGAGCTTTTAGTATGACCAGCATAAGTGCAACTGTCAGTCAGAGTACTATCACCGTCTCCCCGAGTGTACCGTATGGCGTTCCCACTTACCCAACACCGCGCCAAGCCCATAATAACCCTTCCCTCCCTGAATTAAACTGGGATCGTCCGGAGTTGAAGTGGGGCGAGCAGACCGTCCCGCCAGAACAACCTGCCGTGCAACACGATAGCAGGCCAGCCTCTTATTTTTCCGAGCCATTAAAAAGAAACAACGCGCTCGACAGGTATGCAGCCGACAAGTCCAAACCCTTCATGTCCGCCACTCAACATACCTCAGAGCATGTGGCAGCACAGATTAAACAAAAGTGGGGGGCCGACGTCGATCCGGAAAAAACTTTTCTGGTAACTTTTGCTTATGACAAAAACACCACGCCTCACAAGGCGGTCATCACACAAAAAATCTCCCTGGCCGATGCGGCACGCCTGAATATTCAACACACGCCACGGCCTAAGGGGATGACTGGAAAGCAAGAGGCGCCCGAAGGACAACCTACCGAACCCTTCGATATACAGCCTAATTCACGCCACACGGAAAAGCCCAATTGGGACGGCACTTTCCCACGGCCACTCGTGGGCAATTTCAATACTTATTATCACGGCATTGTGGCTGAGCCCTCGCCCGACGCACCCGCCACTTACGGCGCGGGCCAACATGTTCAGATCCCACCGGCAGACTTCAAAAAAATGGTCTGGGAGCATGCGTATAAAAAACCCTACGACCAGTACCTGAACTTCAAGTGGTCGCCTGAAACCCGTGAGTCCTATACGGCACTTGCCAAAGTCTCCTACCTTAATGCTGCGCACGCCCAACATCATGAGCGCTCGTTGGACGAGGTAGGCACAAAGATCGCCATGAACCTCGTCGGCATACCCGGCAACCAAACCTATCTGGATGCAGGACTTGAAACACTGGTTAAACCGCACACGCCAGACCCAAGCCTGGAGACCAAGTTTCTGAGTTTCAATGGCTTCCACTCCACTGACATTTTCTATACCAGAGACGTCAATACTCAGAAAACGCTTCTATACATTCCAGGCAATTCGTCCCCCATCCACTCGTTCGATTCGCCGCAAGCGATGAATAAATGGCTGGCCAGCCAATTGATTGACGACGATAAAGCTGCCGCTTTCAAAAAACATTTCTCGCCAAAGGATGCTTCGTCTTCGTTATTTAAAAGAGGCTTCGATGCGCGACTGGATCTTATTCGGCAGCACATTAAAGAGCCAGGCGCTGTGGACTTCCTGGAAGGGCAAGGCTATTGGAAAGAGGGTGGCGTATTTGATGGCAAAAAGATCACGGGCGACCCCTTCAAAGAGGTTCAAGAGCACACAGAGAAAAGCATGAAAGCCAGTACCGACCAGGAGTTCGTGCTGAACACAGACCACAACAAGCAGACAATTCTTAAGGCAAAAAAATGGTTGGATGGCGCGCTTCTGCTTGCAACCCCCATTGGCTTGGCACTGCCTCCCGTGGGCGTCGTGCTGACGGCGCTGAGTGTGGGTTCCGGATTGCTGGAAGCGGGCGTGGGTATTCACGACAAAGCCAACGACCGCGCAAACGCCGATGACAGGATTACTTTCGGTGTATTCAATGCGTTCAAGCCACTATTTACTGCGGGGGTTGGCAAGGCTGCAGAGCCCATCACCGGACCGATAAAAACCGTGTTAAAGGCAACTATTTTGTCGAAATAACCCACTGCAAGTGCGACATCTGGGGTGGCAGGGGCAATCCAATCTACTTAAAAGCAGCGTAAACGTTTGTACGATGGCAAAATTACCCCCGTCGTTCGAGTACGCTGCTTTATAGAGGACTGCCCATGCAACTGACCACCCCCCACCTGATCGCCACATCTTGCGACGAAGAAGAAGACAACATGGCCATGCTGTGTTGCCACGGCAAAAATGGCGAAATGTTCATGCTCAGCCGTTACCCGGATGAAGATGAGGTTGAGCTGACCTGGGACTATGAGCCGTCGACCCTGGATGGGTTGAAAGTCACCTTGGGTGATACCACCCTGGTGATTGAACTGGCAGCTGGCGATGCCGATGCGCTGGGTGGCAAAGACTGTCTGGAGATCACCCACACCACCGCTGTGTCGGATATGGCTGAAGTGGAAGAAACCTTGCAGAACATACTTAAAGACACCGGCACCTTTATCCGGATTTAAACGACGCCAGCTCCCACAGATGCTGAGCAACCCTCAGTGGAATTTGTGCCCTGCACACAAAAATCCTACAAGTTTTGCTAAAAATACCTCCCGAGCCGTTAGTCGCTACACCCCACGATGCATTAAAGTAGACGCCCCAGGCCCGGCGGATTTTCTCGACGTTGGGGCTCATCTCTCCAGGAACCGTCATCGATGGAACATCGTGAAGCGCTGCTTGCGCTGCGAACCTTTCTTTCTACGCAGATTCTCGGCCAGGAAAAACTCATCGATCGCCTGCTGATCGCCCTGCTCGCCGACGGCCATATGCTGGTCGAAGGCGCACCGGGCCTGGCCAAGACCAAGGCCATCAAAGAGCTGGCCGAAGGCATTGAAGCGCAGTTCCATCGTATCCAGTTCACCCCCGACCTGCTGCCCGCCGACATCACCGGCACCGAGATCTATCGTCCGGAAACCGGCAGCTTCGTGTTCCAGCAAGGCCCGATCTTTCACAACCTGGTGCTGGCGGACGAAATCAACCGCGCCCCGGCCAAGGTGCAATCGGCGTTGCTCGAGGCCATGGCTGAGCGCCAGGTCAGTGTGGGCCGCAGCACCTATGACCTGTCGCCGCTGTTTTTGGTCATGGCCACGCAAAACCCCATCGAGCAGGAAGGCACTTACCCGCTGCCCGAAGCCCAGCTCGACCGTTTCCTGATGCACGTCAAGATCGGCTTCCCGGACGCGGCCGTCGAGCGCCGCATCCTGCAACAAGCCCGTGGCGAAGCGCTCAATGGCGAAACCAAGCCCGAGCGGCGTGTGAGCCAACAGGCCATCTTTGCGGCGCGCAAGGAAATCCTTGGCCTGTACATGGCCGATGCGGTGGAGGAATACCTGGTGCAACTGGTCATGGCCACACGCACCCCGGCCAAGTTCGACCCCGAAATGGCCGAGTGGATCGCCTATGGCGCCAGCCCACGCGGCTCCATCGCCCTCGACCGCTGCGCCCGCGCCCATGCCTGGCTGGCCGGGCGTGATTTTGTGAGCCCGGAAGATATCCAGGCGGTGCTGTTCGACGTGCTGCGCCACCGCATCATCCTGTCGTTCGAGGCCGAAGCGGCCGGCATTGACCAGGACCGCGTGGTGCAACGCATTCTCGACGTCGTTGCCGTCGCTTGAACCCCATGAATGCCGGCGATGGAATCCGCGTCACGCTCAGCGAATTGATTGAGATGCGCCACCGCGTGCGCGAAGTGCAGCTGTTTTCCACGCCGAGCCAGCGCAGCCCGCTGATTGGCCTGCACCACTCCAAGCTGCGTGGGCGCGGGGTCGACTTCGACCAGGTGCGCGTGTACCAGGCCGGCGACGACGTGCGCACCATCGACTGGCGCGTGACGGCGCGTACCCAGGAGCCGCACACCAAGCTGTTCCATGAAGAACGAGAACGGCCGATTTTCATCATGGTCGAGCAAAGCTGCCGGCTGTTTTTCGGCTCCGGGCAAATGTTCAAGTCGGTGCTCGCCGCCCAGGCCGCCAGCTTGATCGGCTGGGCCGCGCTGGGGCACAACGACCGCGTCGGCGGGTTGGTGTTCGGCGACAGCGAGCACTACGAAATCAAGCCCCGGCGCAGCAAGCAAAGCCTGCTGCAACTGCTCAACCGGCTGGTGCGCGTGAACCAGAGCCTGAATACCGAAAGCCGCCCCGAAGCCGACGCGTTGGGCATGGCCCTGCGCCGTGGCCGTGAAGTGCTGCGCCCGGGCAGCCTGGTGATTGTGATCTGCGATGAGCGCGCCTTGACCGAAGGCGCCGAGCAACAACTGAGCCTGCTGTCACGCCATTGCGACCTGTTGTTGTTGCCGATCTCCGACCCGCTCGACCACGCCCTGCCCGCCGCCGGGCTGCTGCGTTTTGCCGAGCGCGGCGCGCAATTGGAACTGGACACGCTGAATTTCGATTTGCGCCAAGCTTATAAAGCCCAGGCCGAGGAACGCATTGCGCGCTGGGAACTGTTGGCACAAAAGCTACGCATTCTATTGATGCCCCTGAGCACCCAAAGCGAAATGGTCGAGCAACTGCGCGAATACCTCAACCCGCAACGCCCGGTTAAAAAGCAATGAGCAGCCTTGACCAACTGCAGCCACTGATCGCCCCGCCGGCCATCGGGTTCTGGCCGCCTGCGCCGGGTTGGTGGTTGTTGCTGCTGGTGATTCCACTGCTGGGCTGGGGCCTGTGGTGGTCGCGCCGCTTCCTGCCCACCCGCCGCCCCGTGGCCCGCGCCGAACAACCGCTGGACCCGCTGCGCATCGCCGCCCTGGCTGAACTTGCGCTGATGCCCAAACCCTACGACGGCGCACCCGCCGGTGCCTGGCTGCAACAACTCAATGGCCTGCTCAAGCGCCTGTGCCGCAACGACTACCCCTACAGCCAGAGCCACACCCTCAACGGCCGCAAATGGCTGGCATTCCTCGACAACCGTTGCCCGGCCGCCGGCCTTACGCGCTGGATGGTGTTGGTCGAAGGCGCCTACAAACCCGAATGCAAACTCGACGACAAGGCCATCGCCGGCCTGACCCAAGCCGTCGATACCTGGATTCGCAAACATGTTTGAGTTCGCCTGGCCGTGGATCTTCGCCCTGTTGCCCTTACCGTGGTTGATGCGCTTCATCCTGCCAGTGGCCGACAGCGGCGAACCCGCGCTGAAGGTCAGCTACCTGGCCGACCTTGAAGGCCTGGCGCGCCGCCGTGCGCGGGTCAACCTGCCCGGCTGGCGCCAGCAAGCGCCGTTTGTAGTGTTGTGGCTGCTGCTGCTGACCGCCGCCGCGCGCCCGGAATGGCTCGGCGAACCGCTGCCGATTGCCGCCAGCGGCCGTGATTTGCTGGTGGCCGTGGATGTGTCCGGCTCCATGGACTTCCCGGATATGCACTGGCAGGACGATGACGTCAGCCGCCTGAGCCTGGTGCAGCATTTGCTCGGGGACTTCCTGGAAAGCCGCGAAGGCGACCGCGTAGGACTGATCCTGTTTGGCAGCCAGGCTTACCTGCAAGCCCCGTTGACCTTCGACCGACGCACCGTGCGCACCTGGCTGGATGAAGCCCGTATCGGCATCGCCGGCAAAAACACGGCCATTGGCGATGCAATAGGCCTGGCCCTGAAACGCCTGCGCCAGCGCCCGGCGCAAAGCCGCGTGCTGATCCTGGTCACCGATGGCGCCAACAATGCCGGGCAGATCGACCCGCTGACCGCTGCGCGCCTGGCGGCCGAAGAAGGCGTGAAAATCTACCCGATCGGCATCGGCGCCGACCCGGAGCAAACCGGCTCGTTGGGCATCTTGGGCGTCAACCCGAGCCTGGACCTGGATGAACCGGCCTTGAAGGCCATCGCCGACGCCACCGGTGGCCGCTACTTCCGCGCCCGCGACGGCGACGAGCTGCAAAAAATCAAACAAACCTTGGACCAGCTCGAGCCCGTCGCGCAACAGCCGACCCAGGCTCGCCCGGCCCAGGCGCTGTATAGCGCGCCGCTGGCGTTGGCGTTGATCCTGAGCATGTTGCTGGTGGTGCAGGAACGCTGGCCCAACAACGCCTTGCAACGCGCTTTCAACAAACTCTCGACCAAGGGCATTTTCCTGCAACAGCACCCGCAATGGCGCCAACGCCTTAAACGCCTGCGCTTGCGGAGGCGTCGATGATCGACCTGTGGCCACACTGGTTCCGCCCTTGGTGGTTGTTGCTGCTGCCGTTGCTCGGCTGGCTGCTGTGGCAGCTGTGGCACCGGCAAAAGCGCGCCGGGCGTTGGCAGATGATTTTGCCGCCGGCGTTTCATGCGGTGCTGCTCAGTGGCGGCAATGGCCGCGAAAGCAAATCGCCGTGGGTGGTACTGGGCATCGCCTGGCTGCTGGCCGTGCTGGCATTGCTGGGTCCCAGTTGGCAAAGGGTTGAACAGAACAGCCAGAAACCGGCCGACCCGGTGGTGGTGCTGTTGGAACTGACCCCGGAAATGCTTGCCACCGACAGCCCGCCCAACCGCCTGGAACAGGCGCGGCGCAAGCTCTACGACTTACTGCAAGCGCGCGACAACGCGCCAACCGCAATCGTCGTGTATGCCGGCAGCGCCCACACGCTGGTGCCGCTGTCGGACGACCTGGCCACCAGCCACAACCTGCTCGAAGCGCTGCGCCCCTCGATCATGCCCGAGCCCGGCCATCGCGCCGACCTGGCGGTAGCAAAAGCCCTGAGCCTGCTCAAGCAGGCCGGCCTCGGCCAGGGGCGCCTGTTGCTGGTCGGCTCGTCGCTGTCCAAACAGGAGCGCCAAGGCATCCGCCTGCAGTTGCAGAGCGCCCAGGCCCCGAGCCTGTCGATCCTCGGTATCGGCAGCCGCGAAGGCACGCCGGTGACCCAGGAAAGTGGCGAGTTCCTCAAAGATGACCAGGGCGCCATCCTGGTACCGCGCCTCGACAGCCCGACGCTCAAGGCCTTCGCCAGTGAAATGGGCGGGCGTTACCGCTCCGCGCGCCTGGACGACAAAGACCTGCGCCAGCTCAACCTGCTCGACGGCCCGCAACAACTGCGCAATGACGGCCAGTTGCTGCACCTCGACACCTGGGCCGACCAAGGTTACTGGCTGCTGCTGCCACTGCTGCTGCTCGCCGCCTGTGCGGGCCGCCGTGGCTGGCTGTTCTGCTTGCCGTTGCTGCTGTTGGGCGCGCCGCAGCCCAGCTATGCCTTTGAACTCCAGGACCTGTGGCTGCGTCCCGACCAGCAAGGCCAATACCTGCTGAAGAAAAAACGCCCGAGCGAGGCCGCCGAACACTTCGAAGACCCGCAGTGGCAAGGCGTTGCCCTGTATGAGGCGGGCAACTATGCCGAGGCTATCAAGCGTTTTGCCCAGGGCAATGACGCGTATTCCCACTACAATCGCGGCAATGCCCTGGCCAAATCCGGCGAACTGGAAGCCGCCATCGACGCTTATGAACAAGCGCTCGAAGCCCAGCCCGACCTGCAACCGGCGCTGAAAAACAAAGCGCTGGTAGAGGCCCTGATCCAGGAAAAAGCCCAACCGGAACCGGCCAAGCCTGTCAAAAATGAGGATGACGAAACCACTCAACCCGGCCAAACTGCGCAACCGGGCAGCAGCGGCCAAAGTGCCACGGGCGGCGAGCAATCGCCCCAGGGCCAAGGCCAGGCCAGTGCCGGCGATAACCAGACGGGCGCCACCCCCAAAGCCGGCGGCAACGACGTACCGGGCAGCGAGCTGGGGGACGAGCACACCACCACCCCGCCCCTGCGCCCCGCCGATGCGAGCATCGATGGCGAGCATCGCCAGGCGCTTGAGCAATGGCTGCAACAGATCCCGGACAACCCCGGCGAGTTGCTGCGGCGTAAATTCTGGTACGAACAGCAACAACATCAGGACAAGACTCAATGAGCCGCCGCACCACCCTTCTGCTCCTGCTTGCTCTCTCGGCAGGCCACGCCCAGGCGGCTAACCTGGTGGCGAGTGTCGACCGCAGCCGCGTCAATTCCGGGGAAACGGTGGAGTTGACGGTGGAGTCCAGCGACGTCACTCAGTTCGGCAAACCCGACTTGTCACCGCTGGATGCGCAGTTTGAAGTCAGCGGCACGCGCCAGATCAACCAGCTCACCACCTTGGGCGGCGATAACCACGCCACCACGCGCTGGATTATCACGCTGCTACCCAAGGAAAACGGCACCGTGGTGATTCCGCCGCTGCAAGTGGGCGAGCTCAAGACCCAGCCGATCAGCCTGCAAGTGCTGGAAACCGCCAGCCAGAACACCAGCGCCGAACTCGCGCCGGTATTTATCGAAGCTAACCTCGACCAGCGCAGTGTGTACGTGCAGGCCCAGGCGCTGTTGACCGTGCGCGTGTACCACTCGGTGTCGCTGTACGACGACAGCAGCCTCACGCCGCTGCAAATCCCGGATGCGCGCATTGAACAACTAGGCGAGTCGCGCACCTACGAAAAGGTCATCAACAGTATTCGCCACGGCGTGATCGAAACCCGTTATGCGATCTACCCGCAGCACAGCGGCGCCCTGGTGATACCGGCGCAGACCTTCAGCGCCACCTTGGTGGAATCGCGTCCGCCACAAGAGAACACGCTGCAAGGCACCAAACCGGGCAAGTTGATTCACGTAAGCTCGGCCGAGATCGCACTTACCGTCAAACCCAAGCCGGAATTCTACCCCACCGACGCCGCCTGGCTGCCTGCGCGCAGCCTGACCCTGAGCGAAGCCTGGAACCCTGAACCTGACCATGTACAGGTCGGCGACTCCCTGACCCGCAGCCTCACGGTCAAGGCCGAAGGCCTGTCCAGCGCACAACTATCGGCACTGCCCACCAGCGACATCAACGGCCTGCGCCGCTACCCGGACCAACCGGTGCTCGCTAACCAGAACAGTGACCGTGGCCTGATCGGCAGCCGTGAAGACCGCGAAGCCCTGGTGCCCACCCGCTCCGGCAGCGTGGAAATGCCCGCCGTGGAAGTGGTGTGGTGGAACACCCACGAAGATCACCTGGAACGCACCAGCCTGCCCGCGCGCACGCTGCAAGTGGCGACCAACCCAAGCCTGGTGGTGGACACGCCCGCCACGCCAACGGTGATTACCGCACCGGACGATGACCGCCTGTGGCTGTGGCAACTGAGCACCTTGATACTGGCCTGCACTACGCTATTGGGTTTCGGCCTGTGGTGGCGCGCGCGTCGCCAACCCGCAGTGCAACGCGCCGTACAAACCGGCCCGAGCCCGCGCTCGCTATTGGACGACCTCAAGCGCGCCACCCAGGCCAACGACCCGCAAGCCACGCGCCAGGCGCTGGATGCCTGGGCGCGGCAACAGCCGGACACCTTGGCGGATATGGCGGCGCGGTTTGTGCCGTTGTCGGACGCCTTGGATGGTCTGAACGGCGCGCTGTACAGCGAGAGCGGCCAGTATTGGCTGGGTGAAGACCTGTGGCGTGCGGTCAAGGCCATCCCGATGGTTGAGCGCGAGCAAGATACGGCGACGGATAGCACCAGCTTGCCGCCGCTGTATCCCAAGTAATCTTGATCCAGCTCACACCACAAAACCCCTGTGGGAGCTGGCTTGCCTGCGATGGCCATAGGTACTTTCACAACTTTTGAAGGCGGCCAATTTCTCCTGTGGCGAGCAGGCTTGTCCTGCGTTGGGTTGCGAAGCAGCCCCAAACCCAGACGCTGAGTACTTTCAGGAAAATTGCGGTGCCTTTACTGGGGCTGCTTCGCAGCCCAACGCAGGCGGTGCGACGATTCGACAAGCCTGCTCGCCACAACAGCCCGCGTGCGACAGACTTCCCATCTCCCACAGTTGGTGTGGTGCGGGCAGGCCTAAACGGCGGTCAAGCCTCAGTCAAACGTTAACGATAAGTGTCGCGGTAGTTGCCTTCAGCGGTCACATTCGCGTCATTGGTCCATTCCAGACGACGATCGCGATTCAGGATGTCGTAGCCATGCTCTATAAACCCCTCCCACGCCCCGGCTGGCGTGCCGAATGCGGCGTAACCGGTACTGGTGTAGCCCTCCAGGACGCCGTTGTTCGAGTATTCACCACGGTCTTCGCCTATTGCGGTCAACGACGTATCGATCCAGTTGAGAACCCGGGCAGCATTGTAGGCAGCGTCCGCCCTCGACGCCGGGTCAGCGTTGCTGGCGGTCCAGTCACCCAGACGTTCCTTGATGAGTGCCAGGTGGATGTCTTTTTGAGGCCCCAGATTTTTTAGAATGGGGTTGTCGAGAATAATCTGCTCGGCGCTACGACGATCATTCTCGGGCCGCTGGACGTTCTGCGTGGGCACGCTGCCCAAGACTTTTTCACCGGTGATGGCAACTGTAGAAGTAGAGCGCGCGACAGTTACTTTTGCAGGACTTAGCAGTTGCTCAAACAAAGGCCTGACGAATTGAAAACCAATAGAAAAATTAAGCATCTGAACAACCCCTGAAAATACATAGAGAGAGGCCACCGCCAAGCGGGGCACACGAGGTAGTTGGCAGCCGCCAGGCAACCGGTTCCCCTCTAAATGCCAAGGATTGTTGCGCATTATTAAAGGCCAGCAGTCCATGTCCCTTTAATTTGCGGGAAGTTTCCTAGACAATCCTTTGGCCTTGCGCCTGCTCACTTCACTGGCTAGCCTTCGCTCCGTCGCTGCATATCAGCGATCGGGTGTGAGAACCTGTGAACCAGTAGGCGCCAAGCGCCGCAACCGCGAGCAACATGCTCTATGGCGGCTGTGTGCAGGCAGACTTCGGTCTGGCTGGAGTCCTACTGTCCGGTATTCTCACCCTGCACATAGCTGCCACCCTTTTGTCGAGTGAGACCGACATCCGGATGGCTCCTTTTTCAGTAGGAATATCCGCATGACCAAAATCGTCCCAGACCCGCCCCGCTTCACCCCCGACCGCGAAATCTTTGAACGCGCCCTCAGCCATTACCTGCAACCTGCCGCACCGCCGTCCTTCGCCGTGCATCACGACCTCAGCTTCGAAGACGCCCTCGCCCAAATCTGCGACTTGCTGCGCTGTGCAGCCGCCACCGCAGCGAGCACCCGCGAGGCGCTCACAGGCGATGAACGCCACATGGCCGGCGCCACCGAGCACTTGATCAACCAGGCCAAAACCCTTGCCGACCGCGCACTGGAGTGCATGAACGCCGCGTAACCCCTGTGGGAGCGGGCTTGCTCGCGAATGCGGTGTGTCAGTCACACATGTACTGACTGAACCACCGCATTCGCGAGCAAGCCCGCTCCCACATTCGACCTGGGTCACCCGCGAGCACCGAGTGTGTGTTTTACAGGTAAACTCCCCTCCTTTTCATCTTCTCCACGGAGTTCGCCTTGCGTCTGTTCCACACCTCCGACTGGCACCTTGGCCAAAACCTTCACGGCCAGGAACGCGACTACGAACACGCGTGTTTTCTCGAGTGGCTGCTGGGCCAACTCAAAGCCGAGCAACCGGATGCGCTGCTGATCGCTGGCGACATTTTCGACACGGTCAACCCGCCTCTCAAGGCCCAGGAGCGCCTGTACGATTTCATCATCAGTGCCCACGAACAAAACCCCAAACTCACCATTGTGATGATCGCCGGCAACCACGACTCCGGTTCGCGTATCGAGCTGCCCGCGCCGTTGATGCGACGTTTGCGCACCCATGCGTTGGGTCGCGTGCTGTGGCTGGATGATGGCCAATTGGACGCCGAGCGCCTGCTGATCCCGCTGCCGGACGCCAAAGGCAAGATCGCCGCCTGGTGCCTGGCGCTGCCGTTTTTGCGCCCGGCGGAAGTGACCGGCGCGCACTTGGGTGATGATTATTTGCGCGGCATCGGCCAAGTACACGAATGGCTGATCGCGGCCGCCAATGCCAAACGCAAAAAAGGTCAGGCGCTGATTGCCATCAGCCATGCGCATATGGCCGGCGGTTCGGTGTCGGAAGACTCCGAACGCAGCCTGATTATCGGCAATGCCGAAGCACTGCCTGCCAGCCTGTTCGATGCCAGCGTGAGTTATGTCGCGCTGGGCCATTTGCACAAGCCGCAGCAGGTCAATGGCGAGGAGCGCATTCGCTACAGCGGCTCGCCCATTCCGCTGTCGTTTTCCGAAATCGGCTACAAGCACCAGATTCTCGATGTGACCTTCCAGGGCCAACGGCTGGTGGGTGTCGAGCCGCGCCTGATCCCGCGCTCGGTCAACCTGCAACGCCTGGACGCCGCGCCACTGGCGGATATCCTCGCGCAGTTGGCGGAGTTGCCCGACATCGACCTGCTCGCCGAAACCCAGCGCCACCCTTGGCTGGAAGTGCGCGTGCGCCTCGACGAGCCGCAACCGGACCTGCGCCAGCAAATCGAAACCGCCCTGCAAGGCAAGGCCGTGCGCCTGGTGCGCATCGCCGCCGAATACGCGGGCAAACGCGGCAGCGACGAGACGGACGCCGAGCGCCTGGTCGAACTTGACCAGCTCACGCCCCAGGAGCTGTTCAGCCGCGCCTGGCAGGACAACTACGGCAGTGACGTGGATGAACAGACCTTGAAGGATTTCGCCGTGCTGCTCCAGGAAGTACAACAGGAGGGCGAACAGCCATGAAGATCCTCGCCATCCGCCTGAAAAACCTCGCCTCCCTGGCCGGGCCCTTTGAAATCGACTTTACCGCCGAGCCTCTGGCCAGCGCCGGGCTGTTTGCGATTACCGGCCCAACCGGCGCGGGCAAAAGCACCCTGCTCGATGCCTTGTGCCTGGCCCTGTTTGGCGCCGTGCCGCGCCTGGGCGACACCGGCCAGGCGAAGATGCCGGATGCCGACAGCGATATCTCCATCGGTGACCCGCGCACCTTGATCCGCCGTGGCACCGGCGGTGGGTATGCCGAAGTGGATTTCGTCGGCGTCAACGGCCGTCGCTACCGGGCGCGCTGGGAAGCCAACCGTGCCCGTGACAAGGCCAGCGGCAAGTTGCAGAACAGCCGGCAAAGCCTGATCGACCTGGACAGCGACCAACTGCTGGCCAGCCAGAAAACCGAATACAAAACCCAGTTGGAACTGGCCCTGGGCTTGAACTTCGAGCAGTTCACCCGTGCCGTATTGCTGGCGCAAAGTGAGTTCAGCGCGTTCCTCAAGGCCAATGACAATGAGCGCAGCGAACTGCTGGAAAAGCTCACCGACACCGCGCTGTACACCCAGCTTGGCCGCCGCGCCTTTGACAAGGCCAAGGATGCCCGGGACGCGCATAAACAGCTGCAAGACCAGGCCACCGGCCTGGTGCCGCTAGAGCCCGAGGCCCGCGCCGAACTTGACCAGCAATTGGCCCAGGAGCAGCAGCAACTCAAGACCCAGCAGGCCCAACTCAAGCAGCTGGAGCTGCAACACACCTGGCTCAAGGAGCTGCGCGAATGGCAGGAGCGCCAGCTCAGCGCCACCGAACAGTTGCAGCAAGCCCAACAACAGTGGGAAGGCCAAGGCCAGCAACGCCAGGACCTGAGCCGCCTGGAGCAATTAGCCCCGCAACGCCATCAGTTCGCACGCCTGGCTGAACTCGACACCTTGCTCACGCCACTTGCGGCGCAGATCCAACAGCACCTTGAGCAACAAACCGCGTTGCATACACGTCAGGAGCACGCGCAACAGCAGCAGGCCGCCGCCCAAGTGGCCTTGGCTGACGCCTTGAAACACCAGGCCGACGCCGTGCCTTTATTGCGCCAGGCGGTTGAACAGCAGAGCACCCTCGCTCACCTGAGCAAAGACCTGGCCAAACGCAGCGACGACCAACAACAGCAGGACACCGCCTGCACGCAGGGCCAGACCTTGCTCAATGGCTTGCTGGAAAAACAAGCCCAAGTCGCAGGACGTTTGCAGCGCCTGGCGGCCGAGCTTGAACGCAGCGCCGCCCTGGCACCGTTGAGTGAGGGCTGGACCTATCAACGCGAGCGCCTGCAACATCTGATGGTGATTGGCAGTCGCCTGAAAAAGGGCCAGGAAGAACTGCCGCAACTCGAGGAGCGCGCCACTACCGCTGCCGAAATATTCACCCAGCAACGAGAAGCCTTGGACCTGCTGTACCAGGAAGCCGGTGCCGAACCGCACGCCGTCGCCGAGCAGGTCCAATTACTCGCAAGCCTGCTGCAGGACAACCGCAAGCAGCAACGCGCCTTCGAAGACCTCACACGTTTGTGGGACAGCCAACAACAGTTGGATCTACAGAGTGCCGCGCTGACGCAAAAACTCGCAGACGCGCAGCAGCAACGTGAACAACTGAACCAGACGGGCCTGCAAACCAAGGCCGACCTCACGGTGGCCGAGCAAACCCTGTTGGTCACCAAGCAACTGCTGGAGCGCCAGCGCTTGGCGCGCAGTGCCAGCGTCGAGGAGTTGCGCGAGCAGTTGCAGGACGACCAACCGTGCCCGGTGTGCGGCAGCCATGAGCATCCGTATCACCAGCCCGAGGCCTTGCTGCAAAGCCTTGGCCGCCATGACGAACACGAAGAAGCCGCAGCGCAGAAAGCCGTTGATACGCTGAAAGAAAAACTCACCGAGCTGCGTGGCGAAGTGGGCGGCTTGATCGCCCAGCAGAAGGAGTTCCTGCAACAGCAGGAACTATTGGCGACGCAACAACAGGGCCTTGCCCCCAGCTTGCAAGCGCATCCATTGTCGGCCTCGCTGTTTAATCAGGACGCCGCCAAGCGCAGCGCCTGGCTGGCCCAGCAGCTTAATCAGTTGACGCAAAGCATCGCCCAGGATGAGCAACGCCAAGGCGCCCTGCTCAACCTGCAACAAAATGCCGGGCGTTTGCAGCAACAACTGCAAGCCGCCCAGGATGCCAGCCAGCAAGCCCGCCAGTTGCTGGTGGACCAGCAGCGCGAACTGTCCAACGACCGTGAGCGCCTGGACGAAGAACTGCACGCCTTCGCCGGCCTGCTGCCTGCCGACACGCTTGACGGTTTGCGCCGTGAACCGGCAGCGACCTTTATGCAACTCGACCAGCATGTCAGCCAGCGCCTGGAACAGTTGGGCCATCAGCGTGATGAGTTGGCTGAACAACACGAACGTCAGCAGGCCATCGAAAAAGAGCAGACCCACCAACAGCATCGCCAGCAGCAGTTGGAAACCTTGCAACAGCAAGTCACCGAACTGGCGACACAGCAACAGGCGGCCCAGGAACAACTCACCGCCTTGCTCGGCGAGCACACCAGTGCCGAACACTGGCAGCACCAGTTGGATCAGGCTGTGGCGCACGCACGCCAGCACGAGAGCGACGCCAACCAACAACTGCAAGCGATTCGCGATGCTTTGATCCAATTGGCCGCCGACCTCAAGGCCCTGCAGGAACGCCAACAGGCGCTGACCGCCGAGCAGCAGGCCCTCGACGCGCGCCTGAGTGAATGGCGCGCGCAGCACCCGCAACTGGATAACGACGGGCTTACACGTTTGCTGGCCTTTGATGACAGCCAAGTCAGCGCCTTGCGCCAGCAGTTGCAGCACAGCGAAAAAGCCGTCGAGCAAGCCAAGGTGTTGCTGCAAGAGCGCGAACAACGCCTGGCCGAACACCAGGCCTTGCACAATGGCAACCTGGACGCCGAACAGCTGGACAGCAGTCTCGCCACACTGAATCAGCAACTGGCCGAGGGCGACAGCCGCTGCGCCGAATTGCGTGCGCGCCAGTCTGAAGACCAACGTCGCCAGGACGCCAACCATGTACTGGGCGAGCATATCGCCAAGGCCTATGACGAGTGGCAGCGCTGGGCAAGGCTGAACGCGCTGATCGGCTCGGCCACCGGCGACACGTTCCGCAAGATCGCCCAGGCCTACAACCTCGACTTGCTGGTACACCACGCCAACGTGCAGTTGCGCCAACTGGTGCGGCGTTATCGCCTCAAGCGCGGCGGCAGCATGTTGGGGCTGTTGGTGATGGACACCGAGATGGGTGACGAATTGCGCTCGGTGCATTCGCTGTCGGGGGGCGAGACGTTCCTGGTGTCGCTGGCGCTGGCATTGGGGCTGGCGTCGATGGCGTCGAGCACCTTGAAGATTGAGTCGCTGTTTATCGACGAAGGTTTTGGCAGCCTCGACCCCGAATCACTGCAATTGGCAATGGACGCGCTGGACGGCCTGCAGGCCCAGGGCCGCAAGGTGGCGGTGATCTCCCACGTGCAGGAAATGCATGAACGCATCCCGGTGCAGATCCAGGTCAAGCGCCAGGGCAATGGCTTGAGTACGCTGGAGGTGAAGTGAGCGAGGCGTTGCTGTATTCGTTTCGGCGCTGCCCGTATGCGATGCGGGCGCGCCTGGCCTTGCGCTATTCGGGTGTGCCCGTGCACATCGTCGAAGTGAGCCTCAAAGCCAAGCCGGCCGAGATGCTCGCGCTGTCGCCCAAAGGCACGGTGCCGGTGCTGTGTGTGAACGGCCGGGTGATCGAGGAAAGCCTGGAGATCATGCAATGGGCACTGGCGCAGCACGACCCTGATGATTGGTTGCTACAGGGCGACCCGAGGGTTCAGGCACTGATCGCCGAGAACGACCAGGTGTTCAAACATCATTTGAATCGATACAAGTACGCCGAGCGCTACCCGGAGCAGCCGATGGAACATTATCGGGCTGAGGGCGAGGTGTTTTTGCACACGCTGGAAGGTTTGCTGGCGGGAAATGACTACTTGATGGCCGAGCATTTGAGCCTGGCCGATGCGGCACTGGCGCCGTTTGTGCGCCAGTTTGCGCATGTGGATCGCGAATGGTTTGCGCAGGCGCCGTACGAGCGGTTGCAGCATTGGTTGCAGCGCTTTCTGGAATCGCCGTTGTTTGTAGCGGTAATGGCAAAGCCCTAAAGCTGCACGCAAATCAAAATGTGGGAGCTGGCTTGCCTGCGATGCCGACGACTCGGTGCAACTGATACACCGAGTTGATTTCATCGCAGGCAAGCCAGCTCCCACATTTGATCTGTGTTGCTTGGTAGTCAGTGCTGGGCTTTGTGGTCCAGTGCGGCATAGAAGTTGGCGCTTTGTTGCAGGTATTTCTGGGTGTAGGCCGTGGTGCTGGATTTTTTGCCGGAGACTTCCACGCTGGCAGCAGCAGGCAATGCCACGGTGGCGGAAACAGCGGAAGCGGCAATGATGGAGAAGAGGTTCAAGTTCATGGCGGTAACCCTTGTGTTCGTTTGGTTAGGTGGCCGGGAAGGCCTTGGAACCAAACTTACGCCCGAGGGTTGAACCTTAGAAATGCTTTGAAACAGTAGCCGCTATTAATAGAATTAATACAAAGGGTCAGGCCCCGCAGTGCGGGGCCTGTGGCTTATTGACGCACCAGGAACTTGAGGTCGCTGGGGGCATCGATCGGCAATTTCTGCACGGTTTTACCCAGCATCCCAGTCTTGGGGTCGCGTTCAACCACCACGATTTCATTGCTTTTCTGGTTGGCGATCAGCAAAAACTTGCCGCTCGGGTCCAGGCTGAACTCGCGCGGGTGGTCGCCTTCCACGGAACGGCGTTGCAGTTCCTTGAGGTGCGCGGTGGCCGGGTCAATGCTGAATACCAGCATCTGGTTGGCGGTGCCGCGGTTGCTCACATACAGGAATTTACCGTCGCTGGAGGCGTGTACGGCCGCACCGGCCTTGTCAGAGACTGGCTGCCCGGCGGCAAAATCCACCAACTGGGTCTGGCTGAGTTTGCCATCGTTGTAATCGTAGACCGCGACCTGAGCGCTCATCTCGGTAGTCAGCCAGGCATGCTTGCCATCAGCGCTGAACAACAAGTGGCGTGGGCCGCTGCCCGGTGGCAATTGCACAAAGGCGGGATCGGCTGGGGTCAAGGGCAGTTCGTGGTTGGCCTTGGAATCGTAGTGGTAAGCAAACACCTTGTCGGCGCCCAAGTCCTGCACAAACACATACTTGCCGTCCGGCGACGACACCACCGAGTGTACGTGGTTGGAGGCCTGACGCTCGGGGTTCACGCGGCTGGCCGGGTGCCCGCTCAGTTGCACCGGCGCCGACAGCTTGCCATTGGCGTCCACCGGCAGCACCGCCAGGCTGCCGCCCGGATCTTCCAGTACCGAATAGTTGGCGACGAACAGGTAACGGCCATCAGCGGCCAGGCTGGAATGGGTCGGTTCGTTGCCCAGGCTCTGCACCTGGTTGATCAGGCTGAGCTGATGATTCTGCGGGTCGATGCTGTAGCTGCTGACACGGCCGACCGGGTCTTTTTGCCCTGGGCCGTTTTCATTGACCACAAACAGGTGCTTCTGGTCTTTGGAGATCGTCAGCCACGAGGGGTTGGCCGCCTTGGCCGCCAGCACCGGTTTACCGCTGAACTGGCCGGTACGGCTGTCAAACTGCAGGCGGTAAATACCTTCGCTGGTGCCGGCGGTGTAGCTGCCCACCAGCAGTTCATAGGTATCGGCCGGCGCGGCTTGCACCGACATCGCACCGACACTGCCGGCCATCAGCAGGGGCCAGAATTTACGCATCATCATCCGCTTCGTCCTCGTCGTTATTGTTGCCGGTGACGCCACTCATGCACACCAGGCGATGCTCGCCCGAGTCACCGGTAAGGGTCCAGCTTTGCAACGTGTCATCAAAGGTGGCCGCTTTGACTTGCTCCAGGCTGAAACTCCAGCGCTTTTCGGCGCGACCGTCCATGCAAATGATCAACAGTTTCTGGTCATCCAGGCTGAAATCAAAGGTGTGCAGCCCATCGATTTCGACCATCTGGCAGTCTTCAAAAGCATCGAGCAAGGTAGCGGTGTCGGCAGTCATGGCAGTCAATCATTTGGGGAAAGTGCCAATGATAGCCCACGCGGTAACCTATAGGTTGGAGCAGGAATTAATGTGGGAGCGGGCTTGCTCGCGAATGCGGACGTTCAGTCTATGCATCTGGCGACTGATACACCGCATTCGCGAGCAAGCCCGCTCCCACAGGTTGACCGAGTAAAACCGTTAAATCCCTAGTGCGCAAACAACGAGTTACCCTTCTGCCCCGCCAGCTTCTCGGGTTTGATCAGGAACCGTGCGAGCGCCGGCAACAGCCACAGCGCACCGAACATGTTCCACAGCAGCATGAAGGTCAGCATCAGGCCCATGTCGGCCTGGAACTTGATGGCCGAGAAGATCCAGGTGCACACACCGATGGCCAGGCACAAACCGGTGAACAACACGGCTTTACCGGTGGACTTGAGCGTCTGGTAGTACGCCTCTTGCAACGGCAGGCCGGCGCGCAGGAAGCTTTCCAGGCGGCTGTAGATGTAAATGCCGTAGTCCACGCCAATCCCCACACCCAGCGCCACCACCGGCAAGGTCGCAACCTTGACGCCGATGCCCATGAACGCCATCAGAGCGTTGCCCAGCACCGAAGTGAGCACCAGCGGCAACACGATGCACAGGGTCGCCGCCCAGGAGCGGAAGGTGATCATGCACATGGTCGCCACACACAGGTACACCAGGATCAGGATGGTCAGCTCCGACTCTTTGATCACCTCGTTGGTGGCGGCTTCGATCCCGGCGTTACCGGCGGCGAGGATAAATTCCAGGCCATCCTTGTTGTTGTCCTTGGCGAAGTCCTGCACCGCATGCACGGCACGGTCGAGGGTTTCGGCCTTGTGGTCGTTGAGGAACACCAACACCGGTGCCAGGGAGCAATTGTTGTTGTACAGACCGTCGGCGCGGGCAATGGAGTTGTTCAGCACGTCGGGGTTGCGCGACAGGGTTTCCCATTTGAGGTTGCCCTCGTTCATGCCCTTGATCATCTGCTTGGACACGGTCACCAGCGAGATCGCCGACTGCACGCCCTCGGTGTTCTGCATTTTCCACATCAGTTGGTCGATGGGCGCCATGGCTTCATAACGCGAGCAGCCTTCAGCCTTGGTCTTGACCATCACCACCAGTACATCGGAGCTGGTGGAATAATTGCTGATGATGAAATTGTTGTCTTTGTTGTAGCGCGAATCCGGGCGCAGTTCCGGTGCGCCCTGGTCGAGGTCGCCGATCTTGAGGTTCTGGCTGTACCAGAGGCCGCCGCCGAAGGCGACCAGCGCCAGCAGAACCGAGACTGGCGCGACTTTCGGGCTGGCGAATTTGGACAGCAGGCGCCAGAACGGGTGTTCGCGGTGCGCGTCCTTCTTGCTCTTGGCGATGGCGCGCTTGCTGATGCCGACATAGGAGATCGCCACCGGCAGCAGGATCAGGTTGGTGAACACAATCACCGCCACGCCGATGGAGGCGCCAATGGCCAGTTCGCGGATCACGCCGATGTCGATGATCAGCAACGTGATAAAGCCCACGGCGTCGGCGAGGATCGCAATCATGCCGGGCAGGAACAGTTGCCGGAACGTGCGCCGCGCGGCGGTCAGTGCGTTATCTGCCTCGCTGGATTGCAGGGCGATGCCGTTGATCTTCTGCACGCCATGGGAAATACCGATGGCGAAGATCAGAAACGGCACCAGCATCGAATACGGATCCAGGCCGAAACCGAAAAAGTGCATCAGCCCTAATTGCCAGATCACCGCCACCAGTGTGGTACTCAACACGGCGACGGTACTGCGCAGGCAGTTGGTGAACCACAACAGCAGAATCAAGGTGATCACAAAGGCGATGCCGAAGAACAGCACCACCATCACCAGGCCGTCGATCAGGTCGCCGACCTTCTTGGCGAAACCGACGATGTGAATTTTGACGTTAGGGTTTTGCGCTTCGAACTTGTCGCGGATCTTGTCTTCCAGCTCATGGGAAAACTTACGGTAGTCCAGGGCCATCAGCTTGCCCTGGTCCTGTGGGTCCGGGTAGGACTCGAGCAGCGGAATATCGACGATGCTCGACTTGAAATCGTTAGCCACCAGACGCCCAACCTGGCCGGACTTGAGCACGTTGTTGCGCAGTTGGTCGAGGCTCTGCGGCGAGCCGTTGTAGCTTTGCGGGATCACTTCACCGCCGGCAAAACCCTCTTCGGTGACTTCGGTCCAGCGCACGCTGGGGCTCCACAACGACTTGAGGCCCGAGCGATCAACACCGGAGATGTAGAACACCTCGTCGTTGATCTGACGCAGGGTCTCCATGTACTCCTTAGTGAAAATATCGCCGTCTTTGGCCTCCACCGAGATGCGCACGGTGTTGCCCAGGTTCGCCAGGTCGTTACGGTGCTCCATCATCTTTTCGATGAAGGGGTGCTTGAGGGGGATCATCTTTTCAAAGCTGGTGGACGGGCGGATCAAGGTCGCCTGCCAGAACAGGAAAATACTCACCAGCAGGCAGATAACGATGACTGCCGGGCGATTGTTGAAGATCAGGCGCTCAAGAAAGGTCGCTTTATCGTTGTGATGACTGCTCATTCTTTCCCGCCTTCTTATTGTTTTTCGAGTTCAGCGCCGGTTGGCTTGGCAACACGAACGCCGCCCTGGCCCGCCAGAATCAAGTTGCCATTGCCCGCTGCCGTGACCGAGGAGAGCGAAATGCGATCCGGGCGGTTGAATACGCTGAAGGTCTGGCCGTCGTCGTGGCTGATCACCACGCTGCCGCCATTGCCGACCACCACGATGGCGCCGTCATCGAGCAACGTCGCACCCGACAAGCCAAACTCCAGAGCACCACGCGCCGCATTCAACTCGACCTGCTCCCAGGTGCTGCCAAAATCGCTGGAGCGGTAGAGGTTGCCGCGCAGGCCATAGGCCAACAGGGTCTGCGGCTGGGCGGTGCCGATCACGCCGAACAGCGAGCCCTCATAAGGGCCTTCGAGTTTTTCCCAGGTCTGACCGTCATCGCTGGAGCGGAACATGCTGCCCTGCTCGCCGACGATAAACAGGCCGGCGCCCTTGATAGCGGCGATGGCATTGAGGTGGAACTGGTCTTCGTTGTCGAGGCGATCGCTCACGTCGTCCCAGGTTTTGCCGCCGTCGGTGGTTTCGATCAGCGCACCGTAGGCCCCCACGGCCAGGCCGTGCTCGGCATCCTTGAACCACACATCGAGTAGCGGCGCTTCGCGCTTGAGGTCCTGGTATTGCTGGGCCCAAGTGGCGCCACCGTCGGTGCTGGCCAGGATCTGTGCGTCATGGCCCACCGCCCAACCGTGTTTGTCGTCGACGAAATACACCGCCGTGAGCAGTTGCCGGGTCGGCACTTTGGCTTGGGTCCAGGTACTGCCCTGGTCATCGGAATACAGGATGTGCCCGCGATCGCCGACCGCCACCAGGCGCTTGCCGGCATGCACCACGTCGATCATCAGGCCTTTGGCGGCCTTGGGGGACTCAATTGCAAATACCGGCTGTGCGCTGCTGGTGTCGCCGGTTGCCAGCGCGGGGGTGGACAACACCCCAAGCAGCGAGAGCGCTGTGGCCAGCATCGCAACCCTGCGTGCGGCGCGCGGGCGGCAAACAGCCCAACCCATGACAGGCTCACTCATAGACCTTTCTCCCCATTTATTATTGTTAGGTGGTCTCGCCTTCCCGGGCTCTGAAACCTGCAATCTAGAGCGCCTGGAGGAAGCAGGGGCCATCCTATCGGGCTTTGGAATCGTCTGACAATCGGCGCTACGTTATCTTTTGTTAACTGAGGGTGTTTGGCGCTGGCCTGAATATGCCTGCATTACCCAGGCTGATTAATGAATTTTTATTCCATCTATTGAATTATGGGAATTTTTATTCCATTAATAACCCTCCTGAAAACAATAATCCAAAGGACCACGGCGATGCGTGAACTCGGAATCGGCTTGATCGGCACAGGCTTCATGGGACGCGCCCATGCGTTGGCGTTCAACAATGCCCGCGCGGTATTCGAACTGCCGGTACACCTCAAGCTGGCGGCGCTGGCCGATGCCGACACCGAACGCGCCCAGCGTTGCGCCACGGCCTGGGGCTTTGCCCAGGCCCACGGTGACTGGCAGGCGCTGGTCAATGACCCGAACGTCGATGTGGTGGCCATCACCACGCCCAACCACTTGCACTACCCCATGGCGATGGCGGCCATTGCGGCGGGCAAAGCGGTGTATTGCGAAAAACCCTTGGCCGTCAGCCTGGAGCAGGCCGACGCCATGCGCCGCGCTGCACGTGCGGCTGGCGTGGTCACGCGTGTGGGTTACAACTACCAGCACAACCCAATGATTGGCCTGGCCAGACAGATGATTGTCGACGGCGAACTGGGCGAGATCATCAGCTTCCAGGGCGAATTCAGCGAAGACTTCATGGCCGACCCGACCTCGCCGTGGTCGTGGCGCTGTGAAGTGGAACATGCCGGTGGCGCGCTGGCGGATCTGGGCAGCCACCTGCTGTCGATGGCGGGTTACCTGGTGGGCGACGTGGTGAGCGTGTGTGCCGACACGCAAACCGTGCATGCCCAACGCCCTGCCGTCAAAGGCAGCAGCGACCGGAAATCGATCGCTGTGGATGACCAGGTGCATGCCTTGCTGCGCTTCGCCAATGGCGCACGCGGTACGGTGAGCAGCAGTTGGCTCAAGCAGGGTTACAAGAACCACCTGAGTTTTGAAATCAGCGGCACTCAAGGCACCTTGGCGTTCGATCAGGAGCGCCTGAATGAACTGCGCGTATGCCGCGCCGGCCAGGACGGCTTCCAGCGTTTACTCGCTGGCCCTGCGCTGCCCGGCTATGCCGCGTTCAGCCCGGCCGCCGGGCATCAGTTGGGTTACAACGAGCTGAAGACCCTGGAAGTGCAGGAGCTGATCATGGCGCTGGCGGGGCAAGGCGCGCACGGTACCGACTTTGACGGCGCCTGGGCGGTGGAGCGGGTGGCAACGGCGATTCGCCTGGCGGCTCAAGAAGAACGCTGGGTCAACGTAGGGGCGCTTTAAACTGCGCCAGTCCTAGCCAACCGGGTGGGTGTGCACCGTGCATACCCACCCACTATCAAACTCAGCTACTTACACCTTGAGTTTAAGCGGACGAAACCATTGCGCGGTGATGGTTAAACATGAATGGCTGATCCAGCCACTTTTCGCGCAACTACATTCCTCTATTCGACCCATCACTTATTCACTTTCGCGTGCAATAACATCAACATTCAACCCCCCCCTTACACCTCGAAATACCCTAAACAAATAACTCACACAGCGAAATATTTACCTGCTTGCACCCTCTGCAAAAACCCCTCATTTTATTGCCCGACCTCTTCAAATTACTTATTACCTTAGCCACTTATAAACTTATCGAGCGTTAACCCATTGAATATTCGACCCCACCCACCTGCTCCGTTAAATCTTGGCGCATCCCTGTCTGCACCCGATCATACGACCGCGTCGACAGTTAACAGTCCTGCCCCTCCTTCAGTCTCAGATAAAGTTGCAAAAGATTTGATCCGTAGAAGATTTAAATTCGCCGATACAAACGGCGATGGCAAGATAACGGTCGCCTATAAATTTATTGACTTGTCCAATCCAGAACATGCCTGGCGCAAAAATTCTGGAGCAATGGAGTTCAGCGAGGGCAGAAAAAAAGCCTTCAGAGATTCAATTCGCGCATGGGAAGATGTCGCCAAGGTTACCTTTATCGAGAACGGCAAAGGCGCGGACGCCTCCATACTAGTTCAAGGCAGCCCCGGGGTGGGCGGTGTCGCCAACCTGCCGGTTGGTGATACCAGCAGCATGAGCATCGCGATCGGAGTGGGTGAAAAAGGCTTACCTATAAACTCATCAATGATTCACGAAATCGGTCATAGCCTGGGACTCGACCATCCGCAGGGTCAGTATCCCGAGAACAATAAAACCCATACCGCCATGTCTTACACGACTAATTGGTGGGCGCGCCCTGACGAAAAAGGCTTTAAATGGTCGGAAAGTACCTCCACCCCAATGATGGGCGACATTGCAGCTACTCAAAAACTCTACGGCGCCAATAACAATACCCGAAGGGGTAATACGACTTATGGATTCAACGCCAACGCCGAGCGTGACTACTATAGTCTGACCTCCTCCAGCGACCTGGCGGCCTTTTGCGTCTGGGACAACGGGGGTAACGACACTCTGGATTTTTCCGGTTACGCACAAGACCAGAAGATCAATCTGAATGCCGAGTCTCTTTCAGACGTCGGCGACCGGAAAGGTAATGTGTCTATCGCCAAGGGCGTTGTGGTAGAAAACGCCATCGGTGGCTCAGGGCGTGATGTGCTGATCGGCAATCAGGTCGGCAACCGCCTCACCGGCAACGCCGGCGCCGACACGCTGTACGGCGGCGGCGGCGCTGATACATTTGTCTACAAGCGGGCCAGTGACTCGACGCTGAAAAACCCGGACATCCTTAACGACTTCGTCAGTGGTGTCGACAAAATTGATCTTTCCAAGGTCCTGAAAAACGCGGGTATATCAAACCCCATCTTCACCATCGTTCCCACTGATCAAGCCGGCAAGCTGAGCGGGCGCAAAGGCGAACTGCTGCTGGGCTATGATAAAAACGTCAAGATGCACTGGTTGATTCTTGATGTAAATGGCAACGCTAAGTCCGTGCTGTTGATTATGAGCAAAAGCCCAATAAAGCCCACTGACATTTTGATTAACGCGGGCTCACAATCACCGACGGCATCACCCACCCCTCAGGCAACGCCCAGCCCGGCGCCTTGGCACATTAATAAAAAGCCAGCGCCTACATTGAACCTGCTCCCACTCGCATTACGCGATAAAGTTGATACCGGTGATACCGGTGATACCGTCTTCGAGTTCAACGCCACGACCACTAAGCCAGGCATGCGGCTGACCTCTTCCACCGATAAACCTGCTTTGACTGTGATAGACCCTAAAGGTAATGACACCTTGGACTTTTCAGGTTTCGACCACAACCAACGCATCAACCTTATGCCGGGTTCACGCTCCAGCGTTGGCGGCCTGGTCGACAATGTAAGTATCAACACCAAGTGGGTGTCGATATGACGGGAAATCGCCAGTCTGACTTTTTGATCAAAAGTTTCAAGCCGATCAACAGCCAGGATATGATTGGCCTTAACCGTTTGAATGACGGTCATTACTGACCGTCTCAAAGGGCTTGAAAAGTAAGCAGTGTCAGGGCGGCTCACCCCGACCAATCAGATAACGAACCGCGCGACCATCCCATTCAAATCCACCGCCAGGCGCGACAATTCATGGCTGGCCGCGCTGGTCTGGTTAGCACCCGCCGCCGACTGAGTCGCCAAGTCACGGATGTTGACGAGGTTGCGATCCACTTCACGGGAGACCTGGGCCTGTTCTTCCGAGGCGCTGGCGATCACCAGGTTGCGCTCGTTGATCAGGCTGATCGACTGGGTGATCTGCTCCAGGGCCACACCGGCCGCGCGGGCCAGCTCCAGGGTGGTCTGGGTGCGTTGGTTGCTCTGCTGCATCGACTGCACGGCTTCGCCGGTGCCGCTCTGGATACCGGCGACCATTTTTTCAATTTCCTGGGTCGATTGCGCCGTGCGGTGCGCCAAGGCGCGGACTTCATCGGCGACCACGGCAAACCCACGCCCGGCTTCACCGGCCCGTGCCGCTTCAATCGCTGCGTTGAGCGCCAGCAGGTTGGTCTGTTCGGCAATTGCGCGGATCACATCGAGCACCTTGCCGATATCACGGCCCTGGGTGGCCAGGCCTTCAATCATCAGGGCGGTGTTTTGCACATCCTGGGTCATGGTCTGGATTGCGCCGACGGTTTCCACCACGCGGTCACGCCCTTCCCGCGCCGCCTGGTTGGACTGGCCGGAAGCTTCGGAGGTGGACACCGCATTGCGCGCCACTTCTTCGACGGCGGCGGTCATCTCGTTGACGGCCGTGGCGGCTTGGTCGATTTCATTGTTTTGCTGTTGCAGGCCTTTGGAGGCTTCTTCGGTAACGGCACTGAGTTCTTCGGCGGCAGAAGCCAGCTGCGTGGCCGAGCCGGCGATGTGCTGGATGGTCTGGCGCAGGTTGGTTTGCATCGCCGACAAGGCGCCCAGCAGGCGCGCAGGCTCATCCTTGCCGGCGTCTTTGATAACGGTGGTGAGGTTGCCGCTGGCAATGGTCTGGGCCACTTCCACGGCTTTGCGCAGCGGTGTGACGATGCTGCGGGTCAGCAGCCAGGCGAGCAGTACGGTCAGCACGGCGGCCGCGACCGAGAAGACAATAACGCCGGTGATCGCGCCTTGATAACTCGACCCGGCCAAGGTGTCGGCATCCTTGGCATCGGCGGCATTGATGGCGATCAGCTTGTTGAGCTGCTCGCCCATCAGGTCGGTGCCGTCCTTGATGCGGGTGTTGATCAACGTACGCATTTCATCGACTTTGTTTTGTTTGGACAAGGCCAGCATGTCGGCCTGGGCCTTGAGGTAGTTGTCCAACGTGCTGACAAATGTCTTGTACAACGCGGCTTCTTCCGGCCCGGCCGGCAGCGGCGCATACCCGGCCTGGGCGGTTTTTACCTTGTCGACCAGCACACCCATGCGGGTTTCGGCTTCCTGCAGGCCGGCTGGCTCACGGTTGACCAGCACGCGAAAAGAGAGGATGCGCAAACGCAGCACGTTTTCGGTGATGTTGCCCAGGTACGTGACGCTGGGTAATTGCGTGGAGGTCATGTCCACCGACGACTGACGGATCTGCGTCATGCGGTTGACCGCAAACACCCCCAACAGCACCACTAACAACGCAATGAATGCGAAACCGAGAAACGCGCGAGGGGCAATATTCAGGTGACGTAGGGACATAGGGGGTTGCTCTCAGAAGAAGTGTTTGCGAGCGTCCCTGCCGCGAAACGATCAGTCAGCGTCAACGCGCTGCTCAGACCTTGGTCACCACTGTTGTAATAGTTGTGTGGGCCTATACGGAGTATCGGCAGCCCTTCGGGTTTTATGCAGGCGGTTTATAAATATTTTTTTACACTTCTGACGATTGGCACTTTCTGGCATCCTGCGCCTCCATTTTCTGACCCGAGCCCGCATTGTGTCTGACGCTCAAGCTCCTCGCCCGCGCTATAAATCCGACCTGATCTACGGCCTGGAAGACCGCCCGCACTTCACCGCAGCGATTTTTGCCGCGCTGCAACATGTGCTTGCCAGCTTTGTCGGCATCATCACGCCCACGCTGATCGTCGGCGGCGTGCTTGGCCTGGAAAGCGAAGTGCCTTACCTGGTGAGCATGGCGTTGTTCGTGTCCGGGCTTGGCACCTTTGTGCAGGCGCGCACCTTCGGCCCGGTGGGTTCCGGCCTGTTGTGCCTGCAGGGCACCAGCTTTTCGTTTATCAGCGTGATTCTCAGCGCGGGTTTTATGGTCAAGGCCCGAGGCGGCGGCACCGATGAGATCCTCTCGACGATTTTCGGCATCTGCTTTTTCGCCGCGTTTATCGAGGTGGTGCTGAGCCAGTTCATCGGCAAGCTGCGCAAACTGATTACCCCGGTGGTGACCGGCACCATCATTACCCTGATGGGCTTGTCACTGATCAAAGTGGCGGTCACCGACATGGCCGGCGGCTATGGTGCCAGCGATCTGGGCGCAGCGGGCAACATGGGCTTGGCCGCACTGGTGCTGCTGACCATCGTGGTGCTTAACCGCTTCAGTAATCCGTTCCTGCGTTTGGGCTCAATCGTGATCGGCCTGAGCCTGGGTTTTGTCGTGGCCTGGATGATGGGCCGTGTGGATCTGGCTGCCCTGCCCCAAGTACCGTTGATCAGTGTGCCGGTGCCGTTCAAGTATGGGTTCTCATTCGATTGGGTAGCGTTTATACCGGTGGCGGTGATCTTCCTGATTTCGCCGCTGGAGGCTGCCGGTGACCTGACCGCCAACTCGATGATTTCCCAGCAGCCGGTCAAGGGTCCGCTGTACATCAAGCGCATCAAGTCCGGCCTGCTGGCCGACGGCCTCAACTCGGCGATGGCGGCAACGTTCAACAGCCTGCCAATGGTGACCTTCGCCCAGAACAACGGTGTGATTCAGCTGACCGGCGTGGCCAGCCGCTATGTCGCGTATTTTATTGCCGGCCTGCTGGTGCTGCTGGGGCTGTTCCCGATGATCGGCGCAGTGCTGCAACTGATGCCCAAGCCGGTACTGGGCGGTGCCACGCTGATCATGTTCGGCACCGTGGCCGTGGCCGGGATCAAGATCCTCGCCGAAGCCGGGCTGCACCGGCGCAATGTGCTGATCGTGGCGATCTCCTTAGGCATGGGCCTGGGCGTGGCCGCCGTGCCGGAAGTGCTGCGCGACCTGCCCAAGGCGCTGCACAACATCTTTGAATCGCCGATCACGGTGGGTGCGTTCTGTGCAATCCTGCTGAACATTTTCCTGCCGGAGGAGTTCTTAGAGCTGGAAGAGGATGAATTTGATCCGGAGTCCTCTACCCTCAAGGTCATGCAGGATCCGGACGTCACGAAATAGGAGCACCTTTGTTATGCGCAAGCTCATGGTTCTATCGTTACTGCTGCTGACCCTGAGCGCCTGCGCGCTGTTTCCCAATCGCGACCCGGTCAATATCAGTGTGGTGGGTATCGAGCCGCTGCAAAGCCAGGACCTGGAAGTGCGTTTCGCCGTGAAGTTGCGGGTGCAAAACCCCAACGAAACGGCGATCGACTACAGTGGTGTGGCCCTGGACCTGGACGTGAATGGGCGCCCATTGGCGTCCGGCGTGAGCGATCAGGCCGGAAGCATCCCACGCTTTTCCGAGACGGTGCTGATGGTGCCGGTGAGCGTTTCGGCGTTTTCTGTATTGCGTCAGACCTTGGGCCTGAGCCAGACCCAAAGCCTGAACAACCTGCCTTATACGCTGCGCGGCAAACTCGCAGGTGGCCTGTTCGGCACTATGCGCTTTGTGGAGCGTGGCACCCTGGACCTGCCCAACACCGCGACCTGGTAACGGCCATGCAACCGACGTTATTCACCGAAAGACTGATCCTGCGCCCGCTGACCCTGGAGGATGCCGAGGACACCCAAGCACAATTCGCACATTGGGATGTGGTGCGTTACCTGAATGCCGAGGTGCCCTGGCCGTACCCGGCCGACGGCGCTCGCCGCTATCTGGAACAGGTGGCATTGCCGGGCATGGCCCGTGGCGACCAATGGCATTGGTCGATCCGTCTTAAACACGCGCCGCAACAGTTGATCGGCAATATCAACCTGACGGACGAGCAAGACGACAACCGAGGGTTCTGGCTGGGGCCCCAATGGCAAGGCCAGGGCTTTATGACCGAAGCCTGTGCGGCGGTGACGGAGTACTGGTTCGATGTGCTCGAACGTCCGCTGATGCGCGTGCCCAAGGCCGCGCCTAATCAGGCGTCGCGGCGGATTTCCGAGCGCACGGGAATGCGCTTGATCCGCACGCAGATGGGTGAGTTCGTAGAAGGTAGGTTGCCACGCGACATTTGGGAGATTACCCGCCAAGAGTGGTTGGCATTCAGATCTTCCAAACAGTGAAAGTCCAATGTGGGAGCGGGCTTACTCGCGAAGACGGTTTTTCAGGCAGTATCCAGGGTGACTGACCCACCGCTTTCGCGAGCAAGCCCGCTCCCACATTTTTACCGTGTTTAATCTGTCAGTGTGCGCACGCCCGGTTTGGCGCGTTCATCCACTACCAACTCAAATATGTCCGGCCGCGCGTAATGCCCCACCACGTCATAGTCATAGCGCGCCCGCACCAGATCATCGGTGTTGATCTGCGCGGTCAGCAAGCCCTCTTCCCCCACCAGCGGCCCGGCGAGGATGTCACCCATCGGCCCGACAATCACACTGCCGCCGGCGATTAACGGGCGCTCTGACGGCCAGTTGGCAATCTTCACACCCTGCGCCGCCGGCGAGGCCTGCACCTGGCAGGCACTCACCACAAAGCAGCGACCTTCATGGGCAATGTGGCGCATGCTCACGTGCCACATTTCACGCTCATCCACCGTGGGCGCGCACCACACTTGCACGCCCTTGGCGTACATCGCCGTGCGCAGCAGCGGCATCATGTTTTCCCAGCACACCGCGCCGCCCAAGCGCCCGACGGCAGCGTCGATCACCGGCAAGGTCGAACCATCGCCCGTGCCCCAGACCAGCCGCTCAGTGCCGGTGGGCATCAGCTTGCGGTGCTTGGCTACCAGGCCGCCGGTGGGTTCGAAATACAGCACGGTGCAATACAGCGTGCTGCCACTGCGCTCGATCACCCCGAGTACCAGACTGGCACCGGTGCGCGCGGACAGCCCGGCCAGCACCTCGGTCTCGGCGCCCGGCACATCGATGGCATTGGCAAAATAGCGCGCAAAGGCTTCGCGGCCTTCCGGCAATCGGTAGCCCAATTGCGTGCCGAAGGTTTCGCCCTTTGGATAACCGCCGAGCAACGCTTCGGGCATCACCACCAATTGCGTGCCACTGCGCACAATCGCGTCCTCATAGGTGAGGATATGGGCCAGGGTGTCAGCCTTGCCACCCGGCAAGGATCCGATCTGCAACGCCGCCACGGTAGAAATGGGCATCAGGTTCACTCCAGATAAAGGGGGTTGCCCATTCTCCGGCGAGCGGCAATCATGAATAAAGCCCTCCTCAGTGCTAAATGATATGAACCAAATGAATATCGCCCAGGTTGACCTGAACCTGTTGAAAACCTTCGAAGCCTTGCACGATGAGTCCAGCGCCAGCCGCGCAGCCTTGCGCCTGGGCGTCACGCAATCGGCGATCAGCGCCGGTTTGCGGCGTTTACGTGACCTGTATGGCGACCCGCTGTTCGTGCGCACCGGGCGTGGGCTGGCGCCGACCTTGCGCGCTAACCAGTTGAAACCGGTGATCAGCGAGGCACTGGACCGTTGTCGACAAAGCCTGGAGATGATTAACCCGGACAACCCGAATTATCAGGGGCGCTCGGTGGTACTGGGCTTGTCCGATGACTTCGAAATTGCCCATGGCCGGCAGTTGATGGCAGAAATTGCCCGGCGTGCGCCGAAACTGCGCGTGATTTTCCGCCAGACCCACAGCCAGATCGTGGCAGGCGCGCTGCTTGAGCGCAGCCTGGACCTGGCGATTACCGCCGGCGGTTTTGCCGAGCGCAGGTTGAGCCGGCACGTGCTGGGCGAAGGCGATTACCGCTGTCTGGTCGACCCGCACAGCCTGGCGCCGGGCCAAGAAGGCATCAGCCTTGCGGAGTTCGTGGCACGCGAGCATGTGCTGGTGTCGTCGGGCGGGTTTATCGGGATTACCGATGAAGGGTTGGCGGCGCACGGGTTGAGCCGCCAGGTGTGTGCGTCCACCAGCCACTTCGCCGGGCTGCCGTTTTTGCTCAAGGGCAGTGCGGCGGTGGCGACCATCCCCGGGCATGCCGCCGAGGCGATTGCGCAGATGACCGGCTTGCGCGTACTGCCCTGCCCACTGACGTTGCCACGCTACCCGGTGGAGCTGGGCTGGCGTACCCAGGCGCAGTTGGATCCGCTGTTGCTCAAAGTACGCGAAGCGATTGTGGCCAGCTTTACTTAGCGGCGGCCATCAGTTTGTTGACTTCGCTGCGCACCATGTTGGAAAACTCCGGCGGCGACATGCCATCAAGCTCGGCACGCACCCATTCGGCCCACTTGCCTTTGCGCTTGGCACGCTCGCCGAACAAACGCGCGGCTTCGCCCTTGGCCTTGCCCAGGTTGGTTTGCCACAGGTCGTAGAGGCGGGACTTTTCATCTTCCAGCTCGGCGCGTTCGGCGAGGGTTTTGTTGGCCAGATTGAAGCTCATGTTGAATTACCTGCTGCACAAATAGGTGACATCTTACACTGTAGGTCGAAATATCCTGATTCGGATTTTGCCCGCAAACCGCTCACAGCAAAAAAACTGCAACTTTTAGCCAAGCCCGACACTCCATTGTTCACTGTCACATTCACTCGCAAGGAGTCACACAATGGCCCGCAAAACTGCCGCCCAAGCTGTCGAAGATCAAATCAAGGATCAAGCTTTCAGTGAACTGACGGCCTTGATCGAAGAGTCGGACAAGCTGCTCAAAAGCAGCGCTTCGCTGGTAGGCGAAGAAGGTGAGACGCTGCGCGAGCAGGTCGCTATCAAGCTCAAGCAAGCGCTGGATTCGGTGTCCAACGTGCGTGAACGCAGCAAGCCGGTAGTGGACGCCACCGAGAACTATATTGGTGGCCATCCATGGCAGACCGTGGCGATTTCCGCAGGTTTTGGCCTGGTGGTCGGCCTGTTGCTGGGTCGTCGTAACTAAGACATAGAGGCTGCGTGATAAAGGCTGCGCCACTGGCGCAGCCTTTTCTTTTACCCTTCTGCCAGTGCCTGTAACTGCTTGAGTTCCTGCGCATCGATCTCGATGCCGGTTTCCTGCGACTTCGCCCGTGTGCGATGGCGCCGATCCCCTGGCAACCGCCGCAACCCCGCCGCATGCATCTGCCGCACCAGCTCCTGGCTGCGCTCGGCAAAGCCTTGCCCGGCGGTTTTGCTCGGGTCGATCACAATCAACAATTGGCCGGTCCAGGGGGTTCGCGCACCGGGATGATCGGCCCAATTGAACTCGAACGAAAAATTACCGCCCGTGAGCGCCGCCGCCAGCAACTCGACCATCATCGACAGTGCCGAGCCTTTATGGCCGCCAAACGGTAACAGCGCACCGCCTTCAAGAATGGCCTTGGGGTCTTGGGTCGGTTGGCCCAGGCTGTCCACGCCCATGCCCGGCGACAAGCGCTCGCCCTTGCGTGCAGCGATTTGCACGTCGCCATGGGCAATCGCGCTGGTGGCCAGGTCAAACACGATGGGTGGCCCATCGGCGCGCGGCGCGGCGAAGGCAATGGGGTTGGTGCCGAACAGCGGTCGATCCGCGCCATGGGGCACCACGCAGGTCATGCTGTTGACCACGCTGAGGGCTACCAGGCCTTCCTCGGCGAAAGGCTCGACATCGGGCCAGAGTGCCGCAAAGTGGTGGGAGTTGCGAATCGCCAGCAGCGCGATCCCGGCACTGCGCGCCTTCTCTACCAACAGCGGGCGTGCGGCCTCCAGTGCCGGCTGGGCAAAGCCGTTATCGGCGTCCACGCGCACAAAGCCCGAGGCTACGTCCTCGACCACAGGCACAGCCTTGCCATTGACCCAGCCGCTGTTAAGCGTCGACACATAGCCTGGAATACGAAACACGCCGTGACTATGCGCGCCGTCACGTTCGGCGCTGGCGCAGTTGTGCGCAAGGATCGCGGCCACCTGCGCCGAGGTGCCATGCCGAACAAAGACCTGGTGTAGCAAGCCCACTAACTCGGTGAAGCCGATTGCGGTTGAAGCCTTGGCCACTGTCGGAGACTGCGCAGACATTTGAAGCTCCGTTTTTATGATTACGTTTTTATGATTAGGAGAGGCAACGAATGGACATTCAAGTGTTCGATTAAACACCACGCACAGTGCCTGCTGTCAACTTGCGACGGGCCTCAATAGTTACCCCCTCCCGCCGTTCAGGCGTCCTTAGCCTGTCGCTCCCCTACTCGATGGAGCAAGCCCATGACCGGCGTAACCCCTGCGTACTTTTTTGACGAATTCCTGCTGCCGATTAAAAGAAACTCGCCGAGCGAACGTGAGCGCGCGTTGGGGCTTAGCGTCAAAGACCTCGACTGGCTGCACACGGTGTACCAGGCCTCCGATGCCGCACGCAAAGACCCTGAGCGGCAAACCTACCCCATGAGTGTCGAAAGGCTGTTGATCAACGTATCGGGCCAGCCGCCTATCCCCCTTGCCGGCGCCTTTTTGATGAGCCCGACCCCGGACGACAAAAAAGCGCTGCTTTACACGCCGTATGGCGGCATTCAGGTGTTTGACAACCCTGCCAGCCTGCTTGCCGAGGTCACCGAGCAATTGTCGGATGCGCTGCAGCGTGTCGAATTGATGAGCTTTCTGTCGATTGCGCAGCGCAACGCCTTGCCCGCCAGCACGGCAATAACGCTGACCACCAGCATTGTCGAAGGCGCCGTCATGCAAGACCAGGAGCAAGCCCTCCAGGCCTGCCAGCAAGACAACGTGCGCGTCGTATTGGAGCAGTTGCAGAAGACCCCCACGCTGTACAGCATGCTCGACACGCTGCTCAGTATCATGGCGCGCTCGTACTTCCCCACCCTGGATCAACGCGATACACGGGTAGATTTTTTTATCCAGGACCCGGCAGGCGGTCAGCGTCGCTGGGTCAGTTCCCTGCCGTTGAGAGAAGCGCTCCTGCAGTTTTATGTGAAACATGCCTGGCCCAAGGACCAGACCCGTGAATATTACAACCCGAAACACATCACCAGCGCCTTCACCCCGGAAGAACGCGAACAAGATCAGCAGTATTGGGAAACCCTGATCAAAGAAACTTCGGGCAGCCTGTCAAAACTGCTGGACAGCCTGCTCAAGACTTATTGGAACGAGGACATCGGCAACGAAACCTCACGCCTGGAACTCTTCACCCAGGTGATGGCGGATAAATTTCGCCTGGATGTCTTGCTCAAGCGCCAGGAGCAAATCCTCAACGCCGATGAAAGCCACACCCTTCAGGCATTGTTTCTGCCAGACCAGCGCACCCGTAACGCTTACGCCAAGAAACTAAGCGTGGAAAAAGTACGCCTGCATGCGCCCTACCAGCACTATGTGGAACTGGCCAGCACGCTATTGATCAGCGAGAGCCACGCCTACCTGTACACGCAGTCGCGTGGGGTGCAGGTACTCAAGGACATGCAGGCGCTCAAAGATACGTTACAGAGCATGCTCAAGGCCGCAGGCCACGAAGATGAGTTGCTCAATTTTCTGTCGCTGGATGAGCGCGACACTTTTATTGGCCTGAACCGGATAGACATCGCCGCCCAGCCGGTTCCGGGCAACGTTTTTTCCGGCATGCTCGAAGACATTGCGGCCAAGCAGGTCAGCAATATGAACCACGCAATGGACCTCTTCCGGCGCAGTGATGGGCAGGTAAACCTGGACGCGTTGCTCGATTGCGCCCTGGATATTCGCACGATGCTGGACAGTCGCCTGGCGGCACTGGAAACCGCCGGGCGCTGGACGATGCACCCCGTCACCAGCGGTAACGATCGGCCGTCAACGGTGCAGGCCGAGCGCGCAAAACTGCACCTGCAGCGCCTGCGCGCCGCTGAAGAAGCGCTGACAACCGAGCGCAAACAACACCCGACTTTACGCTCAATGGCCGCCCTCGCCTTGAATGCAGAACTGCAAGCACAGCGCCTCGCGTTCAAGGCAGAGGAGATCTATATCAACACCTACCCAACCCATGCCCAGGAGCGCGAAGAGCGCCCGCCATTGACGTCCGTGAGCATGGTTGACCACTTCATCAAGCGCCTGAGCGGTGAAACTTCGAACGTTCCCAACATCAGCACCACCGGGTTTTACCAACAGCTCGAACCGCATCTGGCCCTGAAGTTGCCCAGCATGACCCTGAGCACCTTCAACATGATCAATGAACAAGTGTTGAAGGTATTTGCCAACCACGAAATGCGCCAGCTTCCACTTCTATACCTGAGCAATATGAGCCAAAAACACGCGCACTTGATGTTGCTTGGCTTGCGCAGTGAGGCCGAACTGAGGCTGTTGGGTAAAACACTGCCACCTGACAGCGAGGCGGTGGTTGATACTCTGCTACGCACCGACAGCCTTGTACGCTTGACCCGACACGCGCTGAACGGATTCCTGCCAGATGCCTACGCCTTGACACTGAACCAGGGCACATCCAACACCGCCCACACCCTGGCCAACCTGTTTGTACTGACCGAGCGCGGTGGTATCGACCCGCAGCGCTCGGGCCAGACCGTGCTCTGGACGCCTCGACGCGGGTATGAAGTGTTCGCTTCTGTGCAAGCTTTGCGCGAGGAGATAACACAACGTCTGCAGCACCCGATCAAGCGCTTGCCCCTGCTGGAAAACCTGGCGCTTTCATTGCGTACGCCACACCAGGTTTATCAGTTGGGCCAGTTGCAACGCATTGACGACAACGTGCTGGACAACCGCCTGAAAACCTACGGCGACCATGTCATGCACAGTATCGATCAATTGATTTCGATTAAATTGCCCGCTACCGCCCTGCTAGACCGTATCGACGCGGCCTTGGAGCAATCTGCACCCACCAACCTTACGCGGGCCCTGGCGGTGGCGAGTGCCATGGCCCATCAACAGGCCCTGCCGGTCTGGCTGGGCATGGCGCCTGCCAAGGATCAGATCCATCACGCCGAACTGCTCGAGCAGTATCACAACAGCGCCCCGGACGCAGAAGACTACCTGCACGGCATCACCTCAATGCGCACGCATACGCACACGGCACTACTGGCCTTGCTTAAGGCGCGCTTTCCCGGACAGGCTCTGGACCCCGATAACGTGCAGATTCCGGTACACCAGGCCCTTGACGTGCATGTCGACAGCCTGACCGACTTTGCCTTGCGCCATTGGCCGGATCTGGACGCCGAAAACATTCTCCCCCGCTCACGGACCGCCACTGCCCTGCCCGCCTCACTGGATGCCAGTGCCGTGGTGCAAATGGTCCGCCAGCTCGATCTGAAAAGCGTCTATCAGAAGCTGGTGCAAAGCCGGCTGGACCCCAAAACGGATGAGGGGCGCAAACGCCGGCGCTTGTTTTGCCAACAATTGCCCTGGCAGACGTTGCAGTACGCCCATGAGCAAAGGCTACAAGAACGGCTGACAGCGCAGGCGCTGAGTAGCGTGCAACAGGTGTTCGACATGCCCGACGCCGTGGCGCGAGCGGCGCTGGACAGCGCAGCGGCCACGTTTCGGCCCTTGGAGTTGATTGCAACCGAAGGGGCTACGCCCGCCAAGGTGCTGGGCATGTACCTGGTGGGCCCAGCAGCCGGCAGTGCTGGCCCGGTGGTGATGTTTGCGCCTTACAGCGACAGCCACGTGCTCAAGGAGTACAAGAACGAGCAAGCCCTGCTGGATGAGGTGGGCAAGCCGGGAGAGCTTCAGGATTCAATCATCCAGCACCTGGAGGCGCCTCATCAGGCTACGTACCGAAACTTGCTGCAAAACAACCGTCATACCCCCCTCGACATCCGGCTGGCCTTCACCGCGGTCACCGGCAATGCCCTGCACCTTCTGTTCAATGACAACACCTTGATATTGCTCAAGATGCTTGCCAGCCAGTTCGAGGACGGCGCCAAGTCACTCTGGGACAGAGTCACGCATCTGCTGGGCGAGGGCATCCCGAAGGCTGTGCAGTTCATGGCCGGAAAGCTCGTATACCCGCTGACGGTGTGGCGCAGCTACTCGCTGTTCAAACGCTCAGCCGACGCATTGCAGTTGCACCAATGGAAAGCCGCTCTGAAGGACTTCATCAAGGGCGTGGCGCAAATGGCTGCGCTGCGTAGCGAGCTTGAGGGCACCCAAGCGCCGCCGCCCAACGAGACAGAAGTGACCGAAGCCGACTTGTCGGATGAAACCCTGCCCACCGCCACGCAGTTGTCCTCCCTGCGCGTCACTGCCCCTTCACGCACGCGGCTGCAGCCTTTGGAAGAACACGACGTAGCATTGACCGATCTGGAGCTTGATGCTTCCAGTCACGTTTACACGGACAAGACAACATTGAAAAACTATGTGCCCGTTGCAGGCAAAGTGTATGCGGTCAAGAAAACCGCAAAACATTGGCGATTGGAAAAAGATCAACTGAAAGGCCCTTTTGCAGGCCGAAACCAACAGGGCAAATGGGTATTGGACCTCAACCAGCACATTCCACGTTTCGGCAAAACCCTGTCGCGCATGAGGACGCGCAGCGGCGAACAGGACGCGATCAATATCGAAGCAAGAGGTATTTTGGAAATTGCCGCACTGTCGAGCTGGCAAGCCCAAGTGATCAATGAAGCGTTGAATATTGCGACTTATTACACCAACAATTGTCATCGCAACCTTGTGCTGTTCTCAGCACAACGCGACCCCAATAGCCGCATGGGCCTTTTTTTGGGCGAGATGTTCGGCGTCTTCAGTTTGAGCGCTGCCCAAGTAGACAGGCTCAAGAGCATCGTCCATGGGATGCTGGAGGAGCTGTGCGATTCGAGCTTGACCCGCAGGGATTCAATGCGGTTTGTCAGTGGTACCAGCCGATCAGATATGGACCATCGATACGCTTTTACTATTGTCGGTGACCCAGAGCGCAGGATTTATTTGCTCGAGCGGTTTTTCTATCCGAACATGAACGTCTACCGTGGCCGCTTGAGTTCTCCGTTCGACATCTCGCCCCACGCGAGGGCCAGCGTGCTGATCCACGAATTGACGCACCTGAAGCTCAACACCGAAGATCTCGCCTACCTTGATACCGTTCGCCCCTTCCCCGACCTGATAGATACGGCCAAGCGCGGCTCTCAAGCGCTGAAAACCGAGCTGGAAGACTTGCGCAAGTACGCACTGTCCACGCAGACGCCTGCCAACATGCTGTTCAAAGCCTGGGATGATTACACGGCGACATGGGAGGACTACGGGCCTGGCACGTCAACTGAAGATCTTCGGGAAAAAACCCTCAACCTCACTGGGGCCAAGACCCTTGCAGACGCCCGTGTGGCATTCATGAGCGATGTCGACAAGCGTTTCGACACTATCCTGACCAATGCCGACTCCTTGACTTACCTGATTACGGAACTGGGTCGCATGCTGGATGCGGGGGCGTAAGCCCCCGGCGGGGAGGATCAGTCTTTCTGGTCGCGCAGGACGTTACCGGAAGCGCCATCGATACGCGCTTCATACACGATGCCATCGGACTTGCGCCCTTTGACTTCCCAATAGCCGTTGTCATCGGCTTCAGCGCTGTAGACCTCGATGTATCCGGCCTTGGTCTTGGCGGTTTCAATGGCTTTTTCGATGGTGATCCAGCCGGCGCCCGGCTTATCGGCCAGGGCGGCGCCGGCGCTGAGCAGTGCGGTGGTTGCACACAGGGCGACTAAGGTTTTCTTCAGCATATTCGTTCTCCATTGTGGGAATGACGGACTCGTGTCCTGTGTTTTCTGATATTTACAAACGAGAATAAGTTCCAATTGATGTGCAATCGCCATGACGGCTGTTCTCGCCATCCGCCTTGGGAGGTTAGAATGTGGGAAATCAGGACGGTTTAATGACTCAACAGCCCCTTTCAGAAGACGAATATGACGCGATCACCGATGCCGCCGCGCATTGGTGCATGCGTCTGCATGCCAGTGATTGCACGGCGGGCGAACGTCGGGCTTTTGAACAGTGGCACGATGCCCACCCGCTGCATGCCTTTGAGTATGCCGCCATGCTGGAAATCTGGGACGTGGCTGACCACCTGCCACGCAGCGAACTTGCTGCTGTGGTGCTGCCATTCAAGCCACGCCGCCGGTTGCGCACCTATGCAGTGGCTGCCGCACTATGCCTCGCCGCCCTGCCGCTGGCCGCCTTTACCGGCTGGGAAGCGGGCTGGTTGCCAAGCTCCTACGAGCACTTCGAAGCCGATACTGGCTTGCGCAAAGTAACCCTCGGCGACGGCAGCCAGGTTGAATTGAACCTGGGCACCGAGTTGGTCTACAGCCATTACAAGGACCAACGCCGCGTGACCTTGAACAAGGGCGAAGCGTTTTTCAAAGTCACCCATGACCGCCTTCACCCGTTTGTCGTCAAGGCGGGCGAAGGCCAAGTGCGGGTGACCGGCACTCAGTTCAATGTCTGGAAATATGAAGACCAGGTGCGGGTGATGTTGCTTGAGGGCTCGGTGCAGATTTCCAGCGACAAGGAGCACGCCAGCGTGCCCCTGACCCCAGGCATGCAGGCCACTTACAACCTGGGCGATGCCACCCCGCAGATCGCGGCGATTAATCCCAATGATGCGGCCCTGGCCTGGCGCCAGGGCAAACTGGTACTCGACAACCTGGCCCTGACGGACGCGTTGCCGCTGATCAACCGCTACCTGAACAAACCGGTGATGCTGGCCGATGCCAGTACCGGGGCGATTCGCATCGGCGGCATCTACAACATCAATGAGGTCAACAACCTCGTGCCTTCCCTGCCCAAGGTGCTGCCGGTCTACCTGACCCAGAACCAGGACGGCAACCCGGTACTCAATTCCATCCCGCGTAAAACGCCCAAGGGCTGAGCCTGCCCGCAACAGCCGGTTCGCTCGCGCCCAAAGTGTCCATTTTTGAAACACCTCCCTCGCTTGAATCGCCCGCCCGGTGCGCATTCATGGCTTTGTCACGTGCAGTGTTACATCGCTGAGACACCCTTGAGGCTTGGCCGGGCATGCCTGTTGACGGCGACACTGTTTCAACGATGAAACAGCACCGTTATCACTTTGCCTCGATTTAACGCCAACCTTCTGAATATCAACAATAAATAAAAAGCGGCACGCGTTCTGCTCTGTTCCTGGCAACGCTGTTTAGGGTCAGCGTGAAGAATAAGGAACACTGCCATGGACACACACAATCCAGGCTCACTGAGCCTCCTGCTGATCGGCTGTGCACTGAGTGCCAGCGTGAGCGTTCCCGTGCTTGCGGCAGGTGATGGCGTGATCGTGATTGAACGCCAGGTTCAACCTTATGCAATAGGTCGCCCACGCGGCCAGGACCCCTACCCCAACACCGTCAATGCCAACCCGTCGGCTCAAGTCAATCGCGCCATGAACCATGAGCTCAGCGATAACGACATTGCCGGTATCAGCAGTGGCTCAAGCATTACGCGCAGCATTATGCCCAATGGCGGCATTCCCGGCCTGAACAACATTGGTGGCACCAGCAACCTGGGCGCCGCCGGCGCGGCCGGCCACGGCAGCAGTGGCAGCAGCATTGCTGGCACCGTCAACGGCGCGATCTCCAGCGGCCTCGCGCCGCTGAACAACATCAGCGGCATGGTTGGGGGAGCGATGAAATGAACCACTCCTGGATGCTTCTTGCAGCCCTCGCTTGCACTGCGGCGATGGCCGACAGCAACAACAACGCAACCCTTGATAACTCGGGCAAGCAATACAACGGTGTGGTGACGATCAACCAGGCCGCCGGCGACCAGCAGCAACTGAGCAACAACGTCGCCATCGCGGTGGGGCATAACGCCCAGGCCAACATTGCGGTCACGCAAAAAATCAGCGGCGCGCCCGCCGACCGCTCCCTGAACGCCAACGCCGCGATCCAGCGTAACTCTTTCAGTAATGGCAACGGTGCACTGAGCGTCAACCAGTCCGCCGGGGCCCAGAACCAGATGATCAATGCCGTGCGCATCAGCGTGAATGCTGGCCCGCAAAGCATCGACGACAGCGTCATGTCGCAACAGAACGTTGCGCTTGCAACCGACTCAGGGTTGACCCCTACCACTGGCAGCCGCCAGGTCGTTACCAGCGACCAGGCCTTCACCGGCAGCCGTGGAGTGGTTCAGGTCAACCAGAGCGCCGGGGTGGGGAACCGAGTGGCTAACACCCTGAACTTACGACTCAACTGATGGAGCTGAGTCCATAGCTAGACCGTACCAACACTTAACCAACTAATTAGAAGCAAGGAGATACACCATGAAAACTTCAATGGCTCTTAAACCACTGGCTTTCGCTCTCGCTGCGCTCATGGCTGTTGCTGCTCAAGCGGGCGGTTATCACGCGCCTACCACGGCTGCTGCGACCACACAGGACGGTCAGAGCAACCATGGCAACGTGGTACTTAATGACAAAACCAAAAACAACGCGTCGGCCAATGACTCCTACAACAACATCAGTGGCGTGGCCAACGGCAACGTGCTGAGCGGCGACAACAACCAAGGCAAAAACGACGTTGCCATCGTTTCCGGGGATGCGGATTTCGTATTCGCCGCCACCGGCACCGCTCAATCGAACACCGGAAACTTTGTGGCCAACAGCGGCACTCGAAACAACGCTTCCCTTAACGACAGCGGCAACCACGCTTCCGGCGTGATTCAGTTGAACGCCGCATCGGGCACCTCCAACCAAGGCAGCAACAGCGTTGCAATTGCTTCGGGTAATGGCGACAGCGGTGCTGCAGCCGTCACTGGCGTGCAGGATGTGTCGGGCAACCTGACCCTCAACCTGGCCAGCGGCCACGGCTGGGGCAGCACCAAACCGGTGGTCAACAACGCCAGCGTGAACAACTCGATGAACTACAGCTCTGGGGTCTCGAACTCCAACGTTCTGTCGGGCAGCAACAACCAAGGTCAGAACAACGTAGCAATCACTCGCTTCTGATTCAGATCGGGCCTTGGCAACAAGGCCCTTTTTATTTCCAGTGTCCAGCAGGTCATACGATCATGCGCCTCACAGCTGCCTTCCTTCTGCTTGCACTCACCGGCCCGACATGGGCGGCGCAAATGGCCGTTGTCATGCCAAACGGCGCGGTGGTGTACAAGAAGGTCGAAAGCATCCGCGAGCGCAAGTTCGCCAACCTGGTGGAACAGAAAACCGATTTCAGCTGCGGCGCCGCCGCGCTGGCGACCATCCTGCGCCAAGCCTATTGGATGGACGTGGACGAAGACCACGTGATCAAGGGCATGCTGGTCAACGCCGACCAGGACCTGGTGCGCACCCAAGGCTTCTCGATGCTGGACATGAAGCGCTACCTGGAAAGCATCCACATGCGCGCCAAGGGTTACCGGATCACGCCTGAAGTGCTGGTCACCGTGAAAGTGCCGGTGGTGGTGTTGCTGGACATTCGTGGCTACAAGCACTTTGTCGTGCTGCAACGGGCCGACAAAGACTGGGTGTATATCGGCGATCCCGTGCTGGGCAACAAGCGCTATGCCAAGGACGACTTCGTCAAGGGTTGGAACGGCATTGTGTTTGCGGTGATTGGTGAGGGTTACGACAAGACCAACGCCTTGCTCACACCCCGCGCGCCGCTGACGGCCAAGAACCAGTTCAACGAGTTCAGCCCGGTACGCGACAGTGAATTGATGGACTTCGGTTTTATCCAGAGCGACTTCTTCTAGAAGCGCAATAAGGAGCAGGACGCTCCAGGAGCAAACGATGAACACTCGACGCTGGCTGACGGTGATATGCCTGGCAGCCGCAGCACCTGCCTATGCTTCTTCGGCATTCAAGCCGATCGAGCTCAAGGACGCGGAAATGGCCGAGTTGCGCGGGCGTTATGTGATGCCCGGGCGGATTATCAGCTTTGGCATAGTGATGAGCAGCACTTGGACCAATGCCGCCGGCGCGACCGTGACCGGCACCGCCAACATGCAAGTCAATGCCTCCACCGTCACGCCGCAGTTTTATGTGCAAATCACCGGTAACGACGGCACTGGGGTGATCAAACAGCCTGATGGCAAGGGCACCGTTATCGGCGGCGCCGGCCTCGGCACTGGCCAGGGTGTCACGCAAAGCGTGCGCGCAGCGGGCGATGGCAACACGGCCAACAATGGCGTGGATATCAACGTGACGAAAAACGGCCTGGCGCCAGCCAATTACGTGCAGTCGGGCCAGGCACTGATGGCCGGCCAGCCGATCACGGGTGGCACTGCCGCCGGCCAGGTCACGGTCACGGCTAAAAACGGCGGGCTGCAAATGGCTCTCCAGGCCAATAACAATCAAGGCAATGTGGTGCAGCAAATCGGTGCCGGCAATGTGCTGCAAGGCACGGTTATTCAAGGCAACAGCAACTTCGTGAACAACCTGACCCAACTTAATGTGGTCATGGGCAACAACGGTTTGAACAACATCACGCAGAACCTGAACCTGGACCAACTCAAAGGCCTACGCCCTTCCGGTTATTGAACTACGCTGAGCCTCGACACTTACGCATTAGAAAGGGACGGCTTATTTCATGCATCGATCTTTATCGTTACGTGCCGTAATTTGTTTGAGTACGCTCCTGCCCGCTTCGGTGCTGTACGCCGCGCCGGATGCCGATATCGAAACACTGAAGCAGGAACTGCTGGAGCTCAAGCAACGTTATGAAGTGCAGCAAAAAGCACTGGCCGTATTGGAGCAACGCGTAAGGCAAGTAGAAGATCAGCCCGCAACACCGACGCCCAAACGCCTGGCCAAATCCCCCGCCGACTTCCAAAAAGGCGGTACGGCGGTGGCCGGCGTGGGCGCAGCCGCCGCATCCGGTGGCGCGGCAGGCAGCAGTTCCTACGGGCAAAGCCTGAAGGACGATTCCGCCCCGGCACAAAGTGTGAGCAACTTGTACAACGAGGCCAGCGGCTTTTTTGGCAATGGCAAGTTCAGCTTTGAAACCGGGCTCACCTACGCCCGCTATGACGCGCGCCAGTTGTCACTCAACGGCTTTCTGGCGTTGGACTCGATCTTCCTGGGCAATATCAACCTGGACCGGATCAAGTCGGACAGCTGGACCCTGGACCTCACCGGCCGCTATAACCTGGACAACCGCTGGCAGTTCGACCTGAACGTGCCGGTGGTGTATCGCGAAGCGACGTACCAGTCTGGTGGTGCCGGCGGCGATGCCAAGAATACCTCGGAAGCCTCCGTCAGCCGCGATCCCACCATTGGTGATGTCAACTTCGGCATCGCCTATAAGTTCCTCGATGAGAGCGCCAGCCTGCCGGATGCGGTGGTGTCGCTGCGGGTCAAGGCGCCCACCGGCAAGGAACCCTATGGCATCAAGCTGATCGAGCAAGCCAGCAACAACAACCTCGCCGTGCCGGAAAGCCTGCCGACCGGTAACGGGGTGTGGTCGGTCACGCCTGGCATTTCGCTGGTCAAGACGTTCGACCCGGCGGTGCTGTTCGGTTCGCTGTCCTATACCCATAACTTCGAAGACTCGTTCAGCGATATCAGCCCCAACCTCAATCAGAAGATCCCGGGCAAAGTCAGCCTGGGTGACAGCTTCCAGCTCGGTGTCGGGGTGGCCTTCGCGCTCAACGAGAAGATGAGCATGTCGTTCTCGGTGTCTGACCTGGTGCAACGCAAAAGCAAGGTCAAGCAGAGCGGCCAGGACTGGCAATCGGTGGTATCCAGCGATGCCAACGCCGGGTATTTCAACGTGGGCATGACGATTGCGGCGTCGGATAACCTGACGATCGTGCCGAACCTGTCGATTGGGATGACGGATGATGCGCCGGACTTTACGTTCAGCTTGAAATTTCCGTATTACTTTTAGCGTTAGTGGGGACGCGGAGCGTCCTTGGAGGCATTACCACGCGGAGCGTGGGAACGATCAGCGTGGGAACGATCAGCCCCGCAACGATAAGGGTCGTTGCGGGGCTTTTCGGTTTACCCGCCCTAGCGGATCTGGTGTTTGTGCAGCAACCGGTAGAACGTCGGCCGGGACACGCCGAGCACGCGGGCCGCGATACTCAGGTTATCGCTGTGTCGGTTGAGCACATCGCACAACGCCTGGCGTTCAGCGCGGTGCTTGTAATCTTCCAGTGTAGCCATCGGCGGCGCAATTGCCTGCTCACCTTGCAACCCCAGGTCACCGGCTTCGATCTGGCGCCCTTCTGCCAGTACCAGGCCACGGCGCACGCGGTTCGCCAACTCGCGCACATTGCCCGGCCACGGGTGTTGGCCCAGGGCAACCAGGGCATCCTCGCTGAAACTGCGCGGCCTGCGCCCGGTTTCCTGGCTGTAGAAGCGTGAGAAATGGTTGGCCAGCATCGCCACGTCGCCGTGCCGCTCGCGCAGTGGGGCGGTTAGCACCTGCAGGACATTCAGCCGGTAATACAAGTCTTCACGAAAGGTGCCCTTCGCAACCGCCGCTTCCAGGTCCACGTGTGTCGCTGCCAGCACCCGCACATCCACCGGAATGGGCTGGCTGCCACCGACGCGCTCGATCTGCTTTTCCTGCAGGAAGCGCAGCAAATTGGCTTGCAGCTCCATGGGCAAGTCGCCGATCTCATCGAGAAACAATGTGCCACCGTGGGCTGCCTCGATACGCCCAACCTTGCGCTGGTGAGCGCCGGTGAACGCGCCTTTTTCATGGCCGAACAGCTCGGACTGGATCAGGTGCTCGGGAATCGCGCCGCAGTTGATCGCGACAAAGGGCTTGGCATGGCGCTGGGATTGGCGATGCAGGGTCTTGGCCACCAGCTCTTTGCCGGTGCCACTGTCGCCGCGGATCAGCACCGGCGACTCTGTAGGTGCCAGCTTGGCGAGTAATTTGCGCAGCTCTCGAATGGGCCGGCTATCGCCCAGCAGCTCATGTTCCTGGGCGTCGATCAGTGCGTGGCCTTTGCCGCGCAAGCGCGCCATGCCGAATGCGCGCCCCAGGGTGACCTGCACGCGAGCTACATCAAACGGCAGGGTGTGGAAGTCAAAAAACCATTCACAGACAAAATCGCCGACATTTTGCAGGCGTAAAACGTCCTGGCTGAGCACGGCGATCCATTCGGTGCCGCTGCGGCTGATCAACTCCTTGACCGCTTCGGGGCGCTCCAGGTGATACGGCTGCAGGCGCAACAGCCCCACATCACACGACCTGTCGCCTACGGCGGCGAGCGCACAGCTGTCCACTTCCCAGCCCGCACTGTGCAGACCGGGCAATAGCTGGTGGCAATCGTCGCACGGGTCGACTACGAGCAAGCGTCGTTGGACAGGTGTAACAACCATGACTATTCCTTGGCGCCAAAATTGTTAAAGTTATTTATAAACAACGGTTTGTGCGGCCTGGCGCTAACACTAGCAAGTTATTGACGCAGCCTTTGTACCGTTTCGCTATAAGTCTGGGCACAAAGCCATCTCGGCGTCGCTGCGGACAAAAAAATCAACCGTGACCGCCACACTCAATGCGCTTTCAAAACAGCCGCTTACATGACGTCAATCACGAAAAGTTGAAATTTCTTGCTCTAAGATGTGACCCGTACCCTGCCATCGTGCATCAGTACAAGTAACTCACCGTCTGGCTCGCCCAACCGACGGTACTTAACTGACTGGGCATTTAGAGAGAAGACCCACATGAACGCCCCGCTCCGCATCAACGAAGCTCTTTTGATCGCAGACCGTGCCTTCCAGCCCTTTCAGTGCGTGGCCTGGCACGATGGCAATGGCGCCCTCAGCCTGAGCGTCATCGACCGTACCAATACCCGCATCGGCAGCAAACAGCTGTCTTCGAGTACTTATACCGACCCGGCTCAGTTGGAAGAATTGTTGTTGCAGGCACGTGCCGAGCTCGACAAAAACGGCTACCAGTTACAGTCATGGGTTATGCAGAAGTAAGACTGGGCAATAACTTCCGATCATTGCCGAACAATGATCGGAAGTTGAACATCACAACCTCAGCAACTTATCGCGGTGCGAGAATAAAGCGCTCGATCGCTTCGGCTGCGCCGTCCTCGACATTGCTGCCGGTGACCACACTGGCTTGGCGCTTGACGGTTTCTTCCGCCTGCCCCATCGCAATCGACAAACCCGCCACGGCAAACATCGCCGGGTCATTGCCGCCGTCGCCGATAGCCGCCGTTTGCTGCATCGGCACGCCGAGGTGCGCAGCCAGGGTTTTCAACGCCTCGCCCTTGTTGGCGAGCATGGCGGTGACGTCCAGGTACACCGGCTGCGAGCGTGATACCTGCGCCAAACCCTGCACCTTGGGCTGCAACTGCGCTTCCAGCTCGATCAACAACTGCGTGTTGTTGCTGGCAGCGACAAACTTGTCGACCCGGTCCAGGTACGGCTCAAAACTCTCCACCACCACTGGCCCATAGCCCAAGCCATCGGCTTCGCGCTGCACCATTGGCCCAGGCGGGTCACGGCGCAGCCAATCGCCATCGGCGAACACCCAGACTTCCACGTCCAACTCGGCCGAAAACAGCGCCAGGGTCACCAGCGCTGCCTCCGCCGGCAGGTGATGAGCAACCAGGATGCTGCCATCCGGGTTGATCAACGTGCCACCGTTAAAACCGGCTACCGGCACATCGATGCCAAACGTTTCGATAAGGTGCAGCATGGCCTTGGGCGGACGCCCGCTGGCCAGGCTGAAAAATACCCCGGCGTCACGCAACGCCCGAACGGTGTCGGCGGTGCGCTGGCTAAGGCTGTGGTCAGGGTGCAACAAGGTCCCGTCTACATCACTGAGCACCAACTGGATGGGATGAATCGCTGCATCACTCATCCTAGGCTGTGCCAGCTGCGACCATCGCGGGCCAGCAACTCATCGGCCGCCGCCGGGCCATCTTCACCGGCCTTGTAGGCCTGTATCGCGTCATCTTCCTTCCAGGCATCCAGGAACGGCTGCACCGCACGCCAGCCATTTTCAATGTTGTCAGCGCGCTGGAACAAAGTCTGGTCACCGGTCATGCAGTCGTAGATCAGGGTTTCATACCCGGTCGACGGCTGCATTTCAAAGAAGTCCTTGTAGTCGAAACCCAATTCGATGTTGGCCATTTCCAGGGCCGGCCCGGGCTTTTTGGCCAACAGGTCGAACCACATGCCTTCGTTTGGCTGGATCTGGATTTTAAGGTAGGTGGGCTTGAGCTCATCCACATCCGTGTCGCGGAACTGCGCATACGGCGCGTGCTTGAAGCAGATCACGATTTCGGTGTCGCGAATGCTCATGCGCTTGCCAGTACGCAGGTAGAACGGCACACCGACCCAACGCCAGTTGTCGATCATCACCTTGAGGGCGACAAAGGTCTCGGTGCTGCTGTCAGGCGCAACATTGGCTTCTTCACGGTAACCGGGCAGCGACTTGCCGCCGATTTCGCCGGCGCTGTACTGGCCGCGTACCGAGTTGGCGCGCGCATCTTCCAATGACCACGGGCGGATCGCACCCACCACCTTGGCCTTTTCACCGCGCACTGCATCGGCGCCAAATGCCGCTGGTGGTTCCATGGCCACCATCGCCAGCAGCTGGAACAGGTGGTTAGGCACCATGTCGCGCAAGGTGCCGGTTTTCTCGAAGAAATTACCCCGGGTCTCGACACCGACGGTTTCCGCCGCCGTGATCTGCACGTGGTCGATGTAGTGGTTGTTCCAGAACGCTTCGAACAGCACGTTGGAGAAACGGCTGATCAGGATGTTCTGCACCGTCTCCTTGCCCAGGTAATGGTCGATGCGATAGATCTGCTTCTCGCTCATTACCTTGAGCAGGCACGCGTTGAGTGCTTCGGCGGTGGCAAGGTCCGAACCGAACGGTTTCTCGATCACCACACGACGGAAACCGTCATCGGTTTCGTTGAGCAAACCGGCACTGCCCAGGCGCTGCGCCACTTCACCGAAGAAGCGCGGTGCCGTGGCCAGGTAGAACACGGCATTACCGGTGCCGCTGTCGGCGATCTTCTTGCCGATGTCGGCGTAGGTGCTGTCGTCGAGGAAGTCGCCCTCGACGTAGCTGATGCCTTTGGCCAACTGCGCCCACAGCTCGGGGTCCAGGGCGTTTTCGGCATTGCCCCGGACCTTGCTGGCGGCCTCGGTGCGAATGAAGTCCTCAAGCTTCTTGGCGAAATCGGCGTCACTGATGGCGTTGTGGTCAACGCCGACAATGCGCAGGCCGTCGCCCAGCAGCCCGTCGCGACTCAGGTTGTACAGCGCCGGCATGAGCAGGCGCTTGACTAGGTCGCCATGGGCGCCAAACAGAAACAAGGTAGTGGGTGGAGCGGGTTCGGCCTTGGGTTTCTTGCCGTTAGCGGTCATTTTTTGGAAGTCTCCACGTGGCCACCAAAGCCGAAGCGCATGGCAGACAGCATTTTGTCACCGTAGGTGCTCTGCTGACGGGAACGGAAGCGGGCGAACAAGGAAGTGGACAGCACCGGTACCGGCACGGCTTGCTCCATGGCGGCCTCGATAGTCCAGCGGCCTTCACCACTGTCGGCCACGGAGCCGGAGTAGCCGTCGAGTTTCGGGTCGGTGGCCAATGCATCAGCGGTCAGGTCCAGCAACCAGGACGAAACCACGCTGCCACGGCGCCAGACTTCAGCGATGTCGGCAACGTTGAGGTCGAAACGCTCGTGCTCTGGCAGGCTTTCCGAATTTTTGGTCTTGAGGATATCGAAGCCTTCCGCGAAGGCCTGCATCATCCCGTACTCGATGCCGTTGTGGATCATCTTCACAAAGTGCCCGGAACCGGCTGGGCCTGCGTGGATGTAACCATGTTCGGCGCGACTGTCGGCAGAGGCCGAACGGTCCTTGGTGCGTGGGATGCTGCCCAGGCCCGGTGCCAGGCTGGCGAAGATCGGGTCGAGGCGCTGCACGGTCTCGACGTCGCCGCCGATCATCATGCAATAGCCGCGCTCCAGGCCCCAGACGCCGCCGGAGGTGCCGACGTCGACGTAATGCAGGCCCTTTTCCGACAAGGCCTTGGCGCGACGGATGTCATCTTTGTACATGGTGTTGCCGCCGTCGATGATCACGTCACCGTCTTCGAGCAACTCACTGAGCGTATTGATGGTGTCTTCGGTGGGCGCGCCTGCCGGCAACATCACCCATACAGCGCGCGGCTTTTGCAGGCCGGCTACCAGGGCCTTGAGGTCGGCGACGCCGGTGGCGCCCTCCTCGCTCAAGGCTTTGACGAATGCTTCGTTACGGTCGTATACAACGGTGGTATGCCCATTGAGCATCAGGCGCCGCGCAATGTTACCGCCCATGCGGCCTAGTCCGATAATCCCCAGTTGCATGTGCTGATGCTCCTTACTGCTAAATAAATGTGTGACATAGTTTATAGCGCAATGAGGCTAATGAGGGTTAGTCCAGAGCGGATCCGTGTAGTTTCATGACAAAAAAATGCCATCGTTTCAGCATCACCGCCGAAAAAGTCACAGTGACCACCAAAAATAAAAAAGTTCCATTGACCCAAAAAAGAATTCAGAATTGCTTCCGACTGTTGCCGAGAACCTCGATTGACGCGTTCCGGCACCGCGATCTACCGGCTATTTGCGAGGTAAGCAATGAGCACAGCACAGATGACCCGACCGCCACAGACCCTCTACGTCAGCGTCCGTCGCGATGAATTGCGCCAATTGAAAGAAGAGCGCGATCAACTGCAGCAGGAAGTCCTGCGCCTGCGCGCACACCTTCAAGCGCAGGTCAACCTGGCATCCGGCGCCCAGCCCGCACTTTGCTGAACACAGGCTGAACAAAGCCTTTAGAAATAACTCACGAAGTTTTCACATCCTCCTCCCGATACTCCCGCCGAATAGGGCCACGCACACGCGGCGGCCCACTGTCGCGTGCATTCCTGCGCAGCGACTGAGCAATTATCGGGTTGGAGTACTGGATGGCGATGTTCAAACGCAGCACCAAGTCTGCGAAAGGCTTTGATTGGGCCGGTCTTGGCTGGTTGTTCCTGTTTTTCTGGTATTTCTCGGGTATTACCCAACTTCTGATCCAACTGACCGGCACCTCCGGTTTCAGTGGTTTTCGCCAAGCCTTCTTCCTGAGCGCGTTCTGGCTCGCGCCGATGCTGCTGTTCCCTAAGCGCACGCGCTTGCTCGCGGCCTTGATCGGCGTGGTGCTGTGGGCCTGCTCGATGGCCAGCCTGGGTTATTTCTTCATCTACCAGCAGGAATTTTCACAAAGCGTCATCTTCATTATGTTCGAGTCGAACATCTCTGAAGCGGGCGAATACGCGACTCAGTACTTCGCTTGGTGGATCGTGCTGGCGTTTATCGCCCATACCGCCGTGGCCGTGTTCCTCTGGACCCGCCTGCGTCCGGTTTACCTGCCGCGTGGCCAGGCGCTACTGGCAGCCACCGCGATTGTGCTGGCCGTGGTCGGTTACCCGCTGGTCAAGCAGATTGCGACCAACCCGACCATGGAACTGGCCATCGACGGCTTCGAAAGCCGCGTCGAACCCGCCGTGCCATGGCAGATGATCGTTGCCTACCGCCGCTACACCGAACAGCTCAACAGCATGCAGGGCATGCTCACCAGCGCCAGCAAAATCCCGCCCCTGAAGAACCTCAAGGACACCATGGCCGACCAGCCGTCGACCCTGGTGCTGGTGATCGGCGAGTCCACCAACCGTCAGCGCATGAGCCTCTACGGCTACCCGCGCAATACCACGCCGGAACTGGACAAGCTGCGCGACCAGTTGGCGGTATTCGACAACGTCATCACACCGCGCCCCTACACCATCGAAGCGCTCCAGCAGGTGCTGACGTTTGCCGACGAAGAGAACCCCGACCTGTACTTGAAGACGCCGTCGATCGTCAGCGTGATGAAACAGGCGGGCTACAAGACCTACTGGATCACCAACCAGCAGACCATGACCAAGCGCAACACCATGCTCACCACTTTTTCCGAGCAGGCTGACGAGCAGGTGTACCTCAACAACAACCGCAACCAGAACGCCCGCCAATACGACGGCGACGTGCTGGCACCGTTCGCCAAGGCGTTGGCCGACCCTGCCGAGCGCAAGTTCATCGTGGTGCACCTGTTGGGCACGCACATGAGCTACCAGTACCGCTACCCGCCGACTTTCGACAAGTTCACCGATCGCCAGGGCGTACCCGCCGGTGTCAGCGATGATCAGCTGCCGACCTACAACAGCTACGACAACGCGGTGCTGTACAACGATTTCGTGGTGTCGAGCCTGATCAAGGATTACGCCAAGACCGACCCCAACGGCTTCCTGCTGTACCTCTCGGACCACGGCGAAGACGTGTTCGACTCGGCCGGCCACAGCACCTTGGGCCGTAATGAAGGCAAACCGACGGCGCCAATGTACACAATCCCGTTCATGGCCTACGCCTCGCCAAAGTGGCGCGAAACCCATGACTGGAGCTTTGCCAGCGACTTGCAGCGGCCTTACAGCAGCTCGCAGTTGATCCACACCTGGGCCGACATGGCCGGTTTGAGCTTCGATGAGTGGGACCGCAGCAAGAGCCTGGTGAACGACAGCTTCAAGCCACGCCCGCTGCTGATTGGTGACCCTTACATCGGGCAGAAAAAGGGCCTGATTGATTTCAGCCTGATCAAACCAAAGAAGCCGGACGCCTCTGAAGTGGTAGCAAAATAGACTGAGCCTTGTAACAGAAAGATAACAATCATTCTCGTTTAAGCCTAAAGTTCCGCGCGCCCTTTCGTCTTTGAGCCAAGGCCTTCTCTTACTGAGAAGGCCGCAAAGACGACAAGGAGTCTGCCGCGATGTTCGCGCCTTTTACCCGTTCCATGACCTTCACCCTTGGCCTGCTCAGCGTCACGCTGAGCCCGGACCTGCTGGCTGAAACCGATCCCGAGCACGCCCCGCAACGCGCCCTTGAGCTGGGTGCCACCAGCATCACCGCCGAAGGCCTGGGCGCGACCACCGAACACACCGGGGCCTACACCACCGGCTCGATGAACACGGCCACCAAGCTGAACATGTCCATCAAGGAAACCCCGCAATCGGTTTCGGTGATTACCCGTCAGCAGATGGATGACTTCAACCTCAATACGCTGACTGACGTGCTGCGCCAGACCACAGGCATAACGGTGCAGCACATGGATTCGGATCGGGTCGGTTACTCTTCCCGCGGCTATTCGATCAGCAACTATCAGGTCGACGGCATGCTCAGCACCTACGGGCGCATGAAGCCGGATGCCGACACCATCATCTACGACCGCATAGAGGTAGTGCGCGGTGCCACCGGCCTGACCACCGGCGCGGGCGACCCGTCGGCCACGGTCAACATGATCCGCAAGCGCCCGACCGCCGACTGGCAAGCCAAGACCGGCGTCAGCGGCGCCAGCCATGACAATTACTACAGCTACGTTGATGTGGGCGGCCCCCTGGCGTTTGATGGGCGACTGCGCGGGCGCACAGTGCTGGCCTATCGCGACAGCCAGTCCTATCGCGACAATTACGCCATGCAGCGGGAGGTCGGCTACGGCATCCTCGAGGGCGACCTGACCGACGACACGGTGGTCGCCGTCGGCCTGGACTATCAGAACAAGCATGTGCAAGGCACCTCCTGGGGCACCCTGCCCTACTGGAACAGCGATGGCAGCAAGGCGCGGCTGTCACGTTCGGCCAACCTGGCGGCCGACTGGAGTTCCTGGCCGCTCAAAGACAAGACCACCTTCGCCTCCATCGATCACAAGCTGTCCGCCGACTGGCGCCTCAAAGCCGCCTACACGCATCGCCAGAGTGACACTGATGGCAAGGTGTACTACGGCGGCGCCGGCTACCCCAACCCGGATGGCAGCGGCATGAACGCCTGGACCAACCAGATGGTCGGCACATCAAAAATGGACGTGGTGGATTTCAACCTTGCCGGGACCTATTCATTGCTTGGCCGTGAACATGAGTTGATGGCGGGGTATGGCGAATCCGAGCAGCGCGACTCATCGCCGTTTCAGCGCTACAGCACCCCCGATGGCTATGAAGACATCAAAGACTGGCAACACATGGGCAGCATCCCAAAATTCCCCGACCGCACCACCGGCCTCAAAGGCGAACACAGCAGCAAAAAACAGAAAGCCGGTTACCTGGCGACGCGCCTGAGCCTCACCGACAAACTCCACGCGGTACTCGGTGGCCGCTATGGCAGTTGGGAAATCGAAAGCGTCTCGCCGCAGTACAGCGACAATAACCAGCTGACCCAATCGACCAAAACCAGCCAGACCCACAACGATATGTGGACGCCGTATGCGGGGCTGCTCTACGACATCACCCCCGAGTACACCGTGTATGCCAGCTACACGGATATCTTCAACCCTCAGGATGAGCGCGATTCCAGCAAGAAGTACCTGGAGCCGGTGGTGGGCAGCAATTACGAAGTCGGGCTCAAGGGCAGCCTGCTCAATGAGCGCCTGAACCTGGCCACCGCGTACTTCTGGAGCACCCAGGATAACGTCGCCGAACTCGATAACAGCGCCCCGCCGGATCCGGTCACGCGCGAGCAGTTTTACAAGTCCGGCGGCAAGGGCAACAAGGTGCAGGGCTTTGAGGTGGAGGCATCGGGCGAGGTCATGCCGGACTGGAACCTCACGGCCGGCTACACCTACACCCACTCGGTCAATGGTGATAAACAGCGCAACAACACTGACCAGCCACTCAACCTGCTGAAACTGTCCACGGCGTATCGCCTGCCGGGCCAATGGCGCGGGTTGACGGTGGGTGGCGCGGTGAATTGGCAGAGCGATTTCTACAAGTTTGCCCCACGCCCTACCGGTGCCCGGGACAGCAACGGGCGCCTGGTGACCGAAAGCACCAAAATTACGCAGCAGGCCTACACCGTGGTCAACCTGATGTCGCGCTACCAATTCGACGAACATGTTTCGGCGTCGATCAACGTCAATAATCTATTTGATAAAAAATATTACGAGCGCGTCGGTTTTTATAATGGCGTGTATTGGGGAGACCCGCGCTCTATCACGCTGGCAGTGGATTGGCGGCTATAAATGGCAACCCCGAAGTTAACAAAAACGTTAACTTCGGGGCAGTTCCATGTTAATTCCCACTTAATAAGACAGCCCCATAGTCGCTCCATGAATCGGATCACGGAGCGATCAGACACCACTCACTCTTAATGGGAATACTGCCATGAAACTTTCGACCTTGATGCTTGCCAGCCTGATGAGCCTGACCTCCGTAGCCGCCTTCGCAGAGGGCGGTTCAGAGCGCTCGAAGGAGTTTTACAACAACTTCGCCTTCACCCAGCAGCAAATTCACGGCACCACAGACAAAACCGCACTGGCTGACGGCAAGAATGTAAAGACCGAACAGTCCAGTGCCGAGCAACAACCTAACAGCTGATTTAATCTTTAGTTAATCCGCATGCCCCTGTGCCAATCCGCTCCTTTGGCAAAGGTTAATTTGGCGCCATTTAATGGCGCCTTTTTTTATGCTGTTTATATTAACCATCGTGATTAAAGCGGCTTGCTCCAAAACAGCATGCGGCCATGGGCGGGATCAAAGATCGAATCATCAAAACCAAACTTGCGATAGGCCGCTTGCGCCACGTCATTGCCTTCGAGCACTTCCAGGGTGATCTTGCAGCAACCGCGCTGACGGGCAATCTCTTCGACCTTGAGCAGCATTTTCTGGCTCAGCCCCAGGCCACGAAACTGATTCATCACCACCACATCGTGTACGTTGATCAGCGGGCGGCAGGCAAACGTCGAGAACCCTTCAAAGCAATTGACCAAACCCGCCGGCTCCCCGCCGACAAACGCCAGTACGCTGAAAGCGTGGGGGCGCTTGGCCAGTTCGGCTGGCAGTTGCTGCAGCAGATCGGCTGGCAGCGTGTGACCGCCACCCATCGGGTCTTCAGCGTAATGGTTGAGCACCTGGCCAATGGCTTCGGCATGCACGGGGTTGGTGTAGCTGGCTTGCAGCACCAGGATGTCTGGGGTGTCCATTTCCTTCCTCAATCACGACAACAAGGGAATCGGTTCCCTTTGAAGGGACGATTGTAAGCGGGGAGCCAGGCGCAGATGAAGGAGATTAGCTACAAATACCTGACGGAAATAACGAAGGTTGTGCCCCCCAACAAGCACTTCTGGCCTGGGATATTTCCTAGGCGCCGAACCGCTGCAGTTGCATTTCTTGTAACCGGCTCAGGGTGCGCCGGAACGCGAATTCCAGATAACCCTCGGTATAAAGGCTTGCCAACGGCACCTGGGCCTCGATAAACAACGGCACCTTGCGGTCGTAGCACTCATCCACCAGTGCGATGAAGCGCCGCACACTGTCATCGTGTACCGACAATTCAGGCAATTCACGATCACCCGCCACCACGCGCTGCGCCGCATCTTCGGTGCCACGGGCAATCCGCGCCGGGCGTTTTTGTGCGCTCAGGTTGGGCACTTCACCCAGCAGGATCGCCTTGTAGCGGTCACACAGCTGCATGAAGTCCATCGCCGCCAAGGGTTGCTCGCACAGCTCGGCGTACCGACACCAGAGCACCGTGTCGCTGGACTGCACCGCCACTATCGAACGGTACCCGACGTTGACAGCGCCGGTGCTGGTCACTTGGCCTTCACTTAACTGTTTGAACAGTGTGGCAAGCGCTTGCGGCTGATTGACCCAATAGCGCTGCAGCCCCACACCTGGATGCAAACGGTGATCTTCATCACCGTCCACTGCCACCACGTGCATATGCTGCTTGAGCGCCTCGATACCCGGCAGGAAGCGCTCGCGGTTGAAGCCGCCCGCGTACAGATCGTCCGGCGGTTGATTGGAGGTGCAAACCATGACCACGCCTTCCTCGAACATCACCTGGAACAGGCGGCCGAGGATGATCGCGTCACCAATGTCGTTGACGAACAGTTCGTCGAAACATAACACGCGCACGTCCTGGCTGAGTTCGCGCGCCAATGCCTGCAAGGGGTCCTGGATGCCACTGAGCTGGAAAGAGCGCTGGTGCACCCAGCCCATGAAGTGATGAAAATGCTGGCGCCGCGCGGGAACGCGCAGGCTCTGATAGAACTGGTCCATCAGCCAGGTCTTGCCCCGCCCCACCGGCCCCCACAGGTAAACCCCGGGAATCGGCGAGCGGCCTTGGTGCAAGGCCTCAAAGCAGATCTGCAGGGCCTGTACCGCCCGATGCTGGGCATCGTCGGGCACGAAGCCTTGCTGGGCGATGGCGTGTTGGTAGGCGGCGAGCGGCGAGTCGAAAGTCATGCGTGCCAGTATGACTTACAGCGAGATATCCAGCCGTGAAATCTTGCCCTGCGCGTTCAGGCGGAAGGTGTAACGCAGCTCCAGTGGGCTACCGGGGAAATTGCCGGAGACCACGTTGCTGACCAAAACCTTGCCGGTGCGATGTTGCACGTTGATCACTTCAACACGTGGCTGATAACGCCGTCCGGTGTCCTCGACCCAGCGGGCAATGGCTGCCGGGCCGACCTGATGTTCGCCTTCATCGAACACATTGGCATCGTCGGCAAAACACTGGGCAATCGCTGAGGTGTCGCCGGTATTGGTCGCGGCTATGTAGGCTGCAATGGCGGGGGCCAACGTTGGAGAAGACATGGTACAGCTCCTTTTTAGTGATTTATGGCGCCATGCTAAGCCAGAGGTGTGTCAGTTTTTGTCAGGAGTAAAGGGTCCCGCATCATTCTGTTCCATCAACTTGCGCCAGCCGCGCAGCAGGTCGCTGCGCCGGCCTGGGTAACGCTCACCGTGGGCGTCTGCTGCGGCCACCCGATCGGTGCGAAACGTACGATAAGCGCCGCGCAACTCGCACCAGGCCACGATCACACGGACCTCATTGAGAAACCCCAATGCCAGCGGCCAGATCAGCCGCTGGCTCTGGGTTTGGCTGGCGTCGGCGTAATCGATATGCAACTTGGCCTGGTTGCGAATAGCCTCGCGGAACACATTCAGCGGCACGCGGTTTTCCGGGTAGCCAAAGCCGGGTGGCCCCGGCAGCAGCGTGGGGTTACGCAAGGCTTCCTGGGCAGCCGGATCCAGCACATCGGCGATTTTCGCCAAGGCATTGGCGGCCGCACGGCTGAGCACGTCATCGCCGCGTTGGTCCACATAGCGCAAGCCCAACACGATGGCTTCGGTTTCCTCGGCGTTGAGCATCAATGGCGGCAAAAACAGCCCGCTGCGCAGCACATAGCCCACCCCGGCCTCACCAAAAATCGGCGCGCCGAGTGCCGTCAACTCGGCGATATCGCGGTACAGCGTGCGCTCGGACACCTCCAACTGCGCAGCGAGTACGGCTGCTGTCACCGGCCGTTTTTTGCCCCGCAGGGCCTGCAACAACGTGAGTAAACGAGTGGTACGCGACACGTTGGCCCCGCCGAAAAAGAAAAGTGCCGCAGCTTAGCAGAGCCCCCTGTCAGAAAACGTCAGCAGTAAAAAAGGCCCTTGACCGAATAAATTACCAGGATCATATTTAATACATGTTTGCAGACATTTATAAATCACACATCCCCTTCAGGAGTCTTTGTATGCGCAATAAAGTCTTTGGCCGCCGCAGCGGTCTGCAGGTATCGGAACTGGCCTTGGGCACCGGCAATTTCGGCACGGGCTGGGGGCATGGCGCCGAGCGCGATGAAGCCAAGCAGATATTCGACGGCTACCTCGAAGCAGGCGGCAACTTCCTCGATACCGCCAACGGTTACCAGTTCGGCCAGGCCGAAAAGCTGCTGGGGGAATTTATCGCCGCCGAGCGCCACAACCTGGTGGTTGCCACCAAGTACAGCCTGCGCACCCAACCGTCCGATGAGGGCACGATCAAGCTCGGCAATAACCGCAAGAACATGGTGCGGGCGGTCGAAGAAAGCCTCAAACGCTTGAACACCGAGCACATCGACTTGCTCTGGGCGCACATGAGCGACAACGTCACGCCGATGGAAGAGATACTGCGCGGCTTCGATGACTTGGTGCGCGCCGGCAAGATCCACTATGCCGGCCTGTCGAACTTCCCGGCCTGGCGCATCGCCCGCGCCGACCTGTTGGCAGAAGTGCGCAACTTCGCGCCGATCATTGGCGTACAGGTGGAATACAGCCTGGTCGAACGCAGCGCCGAACGTGAAGTGCTGCCGATGGCCGAGGCCTTGGGCCTGGCCGCCACGCTGTGGTCGCCGTTGGGTGGTGGCTTCCTTACCGGCAAATACCGTGAAAGCCTGGACGACAATCGCGCCAATAAACTGGGCATGCTCATCCATTCCGAACATAGCGCGCGCGAAACGGCCGTGCTCGATACCTTGCTGGCGGTTGCCAGCGAATTGGAGGCAAGCCCAACCCACGTCGCCATCGCCTGGCTGCGGGAAAAGGCCCGGCGTTCGACTACGGCGCTGATCCCGATCCTCGGCTCACGCACCCGCGCGCAACTGGATGCCACGTTAGGCGCGCTCAAGGTGCAGTTGTCGACCGAGCAAGTGACCCGCCTGGACAGCGCCGGCGCGATCCCACTGGGCGTGCCCCACGGGATTATCTCGGAGCGCTTCGCGCTCGACCACGGCGCAGACACACCGCGACCACCGGTTATTTGAGACGAAAAAAAACGGCCTGTTCAGGCCGTTTTTTTATGCGCCCAACTTATGCAAGGCTCTTGCTGACCACCTCGAACACATCGCTCGACAGCTCGCCGGAGGCGCGAATGCGCTCAAGCTCCGCCTTCATCAGCGCCTGACGGGCGCTGTCGTATTTACGCCAGCGAGTCAACGGCGCCAACTGGCGCGAAGCGATTTGCGGGTTGAAGCCATTGAGCTGGATCACCAGGTCCGCCAGGAAGCGATAACCCGAGCCGTCCGCCGCATGGAAGTTAATCAGGTTCTGCCCGGCAAATGCACCCACCAGTGCGCGCACCTTGTTCGGGTTCTTGATATTGAAAGCCGAGTGCTCCATCAGCGCCTTGACCCGCGCCAACCCGCCCGGCAACGTGCTGCCCGCCTGCACGCTGAACCACTGGTCCATTACCAACGGGTTGTCCTTGAAGTTCTCGGCAAACACCGCCAACGCCTGGGCTTTTTCCGCCTCGAACGGCGAGTTCACCAGCACCGCCAATGCCGTCAGGCGCTCGGTCATGTTGTCGCTGGTGTCGAACTGATCCAGGGTGGCGGCCAACACTTCAGGCTTGCCGCTGAGCATCAGGTACGACAGCGCGATGTTCTGCAAGGCGCGCCGCGCGAAGTGCTCGGCCGCTGCCACATAAGGCGTTTGCTTGGACAGCTCGCGATTGGCCTGGTAACGCAGCCACAGCGCTTCGAACAGGTGCTCGGCCAGTTGCTTACGGGCATACTCACGGGAGGCGTGGATGGCCTCCACATCCGCGATTTCGCTGATTTCCGTCAGGTAGGCTTCGCCTGGCAGCGAGAGCATTTCGGCGACCATGGCCTGGTCCAGGCTTTCATCGCTCAAGACGCTGCGCAGTGCGTCAATCAGGCGCTGATCGAGCTTCAAGGCCTGGCCTTGCTGATGCTGGGCGATCAGCTCCTGCAACACTTGCACCGACAATTGCTGGCCGGCATCCCAGCGGTTGAAGCCATCGCTGTCGTGCTGCATCAGGAACATCAGTTGGTCGCGGTTGTACGGGAAGCTCAGTTTCACCGGCGCCGAGAAGCCACGCAGCAACGAAGGCAACGGCTTTTCTGCGATATCGACGAAGGTGAAGGTCTGCTCGGCTTGCGTCACCGAAATCACCCGCGACGTGCCGCCAACTGCCGCTTCACCGGCCAGGCGCAAGGCGATACCTGCGCCCTGCCCGTCCAACAGGCCTAATTCCACCGGAATCACAAACGGCAGCTTCTCAACCTTGTCCGGGGTTTCCGGGCAGCTTTGACGGAACGTCAGGCTGTAGGTTTTGGCCGCGGCATCAAACGACTCGCTCACCGCCAGACGCGGCGTACCGGCCTGGCTGTACCAGCGTTTGAACTGGCTGAGGTCGGCGCCATTGGCGTCTTCCATGGCCTTGATGAAGTCATCGCAGGTCACGGCCTGGCCGTCATGGCGCTCGAAGTACAGGTCGCTGCCTTTACGGAAGCCTTCAGCGCCAAGCAGGGTGTGGATCATGCCGACCACTTCCGAGCCCTTTTCGTACACGGTCAGGGTGTAGAAGTTGGAGATCTCGATAAAGCTGTCCGGGCGCACCGCGTGGGCCATGGGGCCGGCGTCTTCGGCGAACTGGTGCGTGCGCAGGTAGGCCACATCCTGGATGCGCTTGACCGTGGCCGAGTTCATGTCGGCGGAGAAGCCCGAGTCACGGAACACGGTGAAGCCTTCCTTGAGCGACAGCTGGAACCAGTCGCGGCAGGTCACGCGGTTGCCCGACCAGTTGTGGAAGTATTCGTGGGCAACAATCGCCTCGACGCGCTGGTGAGCAGCATCGGTGGCCGTTTCGGCGCGGGCGAGCACGGCGCTGGAGTTGAAGATATTGAGGCCCTTGTTCTCCATGGCGCCCATGTTGAAGTCGTTGACCGCCACGATCATGAAGATGTCGAGGTCGTACTCGCGGCCGTAGGTTTCTTCGTCCCAGCGCATGGATTTTTTCAGGCTGGTCATGGCGTGCTGGCACTTGTCGATGTTTTCCGGCTCGACGTAGATGCGCAGCGCCACTTCGCGGTTGGTCATGGTAGTGAAGGTGTCTTCAACACACCACAAATCACCGGCCACCAACGCAAACAGGTAGGCAGGTTTCTTGAACGGGTCTTCCCAGGTCGCCCAGTGGCGGCCGTCTTCACCCGGGCCGCTGGCAATCGGGTTGCCGTTGGAGAGCAGCACCGGGTAGCTGTGTTGCTCGGCGATCACCGTGGTGGTGAAGGTGCTCATCACGTCCGGGCGGTCGAGGTAGTAAGTGATCTTGCGGAAACCTTCGGCCTCGCACTGGGTGCAGAACATGCCGCTGGATTTGTACAGGCCTTCCAGGGCGGTGTTGGTTTCCGGATGGATGCGTACGCTGGTGTCGACCGTGAAGGTTTCGCGGGTCGGGTGCAGGGTCAGGTGGTTGTCGGTCAACTGGTAGTCGGCCTCGGTCAGCTGCTTGTCACCCAGGTTGACCGTCAACAGCTCCAACTGTTGGCCATCGAGCACCAGCGGCGGCAGGCCGGCGCCGCGCTCGGGGTTGCGGCGCATCACCAGTTGCGCATGGACCAGGCTGTGGTCCTCGAACAACTCGAAGGTCAGGTGCGTCTCTTCGATCAGGTAGTCCGGCGCCTGATAGTCCTTCAGGTAGATCATCTTCGGTTGTTCGGTGCGCATGGATAGCATCCTTTTTACTGATGCACGGCGAGCTGGTAGGCCGTGTACTTACGAATGTTGATAACGCCGGTGTCGAAGATCAGGTATTGGCCCTTGATCCCCAGCAACGTGCCTTCGGCAATCGGGTTCTTGTCCAGGTTGAAGCTGACGATCTTGGTCGGGTATTGCTCGACCGGGTAACGGATTTCGATCGGCTCGATGTCGGTTACCGGTTGGATGGCCTGCAAGCCAAAGCGTTCCTGCAAACCCAGCAAGCCGTCGGCGCAGGTGGCGAACAGCTCATCGCGCACCTGCTTGAGGTCCACCGATTGCGCATCGCCCTTGAGTAAAGCACGCCAGTTGGTCTTGTCGGCCACTTGGCTACGGAACAGGTCTTCGACGAAACCGGACTGCTGACGGGTCGCCACGCGCATGATCGGCAGCGCCTGGCTGGCGCCCTGGTCGAGCCAGCGGGTCGGCAACTGGGTGGCGCGGGTGATGCCGACCTTGATGCCCGACGAGTTGGCCAGGTACACCACGTGGTCAGTCATGCAGAATTGTTCGCCCCAGCCCGGATCACGGCAGGTGCCGGCGTCGTAGTGGCAACGCTCGGGGCTCATGATGCACAGGTCACACTGGGCCAGTTTGGTCATGCATGGGTAGCAATAACCCTGGCTGAAACTGGTCTTGGTCTTGCGGCCGCAATGGCTGCAATGAATGGCACCGAGGTATTCCAGGCGCACGTGGGTACCAATCAACGGGTTGACCGGCACCTCGATGTCGCCCAGGCGAAACGCGTATTGAACGGTCGGCTCACCGAGTTGCGCCGACATTTTGCTGACTGCACCGCGACCAATTTCAATCAATGGATCGCATCCGACTTGAACAGGATGTTCGGCACCGGCGCCGACTTCGACGCGCACTCCTGCGGGCCCATGTAGCCGGTGCGCTGCTCCTCGGGCAGGTTCTGGATTTCCCAGGCGATCACCGCTTGCAGCGACAGCTCGCGCTGTTCGGCGGTGAGCTTGCGGCCATCGGACCACTTGCCGATTTCCACCGCCAGCTTGAGGCTCTCGTAGATGTCCGGGGTGATGTTTTCGATCATTTCAGCAAAGGACGACATGTGCACAACCTCTTTATAACGGTCGCTGGTTCAGCGAATGCAATGATGACAATGGACGGTGGGGCTCGATAACGACACGTCAGAACTCCTTGGACAACTTGACCTGGACCAACTCCTTTTCGAGCAAACGCCGGAAGATCTGCGGCGCGGCGAAGGTATAGGCAGCGAACCCCAGCCATACCCAATCAATCATTTGGGCCAACTGGGGGTAATCATGGGCCGTCAGGGTGATGACTACCACACGATAGATCACGAACATAAACAGCAGCAGGACAATGGCCCGGGTAGCGCTGCGCTCGCTCATCCAATTATTGAAACGCCACCAGGCCCCCAAAAACACATTACTGCGGGCTTTTACTGCCGTCAGGAGATGCAGTGCCGCAACGTTCGTGGCGTTTTCCTGCAATGCCCAGATCGCATGGTCACGGGCGCTATTGATATCGCCTTCGCGCAGCAGTAAATGGCCAAGCACCACCACGGCGCCCGCGTTACCTGGATCGGCCTGCAACGCCTCGCGCGCGAACTGATACGCCTGATCCCAGTGAGCGCTCGTACGATGAAACTGCGCCATGGCTACCAAATTGGCGGCATCATCAGGGGCCAGCTCCAGCGCTTTTTCCAGCGGCTCACGGCTCTGGGCCAGACGGCCGGTCAACTGATAAAGCTCCGCCAGACAGCGGTGATTGCTGGGGTTGAGCGGTTCCATATCCAATAACTGGGTCAAATGTTCCTGGGCCAAGCTGAATTTGCGCATGGCTATCGCCACCTGGGCAGCGGCGTAGTGGGCCATTGGTAACTGCGCGTCGGCGGCCAGCGCCAATTGCACTTCGCGCTTGGCCGCATGGACGCGACGCATGTTCATCAAACAGATAGCCAGCAGTGCATGGGCTTCGGCCGAGTGCGGATCACTGGCCAACAGTTGGCGCAGCGCGTCGATGGCGCCGTCATTGTGATCAGCCTGCAGACGCTGATAAGCCAATTGCAACAGATAGTCGGTATTCATCAGCTCACCACCAGATACCAAAGGGTGCTGGGCACCCATTTGACAACCATGCCCTTAAGCACAAAACCACCGATCAACGCCAATGGAAGACCAAAGCGATTGAGCACGCCGCCGTAGTACTGATAAATCTCGATGGTCGCGTTCTGCTGCATATAGAGCATGTAGCCAATACTCAATTTCCACACGACCAGCACCAGCAACGCGTATTGAATTTCAGCCTGGGTCTGGACGTAGCCAAAACCCACCAATTGCATCAGCCCCAAGCCGATCATTAGGCTGCCGACCAGCGCCACACCAGCCAGGATCCATTCACGCACCCGTGTCGGGCTGCCGACGGCAATGGAATTGAACACAAACCATGGCAAGCCCAGCCATGCTCCGCCCAACATCAAACCCAGCAATGGCCAGAGCGGGGAAACGGCCCACTTGGCGAGGGCGCCCGGGCGCGGTTCGTCTTCAATGCGATATCCGCCGTACTGCGCCATCAGCGACCCTTCCCGTGTTTGTCGAGGAAGGCCAGCACCTCGTCATATTGATTGCCTTCATTGGCGTATCGCGCGTAATTGCGCGCGGTGGTCAGCCACTCCAGGGTGGTGGCACGTACATCTTTCAACGCTGCCTTGAAATGGCGGTCGCAAATAGACTGTTCGGTGCCACTTTCAATCGATGCTTCAATGGCCTCATCAGCGGCTGTTTCCACCAGTTCACTGAGGTCCGCGCCGGAAAAGCCTGAGGTGTTCTTGGCCAGAAAGGCAAAGTCGATATCATCCGCCATCGGCCGGCCTTTCATCATCACCTTGAGCATGCTTTCGCGCGCAGCGCGATCCGGTGGCGGCACAAACAGCACCCGGTCAAAGCGGCCGGGGCGACGGAATGCCGAATCCACCGACCACGGCACGTTGGTCGCGGCAAGGATCAGTACGCCGTGGTTGTCATTGGTAAAGCCGTCCATCTCAGACAAAAACTGGCTGACC
>NZ_JAAAFV010000031.1:336646-356414 GCF_019352915.1 Pseudomonas sp. Xaverov 259 | reverse complement strand
GCGCCTCGACCTCATCGAAAAACATCACCGCTGGCGCCTGCGCACGCGCCTGTTCGAACAAGGCGTGCAACTTGCGCTCGGACTCGCCGATATACATATCCAGCACGTCGGAAATGGCCACATTAAAAAACGTCGCCTTGCATTCTCCGGCTGTAGCACGTGCCAGCAAGGTCTTGCCACAGCCCGGCGGGCCATAAAGCAGTACACCGCCGCCAACCTTCTTGCGAAAGCGCTGGAACAAACCCGGCTTTTGATACGGCAGGATGATCTTTTTGTGAATGGTTTTTTTCAGCTCATCCAAGCCGCCAATGTCATCAAAGGTCAGGGTTTCTTTTTCCGGCACCAGCAGGCGTACCACTTCGCTCTTGTCAGTGTCGTCATTGGAGATCACACGCAACCGTGGCCGCCCTTGCGCCGCCGGAACATCCTGCACCGATACATTCAACCGGCGCCATAGCGCCATGTCTTCCAGAGCTGGGTTGGCGTCTACCGCCGCACGGTATTCCACCTGAGCGTCCTTGAGCCGTTCCAGAGCAGCCAGCACGCGCGCCTTGAGCAATCGTGCGGCGGGGTCTTCGCCTTCAATCAGTTGCAGCGCACGTTGCGCTTGGCCAGCGGCAAGGCACAGCTGAGCGGCGGCTAATTTGAGGGCCGCTGCATCACTCCATTGTTCAAGGTCGTCTGGCAATAACTTCAGGCCACGCGCATGCTCGCCCCGCTCAAGGCTGGCGCCGAGCAGCATCGTCAGCAGTGCAACATTGCCGGGCGCCGCAGACAAAGCCGCCTCTAACTGATCGAACGTCGAATCATCCATGGTGCTTCCTTAAATGTGCAGTGTCGGTACACAGAGATTCATGTGAACACCTCAGGCCGCTCAACGTCGACCCATACAAATTTACCCGGATCCAGGCGGGTTTCCTGGTCCAGTCGGTACGCCACCAGCTTGCCATACAGCACCGCGCTGTAGTCCAGGCAGGCCAGGTTGTCGCGGATCGGCGCCGGTTTGCCGCTGCGCCAGTAATGGCCGACGAACAACAACGGTTCGTCGACGCCATAACGCAGCAGGGAATTTTTTTCGGTCGACGACAGCGGCGTACGCGCCACCGGATCCGGCAGCGCATCGGGCTGGAACACGATGTCGCCGTAGGTTTTCGGGTCGTCTTCCCAGAATTTGGTGCGGAAAAATGAGCGCGTCAGGCCATCGCCACCGGTCAGCGTCAGGCCGTCCGGCAGGCGCATGTCGGTGCCGCGCAGCAGACGGTCGAAGGCGTTGCAGGCGAAACTGCCCGGCACGGCGGCGGCCTGCAAAAAGTGCTGGTCGATGCAGCCATCCGGGAACGTTGCGCGCAGCGGCTGGATAAAGCCTTCGTCCCAGCACGCATGCACCACGCGAAACCGCCCGGCATCGACAAACAGCGGCATGTCGTAGAACCAGCCGAGGAAGTCGTGCCAGTCGGCTGGGTGGTGCTCGAACTGGGTCAGGGTTTCGTGGATCAACCGCGCATGGCGCGGGTTGTGCTCGCGCACGAACTGCTTGCCACTGCCCGGTGGCGCCGGCGTGGTCCAGCCCAGCGCGTTGAACTCGTGGTTGCCCATGATGCACAGCGCCTGGCCGGCCTCGGTCATATCGTGGACGATATGCAGCGCCTCGCGGATGCGTGGCCCACGGTCGATGATATCGCCGAGGAACACCGCCATACGCGTCGGATGGCGCCAGGTTCCAGCCTGTTTGTGGTAGCCCAGCCGGTCGAGCAAGTGCTCAAGGGTATGAGCGCAACCGTGCACGTCACCAATCAGGTCGTAGCTACGCGCGGGATCGAGCATCAGTCGCCTCCACCCCCCAAGCGGCTGCCCCAGCCCAGCTTGGTGCGGCACACTTCGTAGTAGTTGTGGTCCAGCGGGTGGATCAACCGCAACTTCTGTGCCTTTTTGCTCACGGTGATGGTGTCACCGGGGGCGCAGGTGAAATGGTTCTGCCCGTCGCAGGAGACTTGCGGGTAGATCTGCATGTCTTTGGATACCACGATTTTCAGCTCACTGTTGCCATCGACCACAATCGGCCGGCTGGACAACATATGGGGGTACATCGGCACGATCACAATGGCATCGAGCTTGGGGTGCATGATCGGGCCGCCGGCCGACAGCGCGTACGCAGTGGAACCGGTCGGCGTGGCGACGATCAGGCCGTCAGCCTTCTGGCTGCACACGAACTGGCCGTCGATATACAGCTCGAACTCGATCATGCGCGTGGACTTGCCGGGGTGCAGCACCACGTCGTTGAGCGCATCGCCCTGGCCGATGGCCTCGCCGTGGCGGCGCACTTCAGCTTGCAGCAGGAAGCGGTTTTCCACCAGGTAATGGCCGTCGAGCACCTTGGCGACTTCGACTTCCAGGTCATCCGGACGGATATCCGTGAGAAACCCCAGGCTGCCACGGTTGATCCCCAGCACCGGCACGTTGTGCCGCGCCAGGGCACGGGCGGCACCCAGCAGGCTGCCGTCGCCACCCACCACAATGACCATGTCGCAGACTTCGCCGAGCATCTTGCGCGACGAAGTTTGCAAGCCGTGGCCAGGGAGGATTTCGGCGATGGTGTCTTCGAGGATCACATGCAGGTGGCGTTCCAGCAGGAATTTTTTCAGCCGGCGGACGGTGTCCAGCACCTGGGTACTGCCCAGGCGACCGATAATGCCGATATTGCGAAATTGCTCCATGGGGCTCCTGCGGGATGTGGGGTCTGGCAAAAAGAACGATTATGGGCGAAAGGCCGCGTCAGGCAAAACCCTTTGTCGCCGCAGGGCCTTGATGACAATGGTTCTCAGCCACCCGTCAACGCTCTAAAAGGCTATGCTCGGACCATGACTGTGTTCCCGGATTTGCTCAACCTGCCCCGCCAATTACGGCACCCTGAGGTGCGCGACCTGGCGTGGGTGATGCTCGCCCCGCCGATGCTTGCGCAAACGCCTTGGCCGCAACGCCACCCACTGGCCGGCAGCGACTGGGTGCAGGCGCCGCACCGGCTCGAACAGTGGTTACGCACCCTCGACCAGGACAGCAGCGCCTTGCAGCACTGGCTCAGCCTGTCGCGCACGCGGCGCCTGGGCCTGTACTACGAGCGCCTGTGGCAATTTGCAGTGCAACATGCGCCGGGCGTGGAGTTGCTGGCCGCCAACCTGCCGATCCGCCGCGCCGGACATACGCTGGGCGAGCTGGACATGCTGGTGCGCGACCGCGATGGCGTGCACCACCTGGAACTGGCGATCAAACTGTATCTGGGGCCGCAGGACGGCAACGGCCAGGACGCCGCGCAATGGCTCGGTCCTGGCTGTCATGACCGACTGGACCGCAAGCTCACGCACTTGGCCCAGCATCAATTGCCGATTTCGGCCCGCCCGGAAAGCCGCGAAGCCCTGGCGGCGCTGGACATTGTGCAGTTCGATGCGCATTTGTGGCTGGGCGGCTATTTGCTCTATCCATGGCCCGGCACCGCAGAATCCCCGCTGGGCGTCGAGCCACAGCACCTGCGCGGGCGCTGGCTGCATCAGCGTGACTGGCGCGATTTCGTCAGCCAGAGCCCGCCGGGGCGCTGGCAGCCCCTGCCTCGGCATGCGTGGCTTGCGCCGGCGCATTACCCGGCGGATCAGGTGTGGCAGGCGGACCAGATGCACACCTGGCTGGCTGAACTGGACCCGATGGCACCGGCCCAGCTGTTGGTACGACTGGTTCAGACTGGGGAGGATTGGGAAGAAGCCGAACGCTTGTTCCTCGTTGCAGACCTGTGGCCAAACGTCCCAGGCATTACTTGAGTTTCAAGTGGCGTGCATACCAGGGCCGTTTCGGCACGCGCTTGAACAATGCCTGCAACCCTTCGTCTTCGGCGAAGGTGATGCGCAGCGCCAGCTTCATGGTCTCCGGGTCCATCTCCATCGACCGGCCCATCTGCAGCCCCGGCGTGGTGCTGCAACCGTGGGTGTCCGGCCCCAGCCATGGGTCAGCGACTTCCACCCAGCGGCCCTGGGCAAACCACTTGACCCCGTTGACCTCAAGCCGGCTGACCTCGCCGGGGTTGAACCGCTCATGGGCGCGAAACCAATCCTCGATGCGATCATCGATCCAGCCGTGAAAGTGCCAGAACACCGGGTTTACATGGGATGAGAACGGGTCGCCCAGGAAGTCGTTCTCTGGCGCGTACCAACGCGCGGCAAAGTCCGCCGGGTCACGGGCGAATGGCACCGGGGCGCCGTTGGACGGGTCTCGGGGCACCGAGGCCCAGCGCATGTGCAGCCAGTCATGCAGGCCCAGCTCCATCTCGGAACCCAACTGGCCCAAGGTCAGCTTGGCCAGGTAACGCGGGTCACGGTACTGCGACTCCCACACCTGGAAGTTGCTGTGGTAGGTCTCGGCCGCCTTGATATCGCTGACCCATTGGGTGTAGTCGCTGTCATCGGGTGCCGCCCAACAGGGTGGCAGCGCAAAGCCGTCGTGGTTGTCGAAATAACGCAAAAACCCCAGGCGATCGCGCTCCAGCGCCGGCTGTGGCTCGGGGAATTGCGGCCAGGAAGGTAGCTCCTGCATGGAGCGCGCAGTGCCGAGCATATGCCGGTGCATGAAAAAGAAGTCGATACCCGAACCGTTGCGGTCTTTGCGTTTACCCCGCGCGTCGCGCTCCTGGCCGCGTGGCCCGGGTTGCCAACCGATACCGCGCAGGGCATCGCGTTTTTCCTCGGACAGCTTGTGCCACTGGTCACGGGTGGCGTGCCACAGCTGGTGGAACAGGCGGTGCTCAGGGGCAATCAGCCAGGCCAACAAGGTCGGGTTAAGACCGATACGCTGGCGCGCTTCGGGGAACAGTTGCTTGTGGGCGATAAAGCGGTTGTCGCGCTCAGTCAAGGCAAGGGGGCGCTCAAGGTCGAGAATCTGCCCGCTCAGGGTGCTGCTGCCGGCATTGGCGAAGTCGGCCCAGACTTCGTCGAGGGTCATCTTGAACTCATAGGCCGGTGCGCCATCTGCGGCGTCGCGGTCGATCAGGCGCCAGTAGAGCACGGCACCCTCGCCCGTCAGCAGATCACCGAGCACGCGATAGCGCGGCTCGCCCTCGGCACGCAGGTTTGCAGCGGTGTCCAGATAGCCGCGCAAGCCACGGCCGCGTGGGGCGATGTCGAGCAACAGCTCCAGGCCTTGCAGCGGCAAGCCTTCAAGGCCCGCATCGCGACCTTCCAGGCGCAGGCTCCACACACCGCGCAAGGTATCGGCCAGGTGTTGGCCGGCGGTGTCGGCCAGGTCCACCGTGGCCTCGCCCGGCGTGATCGGGAATTCTTCACGCGTCAGCTCGCGGTGGGCGTAAAGGGCCGCTGGCACGGCAGCGCCGGTCAGCGCCAGGCCGGCGATGAAGCCACGTCGAGAGAGGGTCATTGTCTACCTTAGGAAACAGCTTGATCAGAGCTAGAACGTTGACGGTCGCGAGAAATTTACCGGTGCCGCGCCCGCGCCTAAATTTTCCCGGCCATGGCTCGTTCTTCCCTGATAGCAAAGGCCTCAACTGACTGAGATGGCAATGACAAAACCACGTTCGAAAAAGGCGCTGTATATCGGCCTGCCGCTGGCACTGGCCATCGGCGCCGGGGCCGGGGCCGGTTTTCTGGTCTGGGATCACTGGTTCAAAGGCAATGCCGGCTACCCGCTGGAGGTGATCAAGCAGGCCAATGAAATGCAGGACCGCTTGTTGTCGTTCGACAGCCATATCACCGTGCCCATGGATTTCGGCACCGCTGGCAACGAAGCCGACAAGGATGGCAGCGGCCAGTTTGACCTCGCCAAGGCAGCACGCGGACGCTTGTCGGGCGCGGCCCTGACGATTTTCGGCTGGCCGGAAATCTGGAACGGCCCCAACGCCCCGCACAAACCCACCGACGGTTTTGTCGAAGAGGCCCGCCACGAGCAGGAGGTGCGCTACAAGATCATCTCCGGCATGGTGCGCGACTTCCCCAACCAGGTCGGCATTGCCTACACCCCGGACGATATGCGGCGCCTGCATGGCGAGGGCAAGTTTGCGATCTTTATCAGCATGCTCAACGCCTACCCGCTGGGCGACGACCTCAACCAGCTGGACCTGTGGGCCGCACGCGGCATGCGCATGTTCGGTTTCAGTTATATCGGCAATAACGCCTGGTCCGACTCGTCGCGCCCGCTGCCGTTTTTCAATGACACCACCGATGCGCTTGAAGGGCTGTCACCCATCGGCCAACAAGCTGTGCAGCGCCTCAATGACCTGGGTGTGATCATCGATGTGTCGCAGATGTCGACCAAGGCGCTGGAGCAAGTCGCGCAATTGAGCCGCACCCCGATGATTGCCTCGCACTCGGCACCGCGTGCCTCGGTGGATATCCCGCGCAACCTCAGCGACAAAGAGCTGCAACTGATCAAAAACAGCGGCGGCGTGGTGCAGGTGGTGGGCTTCCCGGCCTATCTGCGCCCGCTGAGCCAACCCACCCAGGACAAGCTCAACACCTTGCGTGCGCGCTTCGATTTGCCGCCGCTGCCCAACCTGGCCATGGCCTTGATGCCTGGTGACGCCATCATCGCCGCCTGGTCCGAGCAGAAGTTCGGCCAGTACGCTCAGGGGCTGTACGCCATTCTTGAGGAAGAACCCAAGGCCACCCTCAAGGACTGGGGCGATGCCATTGACTACACCGTGCGCAAGATCGGCATCGATCACGTCGGTATAGCCTCGGACTTCAACGACGGCGGCGGTATCCAGGGCTGGGAGAACGTCGGCGAGGTGCGCAATGTCACCGCCGAACTGATCCAGCGCGGCTACTCCGAGGCCGACATCGCCAAGCTGTGGGGAGGCAACTTCCTGCGGGTGTGGGACCAGGTGCAAAAAGCCGCCAAGCCGTTGGCCAACCGCTAATTACTCAGAAGCCAGTCCATGACCGACCGCCGTACATTCCTCAAGCAGGCCGGGGTACTAGCCGCCAGCCTGCCATTGGGCAGCGCAGTGCTCGCGCACGCCCAGGCAGCCACTCATGCGCCTGCCACAAACGACCCATGGACGGGTTTCAAGCAACTGTTCACCCAAGACCCGAACTACCTGCACTTTTCCAACTTCCTGGTGACCTCCCACCCACGCCCCGTGCGCGAAGCGATTGAGCGCTACCGTCAGCAGATCGACCGCAACCCCGGCCTGGCCATGGACTGGGGCCTGGAGGAAACCTGGAAACGTGAAGGCCAGGTGCGCGAATGGGCCGGACGCTACCTGAACGCCAAGCCGGCGCAGATCGCCCTCACCGGTAGCACCTCCGAAGGCTTGGCGATGATCTACGGCGGGATCAAGCTGCGCCCCGACCAAGAGATTCTCACCACCGAACACGAGCATTACGCCACCCAGAACGTGCTGGATTTTCGCGTCGCCCGCCAAGGCACGCAGGTGCGGCGCATCCGCTTGTTCGAGCGGGCCAGCCAGGTCTCCAGTGACGAAGTATTGGGTAATATCAAGCGCGCGATTCGCCCCACTACCCGTGTGCTGGGCATGACCTGGGTGCAGTCCGGCAGCGGCGTGAAGCTGCCGATCGGCGAAATCGGCAAGCTGGTGGCGGAACTCAATCGCAACCGCGACGACAACGACCGCATCCTGTATGTGGTCGATGGCGTACATGGTTTTGGCGTGGAAAACCTCGACTTCCCGGCCATGCACTGCGACTTCTTTATCGCCGGCACGCACAAATGGATGTTCGGCCCACGCGGCACCGGGCTGGTCTGCGCCCGCGATGCCGAAAACAAATATGTCACGCCCATGGTGCCGACCTTCTCCGAAGACACCAACTTTGCCACCACGATGACGCCCGGCGGCTACCACGCTTTTGAGCATCGCTGGGCGGCGGATGAAGCGTTCAAGCTGCACCTGCAACTGGGCAAGGCACAGGTTGAGGCGCGCATCCACGCACTTAACAGTGAACTCAAAACCCAGTTGCTGGCGCATCCGCAGATCGAACTGGTGACACCGCGCAGCACCGACCTGTCGGCCGGTTTTACCTTCTTTCGGGTCAAGGACCAGGACAGCGAAGCAGTCGTCGCCCATATGCTGAAAAACCGCGCGGTGATCGATGCCGTCGACCGCGATGTCGGCCCGGTGATCCGCACCTCCCCCGGCCTGCTCAACAGCTCGGACGAAATCCAGCAGTTCATGGCCCTGTTGAGTCAACGCCTGTGATGCCCACTTTTTTCCTTTGAACGAGATGCCCACATGAATCCATCCCGACTCAAACCCCTGGCCGCCCTGGCGTTGACGGCCCTGTGCGCGGCATGGCTGCCCAACCTGGCGCAAGCCGCCACGCCGCAACCCGGCAAAGTGTTCAAGGACTGCAAGGACTGCCCGGAAATGGTGGTGCTGCCCGCCGGCACCTTCACCATGGGCACCCCGGAAGACGAAGTCGGCCGCGAGCCCGATGAAGGCCCGATGCATGACGTGACCTTCGCCAAACCGTTTGCCATGAGCCGCTTCCACGTCACCGCCGGCGAATGGGACAGCTATATCCGCCAGACCGGCGTCAAGATCGCTGACGGCGACACCCGCCCCGGCCGCGAATGCATCGCCAGCAAGCCGCGCTACCCGCAAGGGCCACGCCAGCCGGCGGTGTGCATGGACATGGACGACATCAAAAACTACATCGCCTGGCTGTCGAAAAAAACCGGGCAGAAGTACCACATGGTCAGCGAAGCCCAGCGTGAATACGCCGCCCGCGCCGGCTCCACCGGGCCGTTCCCCTTCCCGTTCGACGAGGGCAAGGGCTACAGCATCGCCCAGCACGCCAACACCTACGGCCCGGCGGACGGCTACAGTTATTCCTCGCCGGTGGGCAGCTACCCGCCAAATGCATTTGGCATGTACGACATGCACGGCAATGTGTATGAGCGGGTTGCCGACTGTGAGCACCCCAACTACATCGGCGCCCCTACCGACGGCAGCGCCTGGATGGAGCCCCACTGCGAGGGCTACCAGATCCGCGGCAATGACTGGGGCGAAGCGCCGGTGTTCTCACGCTCGGGCAACCGCAACAACATCTACCCGCAAACCCGTGGGGACTGGATTGGGTTTCGAGTAGTGCGCGACCTTTAAGCAGCACACCGAGCAGGGAGCTGGCTTGTCGAATCGTCGCACCGCTGCGATAGCATCAACTCGGTGTACCTGACACACCGAGGTGTCTGCATCGCAGGCGAGCCAGCTCCCACAGAAAAGCAGCTCTTCAGTGCATGCAAACCCGCAGTCGACCTCATATTCAAAACTGCATGCGGTCAACTGTGGGAGCGGGCTTGCTCGCGAATGCGGTGGGTCAGTTACAGATGAATTGACTGAAACACCGCATTCGCGAGCAAGCCCGCACACATTTAGTTTTGCATCAAGCCTGCTTGGCCAGTAACTCCAACCCTTCATGCAACGCCGGGAACAAACTGTTATTGAAGTTGTTCCAGCGCAATTCGAGGATGGTGTCCTCCGGCGAAATCTCGGTTTTCAGCACGTCGTGGAACACTTCGCCCGAATCGATGCCGTTGTCCACGTAGTGGAATGAAGCGCCAGTGAGGTACAGCGGTTCGCTGGCCTTGGTGGCTTTGCTCGCCCAATCCACCACCGTCTGCCCGCGCGCGCCGTACAAGGCATTCCAGGTGGCATAGGCCCCACGGCGCTCATATGGCGACTCAATGCGGGTAATGCCCGGGTGGATGTTCATGATCCGACGCTCAAACGGCGCACCGGGACGCACCAGCTCATCAAGGATCACCAGCAGGCCGTCCAGCACCACGATGTCGGCTTTCAACTCCACCAGGGTGTCGTGCAGGCGACGTTCGAAATCCTGTTTGCCGGCGATGTGTTCGGCGCTGCCACGCGGCAGGCGGCGGTAGGTGGACGGCACGCTCAGCAACAAGTCATTGACCAGCTTGCCCTGCACCCGCAGGTCCGCCGGGTAGAGCCACTGGCGGCCCGACTGGTAGGCAAAACCATAGTCGGCCACCAACTGCTGGTCCCGTGGGTTCTGCTCGTCATCGTCATACACCACGCCAACCAGGTTGTAGGCCTGGCCCAACGGTGTGTCGTTCAGCGAGCCCACCAGAAACTCCAACACCGACTTCATATAGCGCTCGTGGTCCTTGTAGGCCACTGGCTGGCCGGCCTTGTCGGCGGCAGCGTTTCTCAGGGACCAGACATACACCAGATTCATTTTCGTCATTGTTTCGCTCTCGCTGGATAGATCAGGCACGCGCCAATACGCGTGCGCCTACTTCACAAGAACGAACCAGGCCACGGGCAATTTATCCACCCACGTCACCGCACGGCGTACGGCGCTAAATAGTCGCCCCGGCACTTCGTTTGTCATGGGTAAGGGTCTGTGTGCCCAGCCCCCTCTTTTTCACTTTCCGGGAAGTATTTATGACCGACCCCAAGCGCGGCGCCTTTAACGGTTTGCTCGCATTGCTCAGGCCTTTTCGCACCATCGTGACGGTCTCTGTCGCCCTGGGCATGGCCGGCGGCCTGGCCATCACGTTGCTGCTGGCGACTATCAACAACGCCCTCCACTCCTCCACCGGCATGACCCAGGGCGTGGTCTTGACCTTCGCCGCGCTGTGCCTGTTGGCGCTGACCAGTTCGATCGTCTCGGATATCGGCACCAACTATGTGGGCCAACGGATCATTGCCGCCCTGCGCAAGGATCTCGGCGAGAAAGTGCTGTCGGCACCCATCGAGCAGATCGAACGCTACCGTTCGCACCGCCTGATCCCGGTGCTCACTCACGACGTCGACACCATCAGCGATTTCTCCTTCGCGTTTACCCCATTGGCCATCGCCAGCACGGTGACCCTGGGTTGCCTGGGTTACCTGGCCTACCTGTCAGTACCGATGTTCCTGATGATGATCGTCGCCATTGTGATCGGCAGCAGCGTGCAGTTTATCGCTGGCCACAAAGGCATTCGCGGCTTCGACGCAGCCCGTGACCTGGAAGACGAACTGCAACGCTACTATTCGGCGATTGCCTCGGGCGCCAAGGAGCTGCGCATCCACCGGCCACGGCGCTACCGGATGAACACCCACCGTATCCAGGAAACCGCTGACCGGATCAGCGATATCCAGGTGCGCTCCGTCAACATTTACATCGCGGCCAAAACCTTTGGCTCGATGCTGTTCTTTGTGGTCATCGGCCTGGCCCTGGCCATGCAAGCCTACAGCCCCAACCCGGATCCCGCAGTGATCACCGGTTTCGTGCTGGTGCTGCTGTACATGAAAGGCCCGCTCGAACACGTCATCGGTTACCTGCCGATCATCGGCAAGGCACGCATTGCCTTTGCGCGCATTACTGAGCTGTCGGATCGCTTCTCGTCACCCGAGCCGCATTTGTTGATGGACGGCAGCGAAGCCCCCACACCGGTGGTCAACAGCCTTGAACTGCGTGGCGTCACCTACAGCCCACCGCCGGTCGAGGGCAGCGAGCCGTTCCACCTGGGGCCGATCAACCTGAGCATCAAGCAGGGCGATATCGTGTTTATCGTCGGCGAGAACGGCTGCGGCAAGACCACGCTGATCAAACTGTTACTGGGTCTGTATCAACCCGACGCCGGGGAAATCCGCCTGAATGGCGAAACCGTGACCGACCCGGTGCGCGATGACTACCGCCAATTGTTCACCACGGTGTTCGCCGACTATTACCTGTTCGACGACCTGGTCCAGGGCAGCGCCACGCAATCGCTGGACAGCGCCGCCAAGTACCTGGAGCGCCTGGAAATCGCGCACAAAGTCAGCGTCAAGGACGGCGTATTCAGCACCACCGACCTCTCCACCGGGCAGCGCAAGCGCCTGGCGCTGGTCAATGCCTGGCTCGAAGAACGCCCAGTGCTGGTGTTCGACGAATGGGCCGCCGACCAGGACCCGGCCTTCCGCCGCGTGTTCTACACCGAGCTGCTGCCCGACCTCAAACGCCTGGGCAAGACCATCATCGTGATCAGCCACGACGACCGCTATTTCGACATCGCCGACCAACTGGTGCGCCTGCGAGCGGGCAAGGTCGTGCACGAAATGGAGCCGGCCTGAAATTTATTTTCCGGTTTTTACGGATAGGAACGTCTCACTAGTGGTAATGAGAATTGACCTCAACAAATACTTAGAACTGCCCACTTAAAAACATAGAAGAGAATGTATCCATGCCAGCAACGTTCGGTCTGAGTCCCTTGAGCAAGGCACTCTCCATGCGCCGCCTCTTGAACACCCCTCTCCTGCCAAGCGCCATTGCCTTTGCACTGGCACTGCCGGTCGCAGGTTATGTGCAGGCGCAGGAGGTCGAGCTGAATGTACCCGCACAGCCGCTGGGGAGCGCGCTTCAGGAGTTCGGTCGCCAAACCAACTTGCAGGTGCTCTACAGCCCGACCGACGTCGAAGGCAAACGCAGCCACGCAATCAAAGGCAAATTGCAACCTGGCCAGGCCATGACCACCTTGCTGTCCGGGACGGGCATCAGCTATGACCTGCAGGGCAGCTCATTCACCATCAGCGCGGCGAAAACGTCGGCACTGGAGCTGGGCGCAACCCAGGTAACCGCCAACCAGTTGGGCACCATCACCGAAGGCTCCGGCTCCTACACCCCCGGCACCATTGCCACCGCAACCCGTCTGGTACTGAGCCCACGCGAGACGCCGCAATCGATTTCCGTGGTAACCCGCCAGGCCATGGACGACTTCGGTCTCAAGTCGATCGACGACGTGATGCGCCACACACCGGGCATCACCGTCGCCACCTACGACAGCGAGCGCACCAGCTACTTCTCTCGTGGCTTCGCCATTCAGAACTTCCAGTACGACGGTATTCCGATTCTGCAGGATGCCCAGTATTCGTCCGGCCACACCTTGACCGATACCGTCATCTACGACCGCGTCGAGATTCTCAAGGGCGCCACCGGCCTGCTGACCGGCGCTGGCGGCCCGGGTGGCACCATCAACATGGTGCGTAAAAAACCCACCTCGGAATTCAAAGGCTATGTGGACCTGGGTGCAGGTTCCTGGGACAACTACCGCTCGGAAATCGACGTCAGCGGCCCGCTGACCGAGTCGGGCAACGTGCGCGGCCGTGCTGTCGCGGCCTACCAGGACAAACATACGTTCCTCGATCACTACCAACGCAAGACCAACGTCTACTACGGCATTCTCGAGTTCGACCTGGCCCCGGATACGTTGCTGACCATCGGTGGCGACTATCAGGACAGCGACCCGCAGGGCTCCAGCTGGTCTGGTGCGGCCTCGCTGTTTGACTCTGCCGGTAACCACATCAGCACTCCGCGCTCCTTCAACAACGGCGCCAAGTACAGCAAGTGGAAGCAGTACACCCGCACCGCCTTCGCCACCCTGGAACACACATTCGACAATGGCTGGGTCGGCAAGGCGCAGTACAACCACCAGATCAATGGCTACAAAGCCCCGTTGTCGGCCCTGCTGTCACCCAATGCCGAAACGGGCAAAGCCTCGCTGCTGACCCGTACCTACAATGGTGAAACCACCAGCGACACTGGCGACCTTTACGCCACTGGCCCGTTCAGCCTGTTCGGGCGTGAGCATGAGCTGGTGGTCGGCACCTCGGTATCGCGCTCGCACTGGCTGGGCAGCGATTACACCAACGCCACCAACTACGAAAACAGCCACGACTACTTCAACTGGGACGGCGACGCGCTCAAACCGGACCGTGGCCCTCGGACCAAAAGGAACGACGAGCTGACCCGCCAGAGCGCCAGCTACATCACCGGGCGCTTCAGCCTGGCCGATGACTTGCACCTGATTCTCGGCACTCGGGTCAACAACTACGAAGTCAGCGGCACCAGCCAGGTCAAGGACACCGGCAAGGTAGTGCCGTACGCCGGCATCACCTATGACCTCAATGACAACTTCTCGGCCTACGCCAGCTTCACCGAAATCTACCTGCCACAGGACGACTATCGCGACCGCAACGACAAACCGCTGGAACCGGATGAAGGCAAGAACTACGAGATCGGCCTTAAAGGCGAATTCTTCGATGGCCGCCTGAACTCGAGCCTGGCCTACTTCGAGGTTCACGAGAAAAACCGCGCCGTCGACGACACGGATTACATCCCCAACAGCCACCCAGGGCTGGATTACGCCTCCAGGGGCACCGAAGCCAAAACCAAAGGCTACGAAGCGGAAATCTCCGGCGAGCTGGCGCCAGGCTGGCAGTTGCAAGCGGGCTATACCCACAAGATCATGCGCGACAAACAGGGTGAGAAGCTCTCCACCTGGGAGCCGGAAGATCAGGTCAATATCTACACCAGCTACAAGCTGACCGGCCCGCTCGACAAACTGACCCTGGGCACCGGCGTGCGCTGGCAAGGTACCGGCTGGAAGCTGCTGAACAACTACGCCAAAGGCACCGAGGAAAACTTCTCCCAGGACCCACTCTGGATCGTGGATGCGATGGCCCGCTACCAGGTGACCGAGAACGTCTCGGCGACCCTCAACGTCAACAACATCTTCGACAAGAAGTACTACACCAACATCGGCTTCTACAACTCGGCTTACTACGGCGACCCGCGTAACGTCATGCTCAGCACCCGCTGGAACTTCTGATCCAGCCCAAGCCCCTGGTCATCGCAGATGACCAGGGGCTTTTTGTTGCCTGCTAAAACGTGGCTCATGCTGAACAACACAGATAAAAAAACGCCCCTGGCCATAGGTCCAGGGGCGTTTCTTTTACACCGCGTGTTACTTCATCGCATCAGCAAAGCTCTGCACGAACGCGGCGTTGTCGATGATTCGATCATGGGTGGAGTCGATCAGCACCGACTGCTCAATACACGCACGGCCCGTAACCTGCGCCATGCTCGCCTCGATCAACTGGCGATGCTGCCCGGCACGGCTCGCAGCGGCCCACCAGCAACGGATCGGTGCCTGGATCGGCTTGAAGTCAGCGTCCTTTAGAGACTGGCCGAGGGCTCGGTCGAGTTCCCAGGAGATCTGCGCTTCGGCGCCCTCAAGCAAGCTGGCCTTGACCTCCAGATAGGTTTCACCGAGTGCATTTTCGGCCCACGTGCTGAACGCCTGCCATTGCTGTACCTCGTCGTCGGCAACCGCCTGGCTTTGCAACCATGCGTCCTGGATCATCTGGCTCGACTGCGCAAACATCACCTGCAACAACTCAACGCGCCGTTGATTGACCGGCACCTCACTGTCATCGGTCATCACCACTGTGTCCCAATAATCCTTGAGCCAGTACGGCGGCGACGCATCAATCCAACCCACAACCTCTACCACTCGCCCCGCCTGCTCCAATGCATACGCGACTTCCATGGCCAGGTTACCGCCCAGGGACCAACCGGCCAGACGGTAAGGGCCTTCGGGCACGGCGTCGAGCAGTTGCGCGGTGTAGTCATCGACCATCGCTTGCCAGCTGGGCACTGCACTGCCCTCCTCGACCAACGCCCGACTGATCACACCCAGCACCGGCCGCTGGTCACGCAGCGCCAGGCCGATGGCCTTGTAGCAATGCACCGAACCATAGCTTGGGTGAAACAGGAACAGTGGCGTGCCTTGGGTCTGGCTGTTGAGTTTGACGATCAGCGAGTGGCGGGTCTCGCCCCCCAGGCAAGCGACCTGTCCGGCAATGGTCGGGTTAAGCATCAATTGGCTGACCGACAGCGTTGTGCCGGTCGCCTTGCGGATGCGCTCCTTGAGCATCAACACCAACAGCGAATGGCCACCCAGCTCAAAGAAATTGTCATTCAAGCCGACGCGTTCAACCTCAAGCACTTCGCTCCAAATTGTTGCGAGACGCTGCTCCAATTCGGTCTGCGGCGCCTGATAGACCCGCTCCTGCAAGTGCGCATCAGCCTTGGGCAGCGCCTTGCGGTCCAGCTTGCCATTCGGGCTCAGGGGCATGTGCGCCAGCAGCACCCATTGTGCCGGGACCATATAGTCCGGCAAGTGCGCCAAGAGGTGTTCGCCCAGCGACTCACGCCAGGTATCGCTGGGTGCCTGCAACACCAGATAACCTACCAGGTGCTTGCCATCAACCACCTGGACCGAGGCTTCCTGTACCTGTGGATGTTCAAGAACGCGCGCTTCAATCTCGCCCAATTCAATGCGCAAGCCACGCAATTTAACCTGATGATCCAGACGCCCAAGGTATTCGATAACCCCGTCGGCACGCTGACGCACGCGGTCGCCGGTACGATACAGACGCTCTCCCGGCGCGAACGGCGAAGCGACAAACCGTTCGGCGGTGAGCCCCGGACGTCGATGATAGCCGCGTGCCAAGCCGATACCGCCCAGGTACAACTCACCGGCCACACCCACGGCGGTCGCTTGCAACTGGGCGTCCAGCACATAGGTGCACAGGTTGGCGATCGGCTGGCCAATGGGCACCGTGTCACGCCCTTCGTCGACGCAGGTCCAGTGGGTCACGTCGATGGCGGCTTCGGTCGGGCCATACAGGTTGTACAACGCGGTTTGCGGCAGCTTGCGCAAGACCTGCTGTTGCGCATCCACCGGCAGCGCTTCGCCGCTGCACACAATCCGTTGCAATGCGTGGCAGGAGCCAACAGCCGGGTCTTGCAGAAACGCCTGCAGCATCGACGGCACAAAGTGCAGCGTGGTGACCTGTTCGGCGTTGATCAGCGCTACCAGCCTGGCCGGGTCGCGGTGATCACCCGGCGCAGCCACCACCAGGCGCGCGCCCGTCATCAGCGGCCAGAAAAACTCCCACACCGACACGTCAAAGCTGAACGGGGTCTTTTGCAAAACCGTGTCATGGGCATTCAACCCGTAGGCTTCCTGCATCCAGCACAGGCGGTTGGTCAGCGCACAATGGCGGTTGCCCGCACCTTTGGGCTGGCCGGTGGAGCCGGAGGTGTAGATCACATAAGCGAGGTTTTCGCCCTCCAGCACGATACCGGGGTTCGCTTCGCTGTAGCCGTCGAAACCGGCTTCACCCAGTACCAAGGTTTGCAGACCTTCCGGGATCGGCAACTGTTCGAGCAGATGCGCCTGAGTCAGCAGCAACTTCACGCCGCTGTCTTCCAGCATGTAGGCCAGTCGCTCGCGTGGGTATTCCGGGTCGAGCGGCACATAAGCGCCACCGGCCTTGAGTACCGCCAACAGGCCGACGACCATTTCTATCGAACGCTCCACGGCCAGCCCCACCAACACATCGGGGCCGACACCGGCATCCATCAGGCGATGGGCCAGGCGGTTGGCCCGCCGATTAAGCTGGGCGTAGCTCAAGCGCTGCCCGGCAAACACCAGCGCCTCGGCATCCGGCGTGAGTTCGACCTGTGCTTCGATCAACTGATGCACAGGCTGTTGCGTGTAGTCGCGAGCAGTGGCATTCCAGTCTTGCAGCGCGATACGTTGCTCGGCGTCGCCCAACAGCGGCAACTGGCTGACGCGCTGCTGCGGGTCGTCGAGCATGCCTTGCAACAGATTTTGCCAGTGCGCCAGCATGCGCTTGAGCATGGCCGGCTCGAACAGGTCGGTCGCATAGGTCAGGGTGGCCCAGATACCCTGCGCGGTGGCCTGGGTGTCCAGGCTCAGGTCGAACTGCGCGGTCTGGCTGCCCCAATCCAGGCCCTCCACCCGCAAGTCAGGCAAGTGACGGCCACGGGTAGCCAACCCCGCATCGCTCTGATGGTTGAACAACACCTGGAACAACGGGTTATGGCTCAGGCTGCGCTCCGGCTGAAGGGCTTCGACCAGTTGTTCGAAGGGCAGGTCCTGATGGCTCTGCGCATCCAGGCTGCGGCGTTTGGTCTGCTGCAACAGCTGGGTCACGGTGATCTGCTCGTCAAGGTCGGCCTTGAGCACCTGGGTGTTGACAAAGAAGCCGACCAACCGCTCGACTTCAACACGGTTGCGGTTGGCGATCGGCACCCCGACACGGATGTCGTGCTGGCCACTGTAGCGGTACAACAAGCCCTGAAAGGACGCCAGCAACAGCATGAACAGCGTCACGCCTTCACGCTGCGCCAATGCGTTGAGCCCCTCGGCCAGTTGCGTCGGCAACTCAAGCTCCAGGCTGGCACCGCGATAGCTTTGCAGCGCCGGGCGCGCGTGCGCGGTCGGGAGTTCCAACACCGGTTGCTCACCGCCCAACAGCTCGCTCCAGTAAGCCAACTGACGCTCGCGCTCCCCCGCCGCCATCCACTCGCGTTGCCAGTGTGCGTAATCGGCATACTGCAAGGCCAGCGCCGGCAACTGCGCGACCTCGCCCTGGCTGTAGGCGCTATACAACTGCACCAGTTCGTCAACCATCACCTGCATCGACCAGCCATCGGAAACGATATGGTGCTGCACCAGCACCAGTACGTGCTCATCTTCGGCCAGGCGCAACAAGGTCACGCGCAGCAGCGGTCCTTGTTGCAGGTTGAAGGGCCGGGCAATTTCGGCTTCTACCTGTTGCTGCAGTGTCTGCTCAGTCGCATCGCCTCGCAGGATCAACAACGGTTCGGCGGGCAAAACCACCTGTACTGCGCGCTCATCCTGCTGATCGATGCGGGTGCGCAAGCTTTCATGTCGCGCCACCAGGCGGTCAAAACTACACTGCAAGGCGTGCTGATCAAGGCGACCGCTCAGGCGCAGAACGCTCGGGATGTGGTAGGCGGCGCTTTGCGGGTCCAACTGCCAGAGAAACCACTGGCGCTCCTGGGCAAAGGACAGCACTAACGGCTGCTCCCGCCCTATCGCCATCATCGGCGGCGCCAGATCCTCTTCAGCGGCTTGCAGTGCGAGTACAAACCCTTGCAGTTGCGGCTGCTCAAACAAGGTGCGCAGTGGCACGTCGCGTTCAAGCAACTGGCGCACTCGGGAAATCACCTGCATGGCCAGCAACGAATGCCCGCCCAACTCGAAGAAGTGATCCGTCAGGCTAATGCGCGCAGCGCCCAGCACCTGGGCCCAAATCGCCGCGACCTGCTGCTGCAATGGCGTAACCGGTTCAACCCACTCGCCTTGCGACTGCGCCGCGTCCGGTTGTGGCAGCCCCTTACGGTCGAGCTTGCCGTTGGGTGTCAACGGCATCTGGTCCAGGAACATGATGTGCGCAGGCACCATATAGTCGGGCAGACGGGTTTTCAGGGCGCGACGCAAGGCTTCGCGAAATGCCACCGGGTCGGTCGCGGGCTCAGCAGGCACGACGTAGGCCACTAACTGCTTGCCGCTCGGGCTTTCCTGGGCCACGACGACCGTTTCACCGACCGCATCCTGCTCACGCAAGCGCGCCTCGATTTCACCCAGCTCGATACGGAAACCACGGATTTTTACCTGATGGTCGACACGCCCCAGATAATCCACCACGCCGTCCGCACGGCCACGGGTCAGGTCGCCGCTGCGGTACACGCGGCTGCCAGGTTTGCCGAATGGGTCCGGCACAAAACGCTCGGCGGTAAGCGCCGGGCGTTCCAGATAACCACGCGCCACGCCTTCGCCGCCCAGGTACAGCTCACCGGCCACGCCGATGGGTTGCAGGTTGAGTTGCGCGTCCAGCACGTAGCCGCTGCGGTTGCCAAGCAGCGTGCCGATCGGCGCATAGACGGCGCCGCAGGGATCGCCGCGACGGGCTTTCCATAGCAATGGCGTAACCACGGTTTCGGTCGGGCCGTAGCCGTTGAACAGGTAAGTTGGTTTCAGTGCGCGCCAGGCCAGGTCGTAACTGGCCTGTGCCACCGCATCGCCGCCAAAGCAATACACGCGCACGTTAGGCGGGTTGCCATCGCGCTCGGCATGCTCGGCCAGT
>NZ_JAAAFV010000031.1:294328-336560 GCF_019352915.1 Pseudomonas sp. Xaverov 259 | reverse complement strand
GTATTCCGGCAGCCACAGGCTGTCATCACGGATCAGCACGCTGGCGCCGTTGATCAGCGGGTGCATCCAGCCTTCATGGGAACCATCAAAAGCGAAGGACATGAAGTGCAATTCGCAATCGGCAGGGCCGGTTTCGTAGCGCTCGCCGGTGGCGATGATGTGCGCCACCAACGGGCCGTGGGAAACGGCCACGCCTTTGGGCATGCCGGTGGAGCCGGAGGTGTAGATCACGTAGGCGAGGTTGTCGCCGTCCAAATTGACGCTTGGTGCCGTGTCGCTGTAGCCCGTCCAGTCCTCAGCGCGGTCGATGGCCAGGGTTTCAAGCCCTTCCGCTACCGGCAATTGCGCCAAGGCACTGCTGTGGCTTAGCAGCAATTTCGCGCGGCTGTCTTGCATCATGTACAGCAGGCGATCACGCGGGTATTCGATGTCGAGCGGTACATACACGCCACCGGCTTTCATCACCGCGAGGAACGCCACCATGATTTCGGCACTGCGTGGCATGGCAATCGCCACCCGCACCTCCGGGCCAACGCCACGGGCGATCAGCGCATGGGCCAAGCGGTTGGCCTGGCGGTCCAGCTCGCCATAAGTCAGGGTTTGCGCATCGAACTTGACCGCCACCGCATCCGGGTTTTCCCGCGCGCGATCGGCGAACAGCTCATGCACCAGACGCTCGGCCGAGAAGCCAGAATCAGTGCAGTTCCACAGTTGCAGGATGTGCTGCTGCTCGTCGCTATCCAGCAGGTTCAACTGGCCGATGTTCTGCTGCTGATCGGCAACCATCGCCTGTAATAAATTCTGCCAATGGCGCGCCATGCACTCGATAGTGGCGGCTTCAAACAGATCGGTGGCATACCCCAGCGAGGCCCACAGCCCTTCGGTACTTTCATGCACATCCATGTCGAGGTCGAAGTGCGCGGTACGGCGCTCCCACTCCAGGCCTTCGATGTGCAAATCCGACAGCGCCTGCACACCCAGCCGTCCTTCGCTCTGATAGTTGAACATCACCTGGAACAGCGGGTTCAGGCTCAGGCTACGCTCGGGTTGCAGGGCCTCGACCAATTGCTCGAACGGCAGGTCCTGATGGGCCTGAGCCTCCAGCGCACGCTGCTTGACCTGGGCCAACAACTCGGCAACCGTCATGTGCCCGTCGATATCGGCCTTGAGCACCTGAGTGTTGACGAAAAAGCCGATCAGCCGCTCGGTTTCCACACGGTTGCGGTTGGCGATCGGCACGCCTACGCGAATATCTTGCTGGCCGCTGTAGCGGTGCAGCAACGTCTGAAACGAGGCCAGCAGTAACATAAACATCGTCACGCCCTGCGCTTGCGCCAGGGCTTTAAGACCTTGCGCCAGGCTGGCGGGCAACGGCACATCCAGGCGCGCGCCGCGATGGCTTTGCTGCGCCGGGCGTTGATGGTCAAATGGCAACTCCAGCACCGGCTGCTCGCCACCGAGCAAATCGCGCCAATAGTCCAGTTGCCGGGCCTTTTCACCCGCCTCCATCCATGTACGCTGCCATACGGCAAAGTCGGCGTACTGGATCGGCATCACCGGCAACTGTGCTGCCTGGCCCTGGCTGAATGCCGCATAGAGTTGTACCAGCTCGTCGATCATGACGTGCATCGACCAACCGTCAGAGACGATGTGATGCTGCACCAGCACCAAAACATGATCATCCTGCGCCACACGCATTAAGGTCACACGCAGCAACGGTCCGCTTTGCAGGTTGAACGGCTGGGCGATTTCGGCTTCTACCTGCGCTTGCAGATCGGCTTCTTGCACGTCAACGCCAAGGATAGGTAACTGCGCCTGCGCACGGATAACTTGCCGCGCACCGTCCGCGTGCTGTTCAACGCAGGTGCGCAGGCTTTCATGACGAGCGACCAGCACATCGAAACTGCGCTGCAACGCCACCGTATCCAGCCGCCCCTTGAGGCGCAAGGCACTGGGGATATGGTAGGCGGCGCTGTCCGGGGCCAGTTGCCAAAGGAACCACTGACGCTCCTGGGCGTAGGACAGTGGCAGCGGCTGATCACGACCGACCGGCACCAGTGCCGGCGCCTGCTCACCGAAGCCCCCTTCCACGGCGTGCAAGGCGCTGGCAAAACCTTCCAGGCGTGGCTGCTCGAACACCAGCTTGAGCGGTACTTCGCGCCCCAGCGTATGCCGCAGGCGCGAAACCACCTGCATGGCCAACAGCGAATGCCCGCCCATTTCAAAGAAGTGATCGGTCAACCCTACGCGTTCGACACCCAGGATCTGCGCCCATACGGCGGCGACCTGCTGCTCCAGTTCAGTCACCGGTGCCACCCATGCCTGCTGCGACTCACTGGCGTCGGGTTTGGGCAGCGCGTGACGGTCCAGCTTGCCATTTGGGTTCAGCGGCATGCGGTCAAGGAAGATGAGGTGGGCCGGAACCATATAATCCGGCAGTTGTTCGCGCAGCGTCAGTTTGAGGGTTGCAGCGTCTTGCTGTTCGGCAACCAGATAGGCGACCAATTGATTGTCGACGGCCAGCACCAATGTTTCGCGCACGCTGGGCTGGGCCAACAACAGCGCCTCGATTTCACCCAGCTCGATACGAAAACCACGAATCTTGACCTGATGATCGACCCGCCCGACATACTCAATGACCCCATCGGCGCGATAGCGTGCCAGGTCGCCGGTGCGGTACAGGCGCTCGCCGGTTGCGCCGAACGGGTCCGGCACAAAGCGCTCAGCCGTGAGCAGTGCGCGGTTCAAATAGGCGCGCGCCAAACCGCAGCGGCTACCGATGTACAGCTCGCCCACCGCCCCCAACGGCGCCAGGTTCAAGTCGCGGTCCAGCACATAAAGGGCGCGACCTGGCAAGGAACGGCCAATCGGGCTGGCGGTGGCACCGACGATTTCAGCAGCCGATGTGCAATCCAGCACACTCGACACCACGGTTGCTTCTGTAGGGCCATAAGTATTGAGCAAGCGCACATGGCCAAGACCGGCTTTCACCCACTGTGCTGGGCCGTCCAGTGGCATGGCTTCGCCACCGATGTGCACCTGTCGAAGCGCGCCATAAGACCGTGGCCCCGCCGCCAGGCAGTCGAGCAGGAACAGGTTCCAGTAAGCGGTCGGCAAGTCAGCCAGGGTGATGCCTTGGGCGATGATTTCGTCGTACAGCCGAGCGCTGTCCCACAGCTGCGGCCCGCGCAGGACCACCGTCGCGCCGTGGGTCAGTGCCGGGTAGAGCTGTTCGACGAAACCGTCGAAATTCAAGGTAGCGAATTGCAGTACGCGGTCATCCTGGGTCAGGCGCGAATAGTCGGCGGCCATCCGCGAAAACTCGGTCAGCGCCGCATGATCGATGGCCACGCCTTTGGGCTTGCCGGTGGAACCGGAGGTGTATATCACGTAGGCCAGGTTGTGTTTGTCGACCTTGACCTGCGGGTTGCTCTCGCCGTAGTGGGCCAGCCCCGACTCCGCCACGTCCAGCGTCATCATGCCCTCGGGCAGCGGCATCGGCACATGGGCTTGCGTCAGCACCAAACGCACACCGCTGTCCTCAAGCATGTGCAGCAAGCGTTCACGTGGGTATTGCGGGTCCAGCGGCACATAGGCGCCGCCAGCCTTGAGCACGGCCAACAAACCGACCACCATCTCGAACGAGCGCTCGACCGCTACACCCACCCGCACTTCCGGGCCGACACCGCGCGCGATCAGCGCATGCGCCAGGCGATTGGCCTGGTGATTCAGCTCGGCATAACTGATTGCGTGCTCGCCCAGGCACAGGGCAACCGCCTCCGGGCGGCGTTGCACCTGAGCCTCGAACAACCCGTGAACGCCTGCCGCCGCTTCGAACGCAGGGCCACCCTGGTTCCAGGCATTCAGCAAATCACGCTGTTCCGCATCGATCAACATTGCCAGCTGCGCCACACGGGTGTCCGCACGCCCGGCTATCGCGCGCAGCAAACGCTGCCAATGCTCGGCCATGCGCTGCACAGTGGGCGCGTCAAACAGGTCAGTGGCGTAGGTCAGCGAAGCCCAGATACCTTGCGGGGATTCCTGAGTATCCAGGCTAAGGTCGAACTGTGCGCTCTGACTGCCCCACTCCAGCGCCTCAAGTGCCAGGCCCGGCAATTGCAGCTCGCCACGCGACTTATGCGCTTCAGTCTGGTGGTTGAACATCACCTGAAACAGTGGGTTGTGGCTCAGGCTGCGTTCCGGTTGCAGCGCCTCGACCAGCTGCTCGAACGGCAGATCCTGATGGCTCTGCGCCTGGAGTGCGCGCTGCTTGACCTGGGCCAGCAACTGACTGAAGAGCATCTGCCCGTCGATATCGGCCTTGAACACCTGGGTATTGACGAAGAAGCCGATAAGGCGCTCGGTTTCTGCGCGATTACGGTTGGCGATCGGTACACCGACGCGGATATCCGACTGCCCGCTGTAGCGATACAACAGCGTCTGAAATGACGCCAGCAACAGCATGAACAACGTCACGCCTTCGCGTTGAGCCAGCGCCTTGAGGCTGCTGACCAACACCGCGTCCAGGTCCATGTCCAGATGCGCGCCGCGATAGCTTTGCACCGGCGGGCGCGGATGATCCAGGGGCAACTCCAATACCGGCTGCTCACCGCCCAACAGCTCAACCCAATAACCCAGCTGGCGCTCTTTTTCGCCGGCTTCCATCCAACTGCGCTGCCACAAGGCATAGTCGGGGTATTGAACCGGCAACTCAGGCAAGCGCACATCCTGGCCCTGGCTGTAGCCTACGTACAACTGCACCAGCTCATCGACCATGACCTGCATCGACCAGCCGTCGGAGACAATGTGGTGCAACACCAGCACCAGTACATGCTCATCCGGCGCCAGCTGCAGTAACTTCACCCGCAACAGCGGGCCCTGCTGCAGATCGAAGGGTTTGGCGACTTCGGCTTGCACTTGAGCTTCGAGTTGCGTGTGCTCACCCACACCCTCAGCGATCTCAAGGTGCATGTCCGGTTTCACCACCTGTAACACCTGGTCGACGTCCTGATGCAGGCAGGTGCGCAAACTTTCGTGACGGGCAATCAAGGTGTCAAAGCTGCGCTGCAAGGCCGACCGATCAAGTCGACCTTTCAACCGCAGGGCGCGCGGCAAATGGTAGGCAGGGCTCTGCGGCTCCAACTGCCACAAAAACCACTGCCGCTCCTGGGCATAAGAGAGTCGCAGCGGCTCGCCTTCCTGACGCTTGAAAACCGGGGCAATCTCAAACAGGTTGATGCCTTGCTGCTTGAGCATTACCGCCAACGCTTTCTTTTGTTGCGCAGAAAGTGAACCTACCGACTCGATTAATGCTTGCACGCCACGCCCCTCAGGAAATCAATTTATCCAAATCTTCTGCTGATAGACGTTTGAGGGCCTCCAAGGATTTAGCCAATGCGTCCTGCACCGGCGAATTATTTGTTTGCTGGGCGGCTACATAGGCACTGAAATCCGCCAGGGTCGGGGTGGTGAAGATCGATTTGACGTCGAATTCGGCGTGCAACTGCTCGCGCAGCCGCACCACCACTTGGGTGGCCAACAGGGAATGCCCGCCCAACTCGAAGAAGTTGTCGTTCAGGCCCACTCGCTGCACGTCGAGCACCTCGGCCCAGATCGCGGCGATCTGTTGTTCCAGGTCGCTGCCCGGCGCCACGTATTCGCGCGCCTGCAGGTTGGCGTCCACCTTGGGCAGCGCCTTGCGGTCGAGCTTGCCGTTGGGGCTCAGGGGCATCTGCTCCAGCAACATCCATTGAGCGGGGACCATGTAGTCCGGCAGGTGTTGGGCCAAGTGCGCGCTTAATACGTCGCGCCAGTCGTCGGCGGCGTGTTGCAGCACCAGGTAGCCCACCAGGTATTTGCCGTCGACGGCCAGCACCGCGGCTTCACGCACCCATTCGTGCTCCAGCAGGCGCGCTTCAATTTCACCCAACTCGATACGCAGGCCACGCAGCTTGACTTGGTGGTCGATACGCCCGGCGTACTCAATCACACCGTCGTCGCGATAGCGCGCTAGGTCGCCGGTGCGATACAGGCGCTCTCCGTTGACAAACGGGTTGGCAATGAAGCGCTCGGCGGTCAATGCCGGGCGGCGATGGTAACCTCGGGCCAGGCCGACACCGCCCAGGTACAGCTCGCCCAACACGCCCACCGGCGCCGGCTCAAAGTTGCCATCGAGGATGTAGCAGCCCAGGTTGGCAATCGGGCGACCAATCGGCACTGCATCGCGGCCTTCATCAACGCAGGTCCAGTGGGTCACGTCGATGGCGGCTTCGGTCGGGCCGTAAAGGTTGTACAGCCCGGCTTGCGGCAGCTTAGCGAATACCTGCTGTTGCGCATCCACCGGCAGTGCCTCGCCGCTGCACACGATGCCGTGCAAGGTGTGGCAAGTCGCAACGGTGGGGTCTTGCATAAATGCCTGCAACATCGAGGGTACAAAGTGCAGCGTGGTGACCTGTTCGGCATTGATCAGGCTGACCAGCCTGGCCGGGTCGCGGTGATCGCCGGGCGCAGCAACGACCAGGCGTGCGCCGGTCATCAGTGGCCAGAAGAACTCCCACACCGACACGTCAAAGCTGAACGGGGTCTTTTGCAGCACAGTGTCGCTGACATCCAGGCCATAGGCTTCCTGCATCCATTGCAGGCGGTTGGTCAGGGCCGAATGACGATTGCCGGCGCCTTTTGGCTGGCCGGTGGAACCGGAGGTGTAGATCACGTAGGCGAGGTTTTCACCGTCCAGGGCAATACCCGGATTCTCTGCGCTATAGCTGTCGAACCCCGTCTCGCCAAGTACCAGCGTTTCCAAACCGTGTGGAATCGGCAACTGCTCACGCAGATGCGCTTGAGTCAGCAGCAGCTTCACGCCGCTGTCTTCAAGCATATAGGCCAGGCGCTCACGCGGGTATTCCGGGTCCAGCGGTACATACGCGCCACCGGCCTTGAGCACCGCCAGCAGGCCGACCACCATCTCGATGGAACGCTCCACCGCCAGCCCTACCAGTGAGTCCGGGCCAACGCCCGCTTCGATCAGACGATGGGCCAGGCGATTGGCGCGGCGGTTCAGCTCGGCGTAATTCAAGCGTTGCTCGGCAAACACCAGTGCCGGAGCCTCTGGCGTGAGCGCAACCTGCGCTTCAATCAGTTGATGCACGGTTTGCTGCAACGGGTAATCGCGGGATGTTGCGTTCCAGTCCTGAATCACCTGCTGGCGCTCAGTAGCGTCGAGCATCGCCAGCTCACCCAGGCGTTGCTGCCCGCCCTCAAGCATCGCTTGCAGCAGGTTAACCAGATGCCGGCCGTAGGCTTGCACCGTGCTTTCATGGAAATGCGCGCGGGCAAAGCTGAATTGCACCGACAGCGTTTCGCCCAGATCCACCAGCACTGTCAGCGGGAAGTTGGTTTGTTCATGGGCATGGGGCTCGCCAAACTGAATGCCGCTGCCGCCGCTTTGCTCCAGGGCTTTGGACACCGGGTAGTTCTCGAACACCAGGATATTGTCGAACAAGGCTTCACCGCCCTGCCCGGCCCAGCGCTGAATGTCATACAGGCCGGTATGTTCATGCTCACGCAAGGCCAGGTTTTGCGCCTGCACCGCTTGCAACCAGTCGGCCACCGTCACCTGCCCCTCTACCGCGCAGATCACCGGCAAGGTGTTGATGAACAGACCGATCTGCTGTTCAACGCCCGCAAGCTCCGCCGGGCGCCCGGCCACGGTGGCACCGAAAGCCACCACCGCCTGGCCGCTGTGACGCTGCAACAGGATCAGCCACGCCGCCTGGATCAGAGTGTTGAGCGTGACCTTGTTGGTGCGGGCAAACGACTCCAATCGTGCAGTGAGTGTGCGGTCAAGATCGAGTTGATGCTCGCCATGCCCTTGCACCGCCATTGGTTGGCTGCTGCCCAGCCGAGTTGGGGTTTGCAACGCACTCAACTGCTCGCGCCAGAAGGCTTCGGTCGCAGCGGCATCACGCTGTTGCAGCCAGCCGATGTAATCGCGATAGCGCCCGGCCGCTTCCGGCACCGCCACGCCGGCATAGCGTTGCAGCACTTCGCCGAACAGCCGCGAATTGCTCCAGCCGTCCATCAGGATGTGGTGGTTGGTGTAAATCAATTCGTAGCGCTGCTCATCGGTGCGCACCAGTACCAGGCGCACCAGTGGTGCCTTGGCCAGGTCAAAACCCTGATTGCGCTGGGCCTGTTGCAGCTTGCGCAGTTCAAGTTCGCGCTCCGGCATGGCGCGCCAATCCAGAACCTGTATCGGCAACCGCGCCTCGCGGTACACCACCTGGCACGGCCACTCCAGCTGGCCTTCCCAGAAGAACCCGCTGCGCAGTACATCATGGGCCTGCACCGTGGCATCCCAGGCGTGCTGGAAGCGCGCCACGTCCAGGCCCTCGGCCGTCACGCGGATCTGGTTGATGTAGTCGCCCGCCGTTTGCTCATAGAGGGTGTGAAATAGCATGCCCTGTTGCATGGGCGACAAGGTGTAGAGGTCTTCTACGGCATCGAAGGCCAGCGGCAACGACTCCAGCTGCGATTGATTCAAGCGCGATAACGGGAAATCGGAGGCGGTCACACCGCCATTGCCGGGCGTGCAGCAATGTTCTATCAGCGCGTTGAGTTCGCGGGTGTAGGCCGCGCTCAGCGTTTCGATCACAGCAGGGTCGAACATCTGCGGGCTGAACGTCCAGCCCAGTTGCAGTTCGCCGCCATAGACTTGGCCGTTGAGCGTCAGCCAGTTACCCAGCGGCGCGTCCGGGCTTTGTTCGGCACCGGCGCTTTCTGCGGCGGGCGCGAACAGCGTGTGCGGCTGGTCAAAACTGCCGTCGACCTGGCCCAGGTAGTTGAAGGTGATGCGCGGCGCCGGCAAGGCACTGAACGCCTCACGTGTGGCGTCATCGCCCAGGTAACGCAAAGCGCCAAAACCCAGGCCTTTATGCGGCACGCTGCGCAGTTGCTCCTTGATCTGTTTGATCGAAACCGCCAAGGACGCGTCCGGAGTCAGGCGCACCGGAAACAGACTGGTGAACCACCCCAAGGTGCGCGTCAGGTCAATGTCGTCAAACAGGTCCTCACGGCCATGGCCTTCCAGCTGGATCAGGCTCGAGGCCTGGCCCGTCCACTGGCAGATCACCCGCGCCAGGGCCGTGAGCAGCAGGTCGTTGATCTGGGTACGGTAGGCCGTGGGCGCCTGTTGCAGCAATTGCCGGGTGCGTTCGGCATCCAGTTGGCTGACCACGGTCTGGGCCAGTCGGCCGTGACGCGCGCCTTGCGGGTCGCGGCACGGCAAGTCGGTGGCCGCACCTTGCAGCTGTTGCAGCCAAAAGGCTTGCTCGGACGCCATCGCAGCGCTACGGGCATGGGCTTGCAAGCGCTCGGCCCAGGCTTTGAACGACGAGGTTTTGGCCGGCAATTTTTGTTCGCGATACAACGCTTGCAGGTCTTCGAGGAATACCCGCCAGGACACGCCATCCACCACCAAGTGGTGCATCACCAGCAACAGGCGCTGGGAACCGTCTGCCAGCTCGGCCAGTACTGCGCGCAGCAATGGCCCCTGTTGCAGGCCGAGGCTGCGCTGGGCTTTTTCGCACAGCGCGGTCAACTCGCTGGCATCCGCCACCGTGGCTTGCCAGAGTACCGGCGTGCCGGCTGCGGCATGCTCGGCCCTCCAACCCTCAGGGTGCTGGCTGAAGTTCAAACGCAGCACATCGTGATGGGCGATCAGGCCCTGCAACGCGGCTTCCAGACGATCGCCCTGGAGCGCTTGGCGCGGCGTCAGCAAGAAGGACTGGTTCCAGTGATGCGGGTCCGGCAACTGCATCTCGAAGAACAACTGCTGGAACGGCAGCAACGGTGTCTCACCTTGTACCGGGCCTTGGTCGATCAACCGCGCGGTTTGCAACTGCGCCACCCGCGCGAGGCTGCGCACGGTTTGATGCTGGAACAACGCCTTGGCGGTGAAATGAATACCGGCGGCACGCGCGCGGCTGACCACCTGGATCGAGATAATCGAGTCACCGCCGCGCTCGAAGAAGTTGTCGTTCAACCCCACATGCTCGATGCCCAGCACATCGGCCCAGATGGCGGCGATCTGCTGCTCCAGAGCGCTTTGCGGGGCTTCATATTGCTGCGTGGCTTCGGGCGCTGGCAGCGCCTTGCGGTCAAGCTTGCCGTTGGGGCTCAGGGGCATCTGCTCCAGCAGCATCCATTGTGCGGGCACCATGTAATCCGGCAGGGTTTCGGCCAGATGAGCGACGAGCACATCGCGCCAATCGTCAGCTGCGTTTTGCAGCACCAGGTAGCCCACCAGGTATTTACTGTCCGGCGCCAACACGGCCGCTTCGCGGACGTAATCGTGCTCCAGCAAACGCGCTTCAATTTCGCCCAATTCGATACGCAAGCCACGCAACTTGACCTGATGATCGGCCCGCCCGGCGTATTCGATCACGCCGTCTGCGCGATACCGCGCCAGGTCGCCGCTGCGGTACAGACGCTCGCCGCTGACAAAGGGATGGGCGATAAAACGCTCGGCGGTCAATGCAGGACGGCGGTGATAACCACGGGCCAGCCCGACGCCGCCCAGATAAAGCTCGCCCAGCACGCCAATCGGTACCGGTTCGAAATGGCTGTCGAGGATGTAGCAGCCCAGATTGGCAATCGGACGGCCAATCGGCACGGCGTCACGCCCTTCATCGACGCAGGTCCAGTGGGTCACGTCGATGGCTGCTTCGGTCGGACCGTACAGGTTATACAGCCCGGCTTGCGGCAGCTTGGCCAAGACTTGCTGTTGCGCATCCATCGGCAGTGCCTCGCCGCTGCACACGATGCGCTGCACGCTGTGGCAGGTCGAAACCGCCGGATCTTGCAGGAACGCCTGCAACATCGAGGGCACAAAGTGCAGCGTGGTGATCTGTTCGGCGGCGATCAGGCTGACCAACCGGGCCGGATCACGGTGATCGCCCGGTGCTGCAACGACCAGGCGCGCGCCGGTCATCAGTGGCCAGAAGAATTCCCACACCGACACGTCAAAGCTGAACGGGGTCTTTTGCAGCACAGTGTCGCTGACATCCAGGCCATAGGCTTCCTGCATCCATTGCAGGCGATTGAGCAGCGCTGAATGTCGGTTGCCGGCGCCTTTGGGCTGGCCGGTGGAACCGGAGGTGTAGATCACGTAGGCGAGGTTTTCGCCATCCAGCACAATGTCCGGGTTCGCGTCGCTGTAGCCTTCGAAGCCAGTTTCACCCAGCACCAAAGTTTCCAATCCTGACGGGATCGGCAACTGTTCGAGCAGATGCGCCTGAGTCAGCAACAGCTTCACGCCACTGTCTTCAAGCATGTAGGCCAGCCGTTCACGCGGGTATTCCGGGTCCAGCGGCACATACGCGCCACCGGCCTTGAGCACCGCCAGCAGCCCCACCACCATCTCGATGGAGCGCTCCACCGCCAGCCCCACCAGCGCATCCGGGCCAACGCCGGCCTCGATCAAACGATGGGCGAGGCGATTGGCGCGGCGGTTCAGTTCGGCGTAACTCAGCGCCACGTCACCAAAGCGCAATGCCGGTGCATCCGGCTGCGTCAGCACCTGCGCTTCAATCAGCTGATGCACCCACTGGCCTTGCGGGTAAGCACGCTCGGTGGCATTCCACTGATAGATCAGCTGTTGGCGCTCTGTGGTGTCCAGCGTCGCCAGGTCCTGCAAGGCCAATGCAGGGTTGGCCACGGCGGCGCGCAACAGGTTCAGCCAATGGCCGAGCATGCGCGAGGCGGTCGCGGCGCCAAACAGGTCGGTGGCATAGGTCAGGGAGGCCCAGAGGCCGTCGCCGGTTTCCTGGGTATCCAGGCTCAGGTCAAACTGGGCGCTCTGGGTTTCCAGTTCGAGGCTGGCCACACGCAGGCCCGGCAGTTGCTGCTCTGCGGCTTGGGTCTTGGCTTGGTGATTGAACATCACCTGAAACAGCGGGTTATGGCTAAGGCTGCGTTCGGGTTGCAGCGCTTCGACCAGTTGCTCGAAGGGCAAATCCTGATGGGCCTGGGCTTCCAGCGCGCGGCGCTTGGTGTGTTGCAGCAGTTTGGCGAAGGTCATGTGGCCGTCGAGATCGGCCTTGAGCACCTGGGTGTTGACGAAAAAGCCGATCAGCGATTCGGTCTCGACGCGGTTGCGGTTGGCGATCGGCACGCCGACGCGAATGTCCGACTGCCCGCTGTAGCGGTACAGAAATGCCTGGAACGACGCCAACAGCAGCATGAACAGCGTCACCCCTTCACGCTGCGCCAGGGCCTTGAGACCGGCGACCAGGGCGGGTTCCAGGGCGATGTCCTGGCGTGCGCCGAGGAAACTCTGCTGTGCCGGGCGCGGGTGATCGAGCGGCAGTTCCAGCACCGGCTGCGTGCCGCTGAGCAACTCACGCCAGTAATCCAGTTGGCGGGCCTTCTCCCCCGCTTCCATCCAGCGGCGTTGCCACACCGCGTAGTCGGCGTACTGGATCGGCAGCGGTGCCAACGTGCAGTCCTGGCCCTGGCTGTAGGCGGCATACAGCTGCATCAGCTCTTGCACCATCACGCCCATCGACCAACCGTCAGAGACGATATGGTGCTGCACCAGCACCAGCACATGCTCTTCTTCGCCCAGGCCGAGCAAGCTGACCCGCAATAACGGACCTTGCTGCAAATCGAAAGGCCGGGCGATTTCAGCTTCGACGCTTGCTTTAAGCCCGGCCTCGTCGACGGGGCGTTCAGCGATCTCGACCACAGCCTGGGCCAACACTTGCTGAGCACGCTGCTCGCCCTCCAGGTGCAAACGGGTGCGCAGGCTCTCATGGCGTGCCACCAGCGTGTCGAAGCTGCGTTGCAGTGCGGCCTTGTCCAGGCGCCCACTCAGGCGCAAGGCGCCGGGGACGTGATAGGCCGCGCTGTCCGGGTCCAGTTGCCAGAGAAACCACTGGCGCTCCTGGGCATATGACAGCGGTGCGTGCTGGCCGTCCTCGCGAATCGAGGCGATCGGCAGTTGCGCGAAACTCATGCCACGGCTTTGCAGGCGTTGGTAGAACTGTTGACGCTGTTCCAGAGGCAGGCGAAGAAAGCGCGAAACCAGATCGATATTAGGGTTGGAAAGCATGGTTCAAATCGCCTCTAGTTCGCTCAAAAAGTCACGAAGATCATCAAAATCTTCCGCACTGCCGGCGCGGAAGGTGGCAGCGGCCTGGGCATAGGCGCGCAACGTTTCGGTCTGGAACACTTCCACCAGCGGCACTTCCAGCCCCAGTTCGGCCTGCACCCGCGAGGTGATCTGAATCGCCAGCAGGGAGTGGCCGCCCACTTCGAAGAAGTTGTCGTCCAGGCCCACGCGGGGCAGGTGCAGAATCTCGGCCCAGATCGCGGCGATCTGCTGCTCCAGAGCACTTTGCGGGGCCACGTAGTGCTGCTGCATCAGGCTCGCATCCGGCTCGGGCAGGCCCTTGCGGTCGAGCTTGCCGTTAGGCGTGAGTGGCATCTGCGCCAGGAACATGAAGTGCGTGGGCACCATGTAATCCGGCAAGCGGGTTTTCAGCGCACGGCGCAGGCTGTCGCGGAACTCGGTTTCATTTGGCTGCGCGATTGCTGGAACCACATAAGCCACCAGCTGTTTGCCGTTCGGGCCTTCCTGGGCCACGACAACGGTTTCGCCAACGCTGTCTTGCTCACGCAGACGCGCCTCGATTTCACCCAGCTCAATACGGAAACCACGGATTTTCACTTGGTGATCGACACGCCCCAGGTAATCCACCACGCCATCTGCGCGGCCACGGGTCAGGTCGCCGCTGCGGTACACGCGGCTGCCAGGCTTGCCGAACGGGTCCGGCACAAAACGTTCGGCAGTCAGTGCCGGGCGCTCAAGATAACCACGGGCCACGCCTTCGCCGCCCAGGTACAACTCACCGGCCACGCCGATGGGTTGCAGGTTGAGTTGCGAGTCCAGCACGTAGCCGCTGCGGTTGCCCAACAGCGTGCCGATCGGCGCATAGACCGCGCCGCAGGGATCGCCGCGACGGGCTTTCCACAGCAGCGGCGTGACCACGGTTTCGGTCGGGCCGTAGCCGTTGAACAGGTAGGTCGGTTTTAACGCGCGCCAGGCCAGGTCGTAACTGGCCTGTGCCACGGCATCACCGCCGAAGCAGTACACGCGCACATTGGGCGGGTTGCCATCGCGCTCGGCATGCTCGGCCAACTGTTGCAGGTACACCGGCGGGAACACGGCCATGGTCACGTTGTGACGGTGCATTTGCGCGTAGGTGTATTCCGGCAGCCACAGGCTGTCATCGCGGATCAGTACGCTGGCGCCGTTGATCAGCGGGTGCATCCAGCCTTCATGGGAACCGTCGAAGGCGAAGGACATGAAGTGCAATTCGCAATCGGCTGGGCTGGTTTCGTAGCGCTCGCCAGTGGCGATGATGTGCGCTACCAACGGGCCGTGGGAAACCGCCACGCCTTTGGGCATGCCGGTGGAGCCGGAGGTGTAGATCACGTAGGCGAGGTTATCGCCGTCCAGATTCACCTGCGGCGCGGTATCGCTGTAGCCGGTCCAGTCTTCGGTGCGGTCAATGGCCAGGGTTTCGAGCCCTTCCGCTACCGGCAATTGCGCCAAGGCACTGCTGTGGCTTAGCAGCAATTTCGCGCGGCTGTCTTGCATCATGTACAGCAGGCGATCACGCGGGTATTCGATGTCCAACGGCACATACACGCCACCGGCTTTCATCACCGCGAGGAACGCCACCATGATTTGCGCACTGCGTGGCATGGCAATCGCCACGCGCACTTCCGGGCCAACGCCACGGGCGATCAGCGCATGGGCCAGGCGGTTGGCCTGGTTGTTCAGCTCGCCATAAGTCAGGGTTTGCGTATCGAACTTGACCGCCACCGCCTCCGGGTTTTCCCGTGCGCGATCGGCGAACAATTCATGCACAAAACGCTCGGCCGAGAAGCCGGCGTCGGTCTGGTTCCACAGTTGCAGGATGTGCTGTTGCTCGTCCTGGCTGAGCAGTTTCAACTGGCTGATGGGCTGCTGCTGATCAGCAACCATCGCCTGCAACAGGTTTTGCCAGTGACGGGCCATGCGTTCAATCGTCGAGGCTTCGAACAGGTCGGTCGCATAGCTCAGGGACGCACTTAACTGGTCACGGGACTCCTCGATATCCAGGGTAAGGTCGAAATGCGCGGCCGTTTCATCCCAGCTCACCGGGCTCATGTCCAACTGCGCCAGGCGCTGTAAATGCTCGCTGGCCAGGCTGATGTGGTGGTTGAACGCCACCTGGAACAACGGGCTCAAGCTCAGGCTGCGCTCAGGTTGCAGGGCCTCAACCAGTTGCTCGAACGGCAGGTCCTGATGGGCCTGGGCTTCCAGGGCGCGCTGTTTGACCTGCTGCAACAACTGGGCAACGGTGGTTTGCGCGTCGATCTCGGCCTTGAGCACCTGAGTGTTGACGAAGAAGCCGATCAGTCGTTCGGTTTCTACGCGGTTGCGGTTGGCGATCGGCACGCCGACACGGATGTCGCGCTGGCCGCTGTAGCGATGCAACAACGCGTGGTAGGAGGCCAGCAACAGCATGAACAGCGTCACACCTTCGCGCTGCGCCAAGACCTTGAGGCCATCGAGCAACGGGGTCGGCAGCGCAATATACAGACGCGCGCCGCGATGGGACGGTACCGCAGGGCGCTGCTGATCAAAAGGCAACTCCAGCACCGGTTGCTCGCCGCCGAGCAGTTCACGCCAGTAGTCGAGTTGGCGCGCTTTTTCACCGGCTTCCATCCAATCGCGCTGCCAACGGGCGTAGTCGGCATACTGGATCGGCATCGCCGGCAATTGCAGGGTCTGGCCTTGGCTGTAGGCCGCATAGAGCTGCACCAGTTCGTCGACCAGCACTTGCATCGACCAGCCGTCGGAGATGATGTGATGTTGCACCAGGACCAGCACATGCTCGTCTTCAGCCAGGCGCAAGAGGCTCACACGCATCAGCGGCCCCTGGCGCAGATCGAACGGTTGCGCCACCAGCGCTTCAACCGTGGATTTGAGCTGCGTTTGGTCAGTGAGCTGCGACGCGATTTCGACCCACGCCTGTGGGCTGACCACTTGCACCGTGCGGTCGGCCTCTTGCTTAAAATGCGTGCGCAGGCTGTCGTGACGCGCCACCAGGGTATCGAAGGCACGTTGCAGGGCGCTGCGGTCCAGCGGACCTTTCAAGCGCAGCGCACTCGGCACGTGATAGGCCGAACTGTGCGGGTCCAGTTGCCAGAGGAACCACTGCCGTTCCTGGGCATAGGACAGCAACAATGGCTGATCGCGATCCGCCGCCACCATTGCCGGCGCCGAAGCGCTGACCGCGGCCAGATTGTTAACCCCCGCCAGATTGTTAATAAAGTCACCCAGCACGGGCTGCTCAAACAGCGTGCGCAGTGCAACTTCGAGCCCCAGGCCATGGCGCAAGCGGGACACCACCTGCGTTGCGAGCAACGAATGCCCGCCCATCTCGAAGAAGTGATCGTTGAGCCCTACCCGTTCAGCGCCCAGCACCTGGGCCCAGATAGCCGCGACGCGTTGCTCGGTCTCGGTAACCGGTGCAACCCAATCGACCAGGGCTTGGCTGATATCCGGCTTGGGCAGCGCGGCACGGTCCAGTTTGCCGTTGGGGCTCAGTGGCAAGCGCTCCAGTACCAGCAGATGCGCCGGAACCATGTAGTCCGGCAGCTCTTGGCGCAACGAGGCCTTGAGTTGCGTGCGCAATTGAGCCTGCTCGGTGTCGGACAACGACTGGCTGGCGACGATGTAGCCGACCAACTGGTTGTCCGCAGCGATCACCAACGCCTCGCGCACACTGGCCTGGGCCAGCAGGCGCGCCTCGATTTCACCCAACTCGATACGGAAACCTCGCACCTTGACCTGATGGTCGATTCGCCCCACGTACTCGATCATCCCATCGGCGCGATAGCGCGCGAGGTCACCGGTGCGGTACAAACGGCCGACGCCGTCAGCGCAGAAGGGATCGGGAATGAAGCGATGGGCCGTCAGGTCCGCACGCTTGAAATAACCCCGCGCCAGCAGCGGCCCGCCGATCACCAACTCGCCCGCAACACCTACCGGCACCGGGTTGAGGTTGGCATCCAGCAGGTAAATGGCCCGGCCATCCAGCACGCGGCCAATCGGCATCATCGACGGTAAGGCTTCACGGCCCTCGACATACGCGGCGCAGTCCAGGGCGGTGGCGGTCACCGTGGCTTCGGTAGGCCCGTAGGTGTTGAGCAGCCGCACGTGCTGCAAGCCCGCTGCGCGCCAGGCATTCAGCCCTTCAGGCGGCATGGCTTCGCCGCCAATGTGCAGTTGGCGCAGGCGCCCGTAATCACGTGGGCCCAGGTCTGCAAAGTCGCGCACCAGAGACAACCAATAGGCCGTGGTCAGGTCGACCACGGAAATATCGTGTTCAATCAGCTGCTGGTAGAAGGTGTCGCTGTCCCACAGTTCGCCACCACGCACCACCACCGCCGCACCGCAGCACAACGCCGGGTAGAGCTGCTCGACAAAACCGTCGAAGTTGAAGGTGCCAAATTGCAGCACGCGGTCATGGGCTTGCAGCGCAAACAGTTCGGTGAACACCTCCACGTGCCGGGCCAGGGACGCGAGGTCGATGCCCACGCCTTTTGGCCTGCCGGTGGAGCCGGAAGTGAACATCACGTAAGCCAGATTGGCCGGCTGCGCCCTCGAATCGGGGTTTTCAGCGCTGTAGTCGGCCAACCAGTCTGCGTCGGACTCCAGGCACACAAGCGTCAGGTTTTTGCTGATCGGCAGATGCGCCACCAACGGCTGCTGGGTCAGCAGTAATTGCAGACCGCTGTCCTCGATCATGCATTGCAGGCGTTCGGCCGGGTATTTCGGGTCCAGCGGCACATAAGCGCCACCGGCCTTGAGCACCGCCAGCAAGCCGACGATCATTTCCAGGGAACGGTCCACGGCAACGCCCACCAGGGTGTCGGCGCCGACGCCCAATGCGATCAGGCGATGGGCCAGGCGATTGGCGCGCAGGTTGAGGTCGGCGTAGGTCATACGCTGCTGATCCAGGATCAGCGCGATGTTTTGCGGGTGCAACGCGGCCTGTTGTTCGAAGCGCTGCAATACGCTTGCCTTGGCCGGTTGAGCGACACTGCGTGGGTTCCAGTCTTGCAGCACGCGGGTGTATTCATGCCCCAACAACATGGGGACGGCGCCCACGGCTTGCTCGGGCGCCTGGATAAATTGCTGCAGCAAACCCTGCAAGTAGGTGCCGATGTGCTGCACGGTGTCGGTGTCGAACTGCGCACGCAGGTATTCCAAGTGCAGGCTCAGGCGCTCGCCGCCGTGCACGGTCAGTGTCAGCGGGTAGTTGGTACGCTCCTGATGACTGACGCCACTGAAACGCAAACCACCCTCGCCCGACTGCTCCAGCGTCTTGGCCACCGGGAAGTTTTCGAACACCACCAGCGTATCGAATAACGCCTCACCGGCCGAACCGGCCCAGCGCTGGATATCAAACAGCGGCGTGTGTTCATGTTCGCGCATTTCCAGGTTCAGTGCCTGAACGCACCGCACCCAATCGCTGACGCTTTGCGCCGGGCTGGCAGCGGCAATCAGCGGTAAGGTGTTGATGAACAGGCCGACTTGCTGCTCGACATTCGCCAGCTGTGCCGGGCGCCCGGACACCGTCACCCCACAGGCGACGCTGGACTGGCCGGTGTAGCGTTGCAGCAGCAACAGCCACGCCGATTGCACCAGGGTATTGAGGGTCACTTGGTGTGCACGGGCGAAGGCCGAAAGGCGCTGAGTCTGGATAACATCCCACTCACAAAGCACTTCACCGTATTCACCCGCACCCTGCGCTGCGTTCTTGACCACACTGCGCGCCAGGTGCGTCGGCTCGTCCAACTGCGCCAGGCGCTGGCGCCAAAAGGCCTCGCCCAACGCCGGGTCCTGCCGTTGCAACCAGGCGATATGCTGGGAAAACGCCGCGCCCACCGGCGCCAATGCCTGGCCCTTGCAGGCTTGCAGCACTTCATTGAGCACCAGTGCATTGCTCCAGCCATCCATCAGGATGTGATGGCTGGTGTAGATCAAGTGCCAGCGGTCTTCAGCCGTACGCACCAACGCCACCCGCAGCAACGGTGGACGCGCCAACTCAAAGCCTTCGCGATGGTGCTCGGCGGCCAGGCTACCCAGGGCGGCGGGAAGGTCCTGACGCCCACGCCAGTCGAATTCAGTGAACGGCAAGCTGACCTGGCGATGCACCACTTGCAGGGCCTGGCCCTGGTCGTCCTGCCAGACAAACCCGGTGCGCAACATGTCATGCCGTGCCAGCACTTGCGCCCAGGCACGCTGGAATACCGCCACGTCCAGGCCGTGCACATCGGCCCGCAACTGGCTGACGTAAATATCATCCTCGCCCTGTTGGTAGAGGCTGTGAAACAACATGCCTTGCTGCATCGGTGACAGCGGGTACAGGTCCTGCACGTCCCTTGCTGGCAGTGCCAGCTCGTCAAGCTGGGGTTGGGTCAATTGCGCCAGGGTCACGTCGGCCGGTGTCAGGCCGCCGTGTTTCGGATCGACGCAATGCGCGATCAGGGCCAGCAGTTCCTGCTGGAAATCATCCGCCAGGCGCTGGACAGTCGCGACCTCGAACATCTCGCGGCTGAACCCCCACTGCAGGGCCAATTCACCGCCGTACACCTGCCCCTCCACCGTCAGCCAGTTGGCCAGCGGCGCCTGCGGGTCCTGGGCCTGCCCACTGCCCTGGGTGGCGGGAACGAACAGCGCCGACTGGTTGAACTGGCGGTCGAACTGCCCCAGGTAGTTGAACGTGATGCGTGGCGCGGCGAGCTTCGAGAGCGCTTCACGGGCGTCAGGCGTGCCGAGGTAACGCAGCAGGCCGTAGCCAATGCCTTTGTGCGGCACAGCGCGCAGTTGCTCCTTCACCGACTTGATCGCCGCCGACAGCTCGCCATCGGCGTGCAGGCGCACCGGGAACAGGCTGGTGAACCAGCCGACGGTGCGGCTCAGGTCGAGCGTAGCGAACAGGTCTTCACGGCCATGGCCTTCCAGCTGGATCAGCGCGGCAGGCTGCTCGCTCCAGCGGCTGACCACTCGCGACAGTGCGGTTAACAGCAGGTCATTGACCTGGGTGCGGTAGGCCGCCGGGGCGTCTTGCAGCAGTTGACGGGTGTGTTCGGCGTTCAAGCGGATTTCGAGCTTGCTGCCCAGACGACTCTGCAGGCCGCCCTGGGGGTTGTCGCAGGGCAGATCGGCGCTCGCGGTCTGGGCCTGCCAATACGGCAGTTGGTCACCCAGCGTCAGCGCATGGGCCTGCAACTGCTGCGCCCAGTCCTGGTAGGCACTGGTCTTGGCCGGCAACGCGGTGTTGCGGTAAGCCTGTTGCAGGTCTTCGAGCAGGATGCGCCACGACACGCCATCGACCACCAAGTGATGCACCACCAGCAGCAGGCGCTGGGCGCCGTCTGCCCTCGAGACCAGTACCGCGCGCAGCAGCGGACCCTGTTCAAGGTCGAGGCTGCGGTGTGCCTCGTCACAGAGTGCGGCCAGCTCAGCCTCGTCAGCGACCTGCGCCTGCCACACTGAAGCGCTTGCAACCGGCTCGGCGTGGGTCTGCTGCCAAGCGTCTGCCTGGTGCACAAAACGCAGGCGCAGGGCGTCATGGTGATTGATCAATCGGGTCAAGGCCGCATCAAGGCGCGCGGGTTCCAGGGCTTCACGCGGGGCCAACAACAGCGACTGGTTCCAATGCTGGCGCGCCGGGATCACCTGCTCGAAAAAGCTGTGTTGCACGGGCGTGAGGATCACCTCGCCGCTGACCGGGCCTTGATCGATAACCGTCGCCTGTTCAAAGCTCGCCACCAGCGCCAGGCTGCGCACGCTCTGGTACTGGAACAGGTCACGCGGACTGAGGCGAATCCCCGCCTGCCGGGCGCGGCTGACCACTTGGATGGAGATAATCGAGTCGCCACCCAGCTCGAAGAAGTTGTCGTCCAGACCCACCTGCTCGGCGCCGAGCACGTCACTCCAGATCGCTGCCAGAGCTTTTTGCAGGGCGTTCTCAGGCGCGACAAAGGCTTGCTGCGGCGCAGCATCCGGCAACGGCAGCGCCTTGCGGTCGAGCTTGCCGTTGGCGGTGACCGGCAGTTTGGCCAGGGTGACGAAGTGCGTGGGCACCATGTATTCCGGCAGGCTGCTGAGCAACCAGGCCTTGAGGTCGCTCGGCGCTTCACCCTCGTTAATCAGGTAGGCAACCAGCTGTTTGCCGTTCTGCACCAGCACCACGGCTTCTCGCACCTGCGGGTGTTGCATCAGGCGGGTTTCGATTTCACCCAGCTCGATACGCAAGCCGCGCAGCTTGACTTGATGGTCGAGGCGGCCGAGGTATTCGATCACGCCGTTATTACGTTGGCGCACGCGGTCTCCGGTACGATACAGGCGCTCGCCGTCAACAAAAGGGCTCGGCACAAAGCGCTCGGCGGTCAAGCCGGGACGGCGGTGATAACTGCGCGCCAGGCCGACACCGCCCAGGTACAACTCGCCTGAGACACCGGCGGGCACCGGGTTGAGTTGGGCGTCGAGCACATAGGTGGCAAGGTTGGCAATCGGGCGGCCGATGGGCACGCTGTCGGCGCCTTCGTCGACGCATGTCCAGTGGGTGACGTCGATGGCGGCTTCGGTGGGGCCGTAGAGGTTGAACAAACCCGCCGCTGGCAGCTTGGCGAACACTTGCAGTTGCGCGTCCAACGGCAAGGCTTCGCCGCTGCATACGATGCGCTTGAGGCTCGTGCAGGCACCCACGCCAGGCTCATGGATAAACGCCTGGAGCATCGACGGCACGAAGTGCAAGGTGGTGACGGCGTGGCGACCGATAGTCTCGATCAGCCGCGCCGGCTCGCGATGTTCGCCCGGTGCTGCGACCACCAAGCGAGCGCCGGTCATCAATGGCCAGAAAAACTCCCACACCGACACATCAAAGCTGAACGGGGTTTTCTGCAAGACCGCATCGCTGGCGTCCAAACCGTAAGCCTGCTGCATCCAGCACAAACGGTTGACCAGCGCGCGATGGCTGTTGCCGGCGCCCTTGGGTTTGCCGGTGGAACCGGAGGTGTAAATCACGTAGGCCAAGTTGAGCGCCTGGATGGCCACGGCCGGTGATTCGTTGCTATAGCCGTCCAGCCAACCCGGCGCCTGGTCCAGAACGATCACTTGCACGCCATTAATCGGCAGCAAAGCCTGCAGGCTTTGCTGGCTGAGCAACAGCTTGATGCCGCTGTCTTCGATCATGTAGGCGAGGCGTTCCTGGGGGTATTCCGGGTCCAACGGCACATAGGCACCGCCAGCCTTGAGGATCGCCAACAGACCCACCACCATCTCGACCGAGCGCTCCACACAGATACCCACCAGCACGTCGGGGCCAACGCCCTGCTCGCGCAAGGCATGGGCCAACTGGTTGGCGCGAGCGTCGAGCTGGGCATAGCTCAACGTGGTCTCAGCAAACACCAGCGCCGGAGCATCCGGGGTGCGCTGCACCTGTTCTTCAATGAGCGAGTGGATACCTTGCTCGGTCGGGTACGCCTGGGCCGTCTGGTTCCATGCCTGGATCAGCATCTGCTGCTCATCGGCGGCCAGCATCGGCAACTCACCGATGCGTTGTTCATCGCCGGCCACCATGGCATGCAACAGGCTGATCCAGTGCTCTGCCATGCGCGTTATGGAGGGCGCGTCAAACAGGTCGTTGGCGTAGGTCAACGCAGCCTGCAAGGTTCCGGACTTTTCGTAGGTGTCCAGGGTCAGGTCGAACTGGGTGGTACGGCCTTGCCACTCCACCAGCGCCAGTTCCAGGCCAGAGGCGGTGCTCACCGAGGCAATGTCCGCTACCACCGGCTGGTGGTTGTACATCACCTGAAACAGCGGCGTATGGCTCAGGCTGCGCTCGACCTTGAGGGCTTCCACCAGGCGTTCGAACGGCAGCTCCTGATGAGCCTGGGCGCCGAGAGCATGCTCCTTGATGCCCTGCAGCAGTTCGGCGACACGGGTTTGGCCGGTCAGCTCGGTACGCAGTACCTGCGTGTTGACGAAAAAACCGATCAGCCCTTCGACTTCATTGCGATTGCGGTTGGCGATCGGCACGCCGACACGGATATCACCCTGCCCCGTGTAGCGATGCAGCAGCACGTTGAAGGCGCCCAGCAGCAACATGAACAGGGTCACGTTGTGCTTTTGCGCACAGCTGCGCAGTTGCGCGGCGAGGCCGGAATCGATGGCGAAATTATGCCGGGTGCCCAGGTAGCTGGGCATGGCCGGGCGCGGGCGATCGGTGGGCAGCTCCAACACCGGATGTTCATCACCCAGACGGGCCTGCCAGTATTCAAGCTGGCGCGCCTGCTCCCCCGCTTCCAGCCAACGCCGCTGCCACAGGGCGTAGTCGCTGTACTGAATCGGCAGCGCCGGCAACTGCGGCGTTTCGTGGCGTTCGTGGGCGTCGTAGCAGCGAATGAACTCGTCGATCAGCACATTCATCGACCAGCCATCGGAGACGATGTGGTGCAGGGTCAGCAGCAGCACATGCTCATTCACATCCAGCTTGAGCAATTGCACGCGCAGCAGCGGGCCGTGCTCAAGGTCGAAGGGCAACAGCGATTGACGGGTCGCCGCCTGGTTGACGGCTTGCTCGCGCGCGTCAAAGGCCAGCGCACTGAAGTCCAGATGCTCGACGACAACCGACGGCTCGATGGCAACTTGCAGCAAGCGATCGTCGGCCTGGCGCTGGAAGACCGTGCGCAGGGTTTCATGACGTGCCACCAGGCTTGTGAATGCCTGCTCCAGTGCGCGCAGGCTGAGGGCGCCTTTTAAACGTACGGCGCCGGGCAGGTTATAGGCGCCACTGGCCGGATCCAGTTGCCACAGAAACCACATGCGTTGCTGCGCATAGGACAACGCCTGGCGATCCTCCACGTCCACCCCTGCCGGAATCGGAAACCGGGAAAAATCCACGCCTTCTTTCTGTAGGGCTTGCAGGAAAACCTGGCGTTTTTCCAGGGGCAACCCGATAAACCGGCGAGCAAGTTTCAAGGAGTCTTCAGCATTCATTTCTTGGAGTCCGGAACAATAGGCAGGAAGCACAAAGGCACGTCGTCCCTATAAAACGAACCGGACAAGGAAAAATTAGCGGGGCGTAAGCGGCGTGAAGCGCGGTGTCATCAAGGGTTACATCAATCTCAGCCAAAGCTCCCAAACTCGAGCTAGCATTGACGAACACCACTTTTTGCAACTACATTTAGTTACACGCAGGGAACGCCGTGTCCAAAAATGAAAAGCTGCTCGCCAAACTGCTCAATGAGCACATGGCTTTTACCTGGCCTGAGCTGGTAACGCTGCTGCACCAGCTCGGCTACAGACAGATTGAAGGGGCTGGAAGCCGCGTAAAATTCGATATCGGCATCCCCAGTGCAATGATCACCTTGCACAGGCCTCACCCCGGCAACGAACTGAAACACTACATTCGGCGCCAGATCATCGAACAATTGAAATCAGGAGAACTGATTCAGTGGACAACCAACTGAAACACCAAGGCTACATCGGCTCAATCGAAGCCAGCCTCGAAGACAACTGCCTGTTCGGCAAGGTGCTGTTCATCAAGGCACTGGTGAGCTACGAAGGCAAAACCGTCGCCGAGCTGGACGCGGCGTTCCGTGAGGCCGTGGATGACTACCTCGTGACCTGTCAGACACTCGGGCAAACCCCGGAGAAGCCCTGTAAAGGTTCATTCAACGTGCGCGTCGGCCACGACCTGCATTTGGCGGCGGCCCTGGCGGCGACGCGCAAGAAAGTGACACTCAATGACCTGACGCGGCAGGCGTTGAATGAGTTTTTGCAACATCACTGCGCAGAACCTCTACCGACGCTCGGCTGACCGCCCAAGCGCCGATACCCAAACACCGCCGAACCCAACACCACCGCGCCCGCCACCAATGCCACCCAGAACCCGCTGGCAGCGCCAAAGTGGTCGATCATCCAACCAGAGCTGGCCGCACCAATGGCCACGCCGATGCTCAGGCCGGTGATCAGCCAGGTCATGCCTTCGGTCAGGCGGCTGGGCGGCACCACCTGTTCTACCAGGGCCATGGAGACGATCAACGTTGGGGCAAAGAACAGCCCGGAAATAAAAATCGCCGCCGCCAGACCGGGGATATTGGTCACCAGCAGTAGCGGTAAGGTGGTCAACGCAGTGGCGACGCCGCAAAACAGAAACTGTCGCGGCAATGAAGCCTTCAGCTTCAGCGTGCCAAAGGCCAAACCTGCCAGGCACGAGCCGATGGCATACACCGACAGCACGATACTGGCCGCCGCCGGTTGGCCCTGGTGTTGGGCGAAGGCCACGCTGACCACATCCACCACACCCACGATCACGCCCATGGCGAGCAGCAGGATCATCAGGATCAGTACCGACGGTGAGGCGATCAACCAGCGGCCGTGGTGGTCTTGCTGCGCATGCACCGGCGGCTCTGTCGCGCGCTGCAACACAAACGTGGTGACGCCAACCGCCAACAGCACCGCTGCCACCAATGGTCCTGCTTCCGGGAACAGCACCACGCTCAGCCCTACCGAAATCGGCGGGCCGATGATGAAACACACTTCATCGAGCACCGACTCCAGGGCAAACGCGGTTTGCAGCCTGGGCTGGCCGCGGTACAGCTCGGTCCAGCGCGCCCGCACCATGGCCGACATGTTCGGCATGCACCCGGCCAGTGCGGCACACACAAACAGCGTCCAGGCTGGCGCCTGCAAACGTGTGCACAGCAACAGCAGCAACAACGCTCCGCCGCCGATCAGCGCCGCAACCGGCAGCACCCGACCCTGGCCATAGCGGTCCACCAGGCGCGATACCTGCGGCGCGCAGAATGCCGTCGCCAAGGCAAACACCGCCGCCACCGAGCCTGCCAGGCCATAGCCGCCATGCACCTGCGAGAGCATGGTGATCAGGCCGATACCGGTCATCGAGATCGGCATGCGCGCCAGCATGCCCGCCAGTACAAAAGCCCGGCTGCCTGGGGCCTGGAATAACTCGGCGTAGGGATTTGCCATCCTGCTCAACCTCTTCCTCAGCGCCTTAACCTTGCGATTTGCAGGTATCAAGGCAAAATACATACGGTGCGTATGTGGCAAATCATGCGTAACATACGCAGCGTATGTCAATCACTCACTGAGCTAACACGAGCCTTACCCATGAGCCGAGCCCGTACCGAAATGATCGACGCCACCCGCGCCCGGCTGATCGCCAGCGCTCGCCAAGCTTTCGCTACACAAGGCTACGCCAACACCTCGATGGATGACTTTACCGCGCGCGCCGGCCTCACCCGCGGTGCGTTGTACCACCACTTCGGCGACAAGAAAGGCTTATTGGCCGCGGTAGTCGCCCAACTCGACGCGGAAATGGACGCGCGCCTGCAAGGCATCAGCGACCAGGCGCAAGAGCCCTGGAGCGGCTTTTGCGAACGCTGCCGCGCCTATTTGCGCATGGCTCAGGATGGCGAGATTCAACGCATCGTGTTGCAGGATGCGCCTGCCGTACTCGGTGATACGGGCTCTCAGCAACAGTGCGTGGAATCCCTGCGCCAGTTGCTGGAGTCGATGATGCAGGCCGGTGTCATTGCGCAAGCCCCCAGCGTCGCGCTGGCTCAGTTGATCAATGGCAGCCTGGTCAACACGGCCCTGTGGATCGCCCGCGATGACCAACCGAACCTGCGCCTGCAAGAAGGTCTGCAGGCGCTGGAACTGTTACTGCAAGGCCTGAAGCACCCCGTCACACCAGCCGTTTGATCTGCTTGTGGCGCCACACCAAGCGGTAATAGGCGCTCTGCAACACCAGCATCGCCAGGTAGGTGACCGGGAATGCCATCCACACGCCTTCCAGGCCGAAGTGCGCGTTGAACAGGTACGCCATCGGCAGTTCAACACACAGCACACAGAAGATTGAAATCACCACCGGCATCAACACCACGCCGCTGGCGCGCATGATCCCGCCGATCACCGCCTGGAACCCGAACACCAGGATGCTCCACAGCATGATATGCAGCAGGTGCTCGGCATTGAGCCGCGCCGCGTCGTCGGTGATGAATAAACCCAGCAACCAGTGGGACAGCAGGTAACCCAACAGGATCAGGCCACCGGTGAGGCACAGGTTGATCATAAGCCCGGTGCGCAGGATCGGACCGATGCGCTCCAGGCGCCCGGCACCAATCGCCTGGGCACCGAGTATCGAAGCCGTGATCGCAATCGAAAGCGCCGGGAACTGCACGTAATTGACGATCTGCGTCACCGCGCCATAGGCGGCCGTGGCCTGGGAGCCATGACCGTTGACCAGCGCCAGAATCACCAGCTCCGACAGCGACAACACCACCATCTGCAAACCGGTTGGCAAGCCAATGCGCAGGACTTTGCCGAGGATCGCCCGGTCCAGGCGCAAGGCCGCGAGCAGTTCACGGTCCGGCGCCATCACATGGTTTTTATGGCGCAAGCGCAAAATCAGAAACAGCATGGCCGCCGCGTTGCCCACCAAGCCTGCATACACCGCACTCTGAATCCCCATGGGCGGCAGGCCGATCCAGCCGCGAATCAGCGCCGGGGTCAGCAGCAGGCCGACCAGCGTCGAGACCATCAACGCCAGCAACGGCGAAACCGTATCGCTGACGCCCCGTAACAGCTGGGTGTAGAGGATAAACACCAGCAGCAGCGGCATGATCAACATCATCATCTGGGCATAGCCCACCGCGTCGTCGAGCACGTCGATTGGCGTACCCAACGCCTGCAACGCCGGGCGCGCGAACAGGCTGCCCAGCACTGCCGCGATCAAGCCCACCAGCGCGCCAAGTGTCAGGGTGGCGCCGGTGATCACCTTGACCATTGCGGTTTCCTGGGCGCCCCAGGCTTGCCCGATCAACACCGAAGCGCCCGCCCCCAGGCCGATCACCAACGCAATAAAGAAAAACACGATAGGGAACATCCCCGACACCGCCGCCAGCGCCTGGGTGCCGAGCATCTGCCCGACATAGATGCCGTTGAGGGTGCCGGAAAAGCTTTGCAGGAAGTTGGACAGCACCATGGGTGCCAGAAACATCAGGTAGATCTGCCACAACGGCCGCTTTGGGGTGACGTCCATGCTGGTTTGAATCCTAGAATTATTGTTATGCAGTAAAGGCATTGCGTGACAGCCAGGCCAGGTACGTTTGCACGTCCACCGGCCAATGCGCGATCTTATGGGAAAAGTCAGCCCCCTCTTGCGCAAACAGCGCCCGTGACGCGTCTTCAAACCCTGGCAGGTCACCGCCGATGGCGCTCATGAAACGATAGCTGGCTTCTTTGGCCTGGCGCATTTGATCATGGGCTGCGTGAACATTGCGCGCTTCATCCACCAACCGGCGTAACGCCGCCGACGCGCCGCCACGTTGTTGGCCCAACCATTCCCAGTGGCGCGGCAGCAGGGTAACTTCCCGCGCAACCACGCCCAGCTTGGGGCGCCCGACCGAAGGTACCGCAGGCTGTTCTTCATCGACTGCGGCCAGGGTCGCTTGCACAGGCGCATACCCCGCAGGCCACGGATAGTCGACCTGAGTCCCGGTGGCATCGTCGAAGACCAGGAAACTGCCGGTGGGCAGCTCAAGGCCGGCCAGCGCTTCGGCCACCTGGGAATAGGCACCGGCTGCCACGCGTTGGTGACGGACAAAGGCAGTGCACAGCGGTATGTTTTGCGTAGGCATAGCTTATTACCCGGATGTTATTTGTTTTACCCGGGTTATATTAGCGATAATTTACTAATTCGCAAGCTATTGCGCTGAAACCTCCAACTGCTCGCCACGCAGGATCACGCGCATCGCTTGCACGGCGGGTTCGCGCAGCAGGCATTCAGCAATCGCCGGTTCCAGTTCCACCCGCAGGCGTCGGCCCATCGACCGCGCACCAAAACGCACATCGTGCCGACGACACAGCCACGCCCTCGCCTGCGCATCCACATGCAATGACCGCTGTTGCGCTGCCAAGCGTTGGTTGAGCTTGCCCAGCTCCACCTCCAGCAGCGCGTTCAGCCACTGAGTGTCGATAGGTTCGAACATCAGGATGCGGTCGATGCGATTGAGGAACTCCGGCTCGAAGTGCGCGTGCAGCGCCTCTTCCAGCACCGCTGCCTCACCCCGCACCAAGGCGCGTATCCAGCGCCGCCAACCCTGGCCAAACCGTTGGCGATGCCGACGCGCCTGTTGCGCGCCGACATTGCTGGTCATGAAGATCAGGCTGTTGCGAAAATCCAACGTTCGCGTGCCTCCGGCCAGGGTCAGTTGGCCGTTTTCGAGAATACCCAGCAAGCTGCGCACCACCTCCTGGCTGGCCTTCTCCAATTCATCGAACAGCACAATGCCGGGACGACTGTAGGTGCCCTGGATCAACTCGCTGTTGAACAGGCTGATGCCTTCTTTGCTGCCCACATACCCCGGTGGCGCGCCGGTGAGCGCGGCGGCGTAATGCTCCTGGGCCAGCGTGTGCATATCGATGCGGCAAAAACCGTCGGCGCGACCGTGCAGCGCCTGGGCCAGCAGGCGCACGATTTCGGTTTTGCCGACGCCGGTCGGCCCCATGAACAGGTTGACGCTCAGTGGCCGATCGCGTTCACCGATATCGGCCTTGACCACTTTTAGCAGCCCTTCCACCTGGGCCAAGGCTGCGTCCTGGCCGACGATACGGCTGCGCAGCAAGGCCATGACCTGGGCCGGCTCAAAGGTAAAACGCATGCCCTACTCCGCCGTCTTTTGTTTGCCACCATGGGGCAACTGCCCCACCGGGCATTCGGCGACACCGACGGTACTGCGGGTAAACGCCTCGACATTCTCCTGAGCCTTTTGCGCGTCCAGCACCCAGGTGCGGTAGAACTCGAACGGGCAGTCTGCCACGCCTTTGTCACCGTCACCCGAGGCATGCATGCCGGTGTAACCGCGATGCAGCAACTTGAATAGATGGTTCTGCGACTGGTCATTGGCGCGTGCATCGCGGATCTGCGACACCGAAAGCTGCGCATACTGGATGCCCATTTCTTCTTCGCCACACTCGCCCAAGGTGCGCCCGTCAAAACCGATGATCGCCGAATGGCCAAAGTACGAATACACCCCATCGAAACCTGCGGCATTCGCCACGGCCACATAGCAGTTATTGGCCCAGGCCATGCTCTTGGACATCTGCACCTGCTGCTCCTTGGCCGGGTACATATAGCCCTGGCAGCGCACGATCAATTCGGCGCCTTTCATCGCGCAATCGCGCCAGATCTCCGGGTAGTTGCCGTCATCGCAGATGATCAGGCTGACCTTCATGCCTTTTGGCCCGTCACACACATAAGTGCGATCGCCGGGATACCAACCCTCAATGGGGCACCAGGGAATGCACTTGCGATAGCGCTGCACGATTTCACCGAGGTTGTTGATCAACACCAGCGTGTTGTACGGCGCCTTGTGTGGATGTTCTTCGTGCCGCTCACCCGTGAGGGAAAACACGCCCCAAGTGTTCGCCTGGCGGCAGGCGCTGGAGAAAATCGCGGTCTCCTCGCCGGGAATACTCGCAGCGGTGGCCATCATCTCGTCGTAGTCGTACATGATGCCCATGGTGCTGTATTCCGGGAACACCACCAGGTCCATGCCCGGCAGGCCCTGCTTCATGCCCACGATAATCTCGGCAATCTTTTTGGCGTTCTCAATCACATCGGCCTTGCTGTGCAGGCGCGGCATTTTGTAATTGACCACCGCGACACCGACGGTGTCGGGGCTGCTGGAAATATCGCCATGACGCATAACAACACTCCTGATTAAGTTCATAGGTGTGCCGCCACGTTCCCTTGTGGCGAGCAGGCTTGCCCTGCGTTGGGCTGCGAAGCAGCCCCAGTAAAGGCGCCGGTTTTTTCCTGCAAGAACTCAGTGCTTGGTTTTGGGGCTGCTGCGCAGCCCAACGCAGGGCAAGCCTGCTCGCCACAACAACAACAACAACAACAACAACAACAACAACAACAACAACAACAATTCGCTGATTAACTATCTTGCATTGGGATCTAGTGGCTGATCATCCACGGCCGTGGCCCGGTCTTGGTCTTGAGCCCCAAGGGGTTGGCCTTGCTCGGCTCGACTTTTTTACTGGTGCCACAGCAACTGCACCCCGCCGGATGCCGGCGACTCTGCTGATATTCACCGACGGTCTGCGGCGCATGGGCGCTGCGTTCGTTGCCGGCGATGGCCTTGCGCTGGTTGGCCGACAGCGTTTGCAGCGCCGGGGCTGAGACCCGCAACGGCCCTCCCGGCCCGTCGCAGTGCGGACACTGGCTGGGCTCGTTGCGCTGCGCGATCGGGCGCAGCAGGGTGAAGGTGCCGCACGTCTGGCAGGCGTATTCGTAGGTCGGCATGGCTACAGGTCCGGGGCGATGGGCAGGTCGATACTGCCGTCAAGGAACTTGGTTGGGCCGTTGGCGTTGGGGTTGATGTCGAATTCGAATATTTCCGTCGGCAGCCACAAGGTGGCGCAGGCGTTGGGAATGTCCACCACGCCGCTGATATGCCCCTGCACCGGCGCCGAACCGAGCAACGCATAACCCTGGGCTGGCGAATAGCCGAACTTGGTCAGGTAGTTGATCGCGTTCAGGCACGCCTGGCGGTAAGCAACATTGACATCCAGGTAATGCTGCTGGCCTTGCTCATCCACAGAGATGCCTTCGAAGATCAGGTAGTTTTTGTAGTTCGGCGTGATCGGGCTCGGTTTGAACACCGGGTTCTTAATCCCGTATTTGGCCATGCCGCCCTTGATCAGCTCGACCTTCATATGCACCCAACCGGCCATTTCGATGGCGCCGCAAAAGGTGATTTCGCCGTCGCCCTGGCTGAAGTGCAAATCGCCTACCGACAACCCGGCGCCGTTGACGTAGACCGGAAAAAAAATCTTCGAGCCACGGGACAAATCCTTGATGTCGCAGTTACCGCCATGCTCACGCGGCGGCACGGTGCGCGCGCCAGTGGCGGCGGCATCGTCGCGGGCCTGGCCCTTGAGTTTGCCCATGTGCGCGGTCGCGGCCAGCGGCGCGTTGGCCAGCGGCGGCACGCGGGTGGGGTTGGTGTCGATCAGTTCCTGTTCGCGGCGGTTCCAGTCGGCAAGCATCACCGGATCGGGCAGGCAGCCGATCAACCCTGGGTGGATCAAGCCGGCGAAATTAACCCCTGGAATATGCCGCGAACTGGTGAACATGCCCTTGAAGTCCCAGATGGCTTTTTGTGCGCTGGGAAAGTGATCGGTGAGAAAACCACCGCCGTTCTGGCGTGAGAAAAACCCGTTAAAGCCCCACTGCGAGTCGGCCTTGGCGCCGATATCGAGCAAATCCACCACCAGCAAGTCGCCCGGTTCGGCACCGTGCACGCCCACCGGGCCGGACAAGTAATGCACGGTGGACAGGTCCACATCGCGCACATCACTGGCGTCGTCGTTGTTCTTGATCGCGCCGGCGGTCCAGTCATAGGTTTCCAGGATGAAGTCGTCGCCGGGCTTGACCCAACAGGCCATCGGAATATCCGGGTGCCAGCGGTTATGGATCTGCTCGTTCTCGGTGACAGGTTGGTTGAGGTCGACTTTGATCAGCGTTTCGGTCATGGACAGGCTCCTGGACGGATGGTGTGAAGTGTTGAATCCAGTCTCGACGAGCCGGGTAAAACGGGGAATACGTTGGATGACGTATGACACGCACGCAAAACAGTGGGAGCTGGCTTGCCTGCGATAGCGGTTGTCCAGTCAACATTTCTGTGACTGATAGACCGCTATCGCAGGCAAGCCAGCTCCCACAATTAAGCCATGTGTTGTTCAGACGGACAGGTAGCGGCTGATAGTCGCCTCATCCACCCGGTCGCGGGTTTCTTCGATCACGAAGCGGCCCTTCTCGATCACCAAAAACCGGTCGGCAATTTCCAGGGTAAACGACAGCACTTGCTCGGACACCACAATGGTCAAATCCCGCAGGTTGCGAATCTCCTTCAGCGTGCGCGCAATGTCCTTGATGATTGACGGTTGGATGCCCTCGGTCGGCTCATCGAGCAACAACACCTTGGGGTTGGTCGCCAACGCCCGGGCAATTGCCAACTGCTGTTGCTGGCCGCCGGAAAGGTTGCCGCCCTTGCGTGACTGCATGTCATGCAGCACCGGAAACAGCGCATACAAATCCTCCGGCACCTTGCCGCGCGCGGATGCAGGCAAGCCGGTCTGGATATTTTCCAGCACGGTCATGCTCGGGAAAATCATGCGACCCTGGGGCACATAGGCAATTCCACGCTCCACCCGCTCATGGGTTTCCAGCGCCGACACGTCGTGCCCGTCCACACTGACCTGGCCTTTCCACTGCGGCAAAATCCCCATCAGGCTCTTGAACAAGGTGGTCTTGCCCATGCCATTGCGCCCCATCACCGCAACGATTTCGCGCTTGGCCACGTTGAGGTCCAAGTCATGAAGGATCTGGCTCTGGCCATAGCCGCAGGACAACTGGTCGATCTTGAACATGCCGGATTCCTCAGTGGCCCAAATACACTTCGATGACTTTAGGGTTGCTTTGCACCGACTCCATGCTGCCCTCGGCAAGCACCTTGCCCTGGTGCAACACCGTGACTTTGTGGGCGATGCTTTTGACGAACTCCATGTCGTGCTCGATCACCAGCACCGAACGGCCCTGGCTGATGCGCTTGAGCAATTCAGCGGTTTGCGCGCGCTCATTGACGCTCATGCCCGCCACCGGCTCGTCGAGCATCAGCAACTCGGGGTCTTGCATCAACAGCATGCCGATTTCCAGCCACTGCTTTTGCCCGTGGGACAACAGGTCGGCCTGTTGTTGCAGCAAGTCGCCGAGGAAGATCTCCCTGGCCACTTCTTCCACCCGCGCAACCACCTGGGCGCTGCGCTTGAAAAACAGCGCACCCCAGACCTTGCGCCCCGCCGGGTACGACATCTCGAGGTTCTCGAACACCGTGAGGTTTTCGTAGATCGACGGGTTCTGGAACTTGCGCCCCACGCCTGCGCGCACAATGTTGTACTCGCGCATCCTGGTCAGTTCCTGGCCATCGAACTGGATGCTGCCGCTGGTGGCGCGGGTCTTGCCACAGATCAGGTCGAGCACCGTGGTCTTGCCGGCGCCATTGGGGCCGATCACCACGCGCACTTCGTTGCGGTCGATATACAGGTTGAGGTTGTCGACTGCCTTGAAGCCGTCGAACGATACGGTGAGGCCTTCGATGGCCAGCACCGGTTTTTTCATTTCGAAGCCGACGGCGGTCATGGCTGGGTCTCCAGGATCTTGGTTTTAGTGGCGGCTTTGGTGGCAGTTTTGACCACCGGTTTGCGCCGCAGCAACCTGGCCAGGGCCTGACACCCATGGCTTTCCCACAAGCCGGCCAAACCATTGGGAAAGTACATGACCACGGCAATAAACAGCCCGCCCATCAGGTACAGCCACAACTCCGGAAAGGACTCGGAAAAGTAGGTCTTGCCGTAGTTAACCAGCAGCGCGCCATACACCGCGCCGAGCAGCGACATGCGCCCGCCGACTGCGGCGAAAATCACCATCTCGATCGACGGCACGATGCCCACAAACGAAGGCGACATAAAGCCCACCTGCAAGGCAAACATCGCCCCGCCAATCGCCGAAAACGCAGCCGCCACGCAAAACACGAAGATCTTGAAACTGGCCACGTCATAGCCGGAAAAACGCACACGCTCTTCCTTGTCGCGCATGGCCATCAACAGCCGGCCGAGTTTAGAGGCGAGGATAAACCGGCCGATAAAGATGCAGCCAAACAGCAAACCGGCGTTGATAAAATACAAAATCAGCTTCGCGCTGTCGGTGCGCAGGTCCCAGCCGAGCAGGGTCTTGAGGTCGGTGATGCCATTGACGCCGCCGGTGAGGCCTTGCTGGCCGACGATCAGCACCGTAAGGATCAGCGCAATCGCCTGGGTGACGATGGAAAAATACACATCGCCCACCCGCCGTTTGAACAGCGCCATGCCGATCACAAACGCCAGCAGCACCGGCACCGCAATCACCGCCACCAAGGTAAAGCTGAAGCTGTGGAACGGCTGCCACAGCCAGGGCAGTTCGGTGATCTGGTTCCAGTCCATAAAGTCCGGAATGCCCGGTGTGGACTGGATTTTAGTGCTCTCGGGGTCAGATGCTTCAAGCTTGAGAAACATCGCCATGCAGTAGCCGCCAACCCCGAAAAATACGCCCTGGCCCAAACTGAGAATGCCGCCATAGCCCCAGCACAGCACCAGCCCGACCGCGACGAACGCGTAAGTCAGGTACTTGCCGACCATGTTCAGGCGGAACGCATCGAGCGTCAGGGGGAATACCACCACTATCAGCAGCGCCAACAGCACAATGCCGATCAGGTTTTGCTGGCCACCCAGCAGCTTGTCTAAAGCCTTCATCTGCTCGCCTCTACTTGCGCACTTTGATGGAGAACAACCCTTGCGGGCGCAGCATCAGGATCAGAATCACCGACGACAAGGTCAGTACCTTGGCCATCGAACCGCTGAGGAAAAACTCCGACAGCGATTGCGTCTGGGCAATCACGAACGCCGAGGCGATGGTGCCGAACAGGCTTTGCGCGCCGCCAAACACCACCACCAAAAAGGTGTCGACGATGTACTGCGAACCCGCCGTCGGCCCGGTGGAACCGATGGTGGTAAACGCCGCACCGGCCACACCCGCGACGCCACAGCCGAGGGCGAAGGTCATGCGGTCGACCTTGCGCGTGTTGATGCCCACTGCGCGGCTCATCAAGCGGTTCTGCACCGTGGCGCGCACCTGCAAGCCCCAGCGCGAGCGGTACAGCATCAAAAATATCGCAGCGGTCAGCAGCAAGGTCAGGCCCATCATGAACAAGCCGTTACGCGGGATTTCGATGGCATCGGTGAAGTTCACCGAGCCCATCAACCAAGCCGGCGGTTCGGCGCTGACTTCACGGGCGCCGAACACCGAACGGAAGGTTTGCTGCATCACCAGCGACAAGCCCCAGGTGGCCAGCAAAGTATCCAGCGGGCGCTTGTAGAGGCGACTGATCATCGCCCACTCCACCAGCCAGCCGACGGCCCCGGCCACCAGGAATGACAGGGCGATGGCGAAGAAGAAGTAATAGGGTTGAAAACTCGGCGCAAAGTGCGCAGTCAGGCTGGAACACACGTAGGTGGTGTAGGCGCCAATGGTGAGGAACTCACCGTGGGCCATGTTGATCACGCCCATCTGACCAAAGATAATCGCCAGCCCCAATGCCATCAGCAACAGCACGCAGAACACGGACAAACCGTTGAACCCCTGCATTGCCGCGATGGCCCCAAATTCCGATAGCCATTCCATGATGATGGTCTCCTGAGCGGGAGGTTGAAATGCAATCTGCTTGTGCTTTATGTAGGAGCTGGCTTGCCAGCTCCCACACAAGGCCAGTTCCCACAGTTGGATCTGTGGGTGCCTGAAACTTATTGATAGCCTTTGGGGAACGGGTTCGGCTCGATCAGATCCGACTCGTAGATCACCTTGAACTGGCCATCAGGCTGCACTTCACCGATGCGCGACTTGCTCCACAGGTGGTGGTTTTCGTGGACCTTAACGTAGCCTTCCGGCGCGTTTTTCAGCTCGATGCCAGGGCTTGCAGCGACGACTTTATCCACGTCGAAACTGCCGGCCTTCTCCACCGCTGCTTTCCACAACCACGGCCCGAGGTAGGCGGCCTGGGTCACGTCGCCGATCACCGCGTCCTTGCCGTATTTGGCCTTGAAGGCTGCAACGAAGGCCTTGTTGTTGGGGTTGTCCAGGCTCTGGAAGTACTTCATCGAGGCATAGAAACCGGCCATGTTTTCGCCGCCGATGCCCAGCAGTTCGTCTTCGGTGACCGACAGGGTCAGCAATGTTTGCTTGGATGAATTCACACCCGCCGCGTTGAGCTGTTTGTAGAACGCCACGTTGGAGCCGCCCACGACCGCTGCGAAGACCACATCCGGTTTCTTCAGCTTGACCTTGTTGATCAGCGAACCAAATTGGGTGTTGCCCAGCGGGTAGTAGTCTTCGCCAACCACCGTGCCGTGCAGCACGTTTTCAATGTGCTTGCGCGCGATCTTCATCGAGGTGCGCGGCCAGATATAGTCCGAGCCGACCAGGTAGAACGTCTTGGCGCCTTTGGTCTTGGCGATCCAATCGAGGCTGGCGAGGATCTGCTGGGTCGCTTCCTGGCCGGTGTAGATCACGTTTTTCGACTGTTCGAGGCCTTCGTAGAAGGTCGGGTAGTAGAGCAAGCCGTTTTCTTTCTCGAAGATCGGCAGCACGGCTTTGCGTGAGGCCGAGGTCCAGCAGCCGAACACGGCAGCGACCTTGTCGTTGACCAGCAGCTTCTTGGCTTTTTCCGCGAAGGTCGGCCAGTCGGAGGCGCCGTCTTCCTGGATCACCTTGATTTGGCGTCCCAGAATCCCGCCCGAGGCGTTGATCTGCTCGATGGCCAGGCGCTCGGCCTGGATCGAGCCGGTCTCGGAAATCGCCATGGTGCCGGTGGCCGAGTGCAACTGGCCGACAGTGACTTCGGTGGGGGTCACGGCCAAGCCTTCGTTATCGGCCAGCACGCCCTGGCTGAACAGAGCGGCCGCCAGTAATGACAAGGCCAACAGCGGTGTGGAGCGAATCAATCGTGATGCCATGGGGCGACTCCTCTGCAATGAGGGGTTCAGCATGGCGGCAGGCAGCCAGCACGGGTATACGCAGCCTGACGTAACGGGGTACGTCATTTGACGTATGCCGCTGCGCACCTTTTCAGGGCAGGATCGCGCCCGCCCCGCCACCGCAGATCAATGTGGGAGCTGGCTTGCCTGCGATAGCGGTCTATCCAGTCACATCTGCAGTGGCTGACCCAGCGCCATCGCAGGCAAGCCAGCTCCCACATTTTGAATCGGGGCATGGAACTTGCTCATTTATACCCGCCCTCTTCCCGGAGCCTCCCACCGTGCACCCTCCTTCCGGCACCCAGCGCATCATCAAGATCCGCCGCGACTACAACACGTGGGTCGCTGACGAGACCATGGAAGACTATGCCCTGCGCTACACGCCCAAGTCGTTTCGCAAATGGTCGGAACTGCGCATCGCCAACACGGCCCTGGGCGCGGTGTCGTTCCTGGCGCTCGAAGCCATCGGCGGTGTGCTGTCCTTGAGTTACGGTTTCACCAACACCTTCTGGGCGATCCTGACCATCAGCCTGGTGATCTTCCTCACCGGCCTGCCCATCAGTTATTACGCGGCACGCTACGGCGTGGACATGGACCTGCTGACCCGCGGCGCCGGTTTTGGCTATATCGGCTCGACCATCACCTCGCTGATCTACGCCAGTTTCACCTTCCTGTTCTTCGCCCTGGAAGCGGCGATCATGGCCCTGGCGCTGGAGCTGTATTTCCATATTCCGCTGGCCATCGCCTACGTGATCTGTTCGCTGCTGGTGATTCCGCTGGTGGCCTATGGCGTTACCCTGATCAGCCGCCTGCAACTGTGGACGCAGCCGATCTGGCTGCTGTTGCTGGTGCTGCCGTACGGCTTCGTGTGGTGGAAAAACCCCGACGCTTTCAGCGACTGGACCAGCTTTGTCGGGCGCAGCGGCGATGGCGGCAGTTTTAACCTGTTGGCGTTCTGCGCGGCTTGCACCGTGGCGCTGTCGCTGGTGACGCAAATCGGCGAACAGGTCGACTACCTGCGCTTCCTGCCGGAAAAAACCGCCGCCAACCGCAAACGCTGGTGGGCCGCTCTGCTCTGCGCCGGCCCCGGCTGGATCATCCCCGGCGCATTGAAAATGTTCGCCGGCGCGTTCCTGGCATTCTTGGCCCTGCAACATGAAATCCCCATGGAGCGCGCCGCCGAGCCGACCCAGATGTACCTGGTCGCGTTCCGCTACGTGTTCAGCTCGCCGGAATGGGCACTCGGTGCCATGGTGCTGTTCGTGTTCATTTCGCAGATGAAAATCAACCTGACCAACGCCTACGCCGGCTCCCTGGCCTGGTCGAACTTCTTCGCCCGCGTTACCCACAGCCACCCCGGCCGCGTGGTGTGGCTGGTGTTCAACGTGGCCATCGCGCTGATGCTGATGGAGCTGGGCGTATTCGATGTGATCGATCAGGTGCTGGGGCTGTACGCCAATATCGCGATTGCCTGGATCGGCACGCTGGTGGCGGACCTGGTGATCAACAAGCCGCTGGGCCTGTCGCCCAAACACATCGAGTTCAAGCGCGCGCACCTCTACGATATCAACCCGGTGGGCGTCGGCTCGATGCTGATCGCGTCGCTGCTGTCGATCCTCGCCCACTTCGGCCTGTTCGGCGCGCTGGCCGAGGCTGCACCGCCGTTCGTGGCACTGGGAACGGCGCTGGTGATGGCGCCGCTGCTCGCATGGCTGACGCGCGGCAAGTACTACATCGCACGCACCAGCCCTGTGCATTTGATTCACCCGATAGCGCCTGCAACCCACGCGGTCTGCGGCCTGTGCAGCAACCCGTTCGAAACCGCCGACATGGCGTTCTGTCCAGCCTACAGCACGCCAATCTGCTCGTTGTGCTGCTCACTGGATGCGCGCTGCGGTGACCGCTGCAAACCCCATGGGCGGCTGGCCAACCAGTTTGAAAGCCTGTTGCGCGGGTTACTACCCAACACCTTGATGCCGCGTTTGCACACACGGTTAGCGCATTACCTGGGGTTGTTGCTGGCGCTGGTGCTGATGCTTGCGGGGGCACTGGCGCTGATCTACGTGCAGGCTGCCCAGGGTTTGCCGCATTCGGAAACCCTTTACCAAGCCTTCTTCAAGGCCTTCCTGACCCTGTCGGTATTGGCCGCCGTACTCGCCTGGTGGGTGGTGCTGACCCGCGAAAGCCGGCGCGTCGCCCAGGAAGAATCCGACCGCCAGACCCTGCTGCTGATGCAGGAAATCGACGCCCACAGCCTCACCGACCAGGCGCTGCAACAGGCCAAGGAAGCCTCGGAAGCCGCCAACGCGGCCAAGAGTCGCTATGTCACTGGCTTGTCCCACGAACTGCGCACGCCGCTCAACAGCATCCTCGGGTTCACCCAGATTCTGCAGCGCGACCCGGCCATGCCCGAGCAACATCAGGACGCCCTGGCGACCATCCTGCGCAGCGGCTCGCACCTGGTGTCGCTGATCGATGGCTTGCTGGATGTGGCCAAGATCGAAGCCGGCAAGCTGCGCCTGGAACTTACCGAAATCCCCTTCCCCGAGCTGATCCATGACTTGGAACAGATGTTCACGCCCCAGGCCCAGGACAAAGGCCTGGGGTTTCGCCTGGACTGCGTGGGCAAGATCCCGGCCGTAGTGCGCGGTGATGAAAAACGCGTGCGACAGATCCTGATCAACCTGCTCGGCAACGCCGTGAACTTCACCGACAGCGGCGAAGTGTGCCTGCGGGTCAGCTACATGCGCGAAACCGCCAACTTCGAAATCATCGACACCGGCATTGGCATTGACCCGGAGCAGATCGAACGGATCTTCCAGCCGTTCGAACGCGGCGACCTGATGCGCCAGGACAAGGGCGTGGGCCTGGGGCTGACCATCACGCGCATGCTCACCGCGCTGATGGGCGGCGAGCTGCGCGTGACCAGTGAACGGGACAAGGGCACCTGCTTCCAGGTGCGCCTGTTTCTGTCCCAGGTACGCGCCCCGCAAGCGGTGGTGCATGTGGAGCATGACATTGTCGGTTATCAGGGCGCACGCCGACGCATCCTGGTGGTGGACGACCATGTGGACCATCGCAAAGTGCTCAGCGGCCTGCTCACGCCCTTGGGCTTTGAAGTGATCCAGGCGAGTAATGGCCAGGATGCGATCCGCCAGGTGGCGTTAATGGCGCCGGACCTAATCCTGATGGACCTGTCGATGCCGACCCTGGATGGCTATGAGACCAGCCGCTTGATCCGCCGCAATGCGCTGTCCACCGCGCCTATTATCGTGATCTCGGCCAACGCCTTTACCGACGACCGTGAACGCAGTATTGCCGCCGCCTGCAACGACTACCTGGCCAAACCGGTGCGCACCCCGGAGCTGCTCGGGAGCCTGCAACAGCATTTGGACCTGCAATGGCTGCGCCGCACCAAAACCTTCATGGCACCCGCGCGGCACAGCGTGCTGCCCAGCCGCGAAGACCTCGCCGTGCTCGCCGAACTCAGCGCCATCGGCTATGTGCGCGGCCTGCATGAAAAACTCGACACTATCTTGGAACGCAACCCGGACGCTGAACCCTTCATCAGCAAAGTGCGTGGTTTGCTCAAGGGTTTCCGCCTGGATGAACTCAACCGAACGCTTAAGGAGGCCGAAGATGAATGCACTCACCCGCAGCACTGAACCCGGCGTGGTGCTGATCGTCGACGACACACCGGACAACCTCGCCATGCTCTCGGACGCCCTCGACGACGCCGGCTACATGGTGCTGGTGGCCCTCGATGGCCTCAGCGCCTTGAACCGCGTGCAACGCAGGCGCCCCGACCTGATACTGCTGGACGCGATGATGCCTGGCCTGGATGGCTTCGAAACCTGCCGTCGGCTCAAGGCGCAACCTGAGAGTGCGGACATCCCGGTGGTGTTCATGACCGGGCTGACCGACAGCAAGCATGTGGTGCAGGGCTTTGAGGTGGGCGGCAGTGATTACGTGACCAAGCCGATCCAGACCGATGAAGTGCTGGCGCGGGTGGCGGCGCATTTGCGCACGTCGCGCATCCTGCTGTCGGCACGCGCGGCGACGCAACCGAGTGTGTTGACCCTGGAGGACGCACCGGCGCAGAGGCTGTTATCGGCCAGGTTTCAGTTGACCGAGCGTGAGGTGGAGGTACTGCGCTGGGTGGCGTGTGGGAAAACCAATCGGGATATTGGCGATATCCTGGGGTTGAGCCCGCGCACTGTGAACAAGCATTTGGAGCATGTGTATGTGAAGCTCGGCGTAGAAACTCGCACGGCTGCCACCTCGGTTGCGTTAGCTGCGATCTGAGCAGGTGGGGGCTGGTTTGCGTGCTGTGGCGGTCTTTTGGTGGTGTACATATCCGTTGCTGCGGTGATGGCGGCTTGGGGTTCCGCCCTGACGGCGGGTCACTTTTGTAAAGACACAAAAGTAACCAAAAAGTCT